>NZ_JBIAFE010000004.1:43834-347437 GCF_042869115.1 Micromonospora sp. NPDC007230 | reverse complement strand
CACCTCCCACAGCCTGATGCGTTGGGAGACAGCGTGCCTGACGGCTCCTCAGAACCGATGGATTACACGATCAACGTTCAAAGACGCGGCACTAGGTCCTCGCGCAGCTCGTGCAGCGAGCGCGTGGCCTCGTCGGTGCGGCTGCCGTACGGGGTGGCCACCTCCAGCACCGACACCCGGCGGTCGGCCGACACCTTGATCTTCGGGCCGTCCCCCTCGGCCGGCGCGAAGAGCGGATCGGCGGCGGCCCGCCCGGCCAGGTCGGTCAGCGCGGCGTGCACCCGATCGGCCTGCTCGGCCGGCGCCCGCACCGCCACGGTGTGGCTGGTGCCGTTGCTCGGGAAGGCGGCGGTGAGCCGGTCGTACGCCTGCATGGCGGGCGTGCTGCGCGGCACGTCCTCCATGCCGGGGAACTTCAGCTGCATCCCCAGCGCCGGGGCGGCCAGGGCGAGCAGCAGCCCGACCGAGACGATCAGGGTGGCCCGCGGGGCCCGCAGCGCGGGCTTCAGCACGGCCGGCCAGAACCGGGGCCGGGCCGGCTGGCCGTGCCGGCCGGTACGCGGGGCGGTGAGCCGCCACAGCAGCGGCACCCGGGGCCGGTCGACCCAGCGGCCGAGCTTGGCGAGCAGCGCCGGCAGCACGGTCAGCGAGCCGAGCACCGCGACCGCGACCACCAGGATCGAGCCGACGGCGAGCGACGAGAAGATGGCGTCCTGGGCGAGCAGCAGCCCGGCCATCGAGATGATCACGGCGGTGCCGGAGACGACCACGGCGTGCCCGGAGGTCTCCGCCGCGACCTCCACCGCGTCGAGCCGGGACCGCCCCTTCGCCCGTTCCTCGCGTTCCCGGCGGACGTAGAAGAGCGAGTAGTCGACGCCGACCGCCATGCCGATCAGCAGGATCACGCTGGCCGTGGTGTCGTTGGCCGGCACCAGGTGCGAGGCCAGCGTGGAGAGCCCCATGGCCGCGGCCACCGAGGAGAGCGCGAGCAGCACCGGCACGCCGGCCGCGATCAGCGCACCGAACGCGATGATCAGGATGGCCAGGGTGACCGGCAGGCTGAGCAGTTCGGCCCGCTTGAAGTCCTTGCCCAGGGTGTCGTCGAGCGCCTTGTTGATCGAGGGCCCCCCGACCTCCTCGATCCGCAGCGCCGGGTGCGCCTCCTGCACCTTGGCGGTGGCGTCCCGTAGCGGCTGCACCCGGTCCGACGCGGTCTCCGGGTCGCCGGACATGGTGATCGGCAGCAGCAGCGCGCTGCCGTCCCGGGACGGCATCGGCGTACCCACCGAGCCGACCCCGTCGACCTGCCGCAGCCGGGCCGCCGTGTCGTCGGCGGCGGCCTTCGCCGCGGCCTGGTCGAGCGTTTCGGAGCGGGACGTGATCAGCACGTTCTCCGTCGCCGGTTCGTGGAAGCCGCCGCTGTCGACGATCAGGTCGGACCGTCCCACCTCGCCGGTCGCCTGGTCAGCTGCGGTCGCCTCGTTCAGGCCCGCGGCGTTGCCGCCCACGAAGCACACCGCCACGAACACCACCCACAGCGCGATGGCCCGCCACGGGTGCTCCGCACTCCACCGTGCCAATCGCACCGTCACCGGTCGCCTGCCCATACCCGGGTTCCCCCTCCAGACGTCGGCCCTGTGCCGACGGTCTGACGCTAGGGAGCGGGCGACGCCCGGACATCGGGGAACGGCCCCGGCTCGTCCCCCATCCGCCAGAACCCGGCCGGCCGGGCCGCGCGGGGCTCAGCCAACCGGACAGAACGGCATTTTCAGGGTACGAGCGGGGGACGCGCCGGAAACCGCCCGGGACGGCACACCGGCGCAACCCCGAGCCGGCTCAGGGTCATCCCCGCAGCGCTCCTCGGGGGCGGGGCTGGCAGCGCGGGCAACTGTACGACGACCGGTTCATGAACGCCTCGCGGCGGATCGGCGCGCCGCATCGCGGGCAGGGCTCCCCCTCCCGGCCGTACGCGTTCAGCGACCGGTCGAAGTAGCCGCTCTCGCCGTTGACGTTGACATACAGCTCGTCGAAGCTGGTGCCGCCCTGCTTGATCGCCTCGCCGAGCACGTCCCGCACGTGCGCGAGCAGCCGGGTGGCCGCCGGGCGGGTCAGCGCGTCGGTCGGGCGGGCGCCGTGCAGCCTGGCCCGCCACAGCGCCTCGTCGGCGTAGATGTTGCCGACCCCGGAGACCAGGGTCTGGTCGAGCAGCGCCCGCTTCACCTCGGTGCGCCGCCGCCGCAGCGCGGCCACGAAGTCGGTGTCGGAGAACTCCGGGTCCATCGGGTCCCGGGCGATGTGTGCGATCTCCCCGGGCAGCTCCGCGCCGCCCTCGGACACCGCCAGCCCGCCGAACGTGCGCTGGTCGACGAAGCGCAGCTCCGGGCCGTCGTCGCCGAACCGGAACCGGACCCGCAGGTGCAGCTCGTCGGCCGCCTCGACCGGCTGCAGCAGCAGCTGACCGGACATGCCGAGGTGCCCGACGAGGGCGTCACCGCTGTCCAGCGGCAGCCACAGGTACTTGCCCCGGCGCCGGACGTCGGTGATCGTCCGGCCGGTCAGCACGTCGGCGAAGTGCGCCCCGCCGGGCTGGTGCCGGCGTACGGCCCGGGGGTGGCGCACCTCCACCGAGCTGATCGTCCGGCCGATGACCCACTGGGCCAGCCCCTGCCGGACCGTCTCGACCTCGGGCAGCTCAGGCACGGCCGGCGCCCGCTCCGGCCGCGTCGGCCGCAGACCCGCTGCCGGCGTCGTCCGCCGCCCCCGGCGAAAGCTCCCTCGCCCCCAGCGTGGCCTGCTCCTTCTCGGCCTGTTCGGTCAGCATCCGCCAGGCCGACTCGGCGGCCCGCTGCTCGGCCTCCTTCTTGCTGCGTCCCTCGGCGCCGCCGTACCGGTTGCCGGCCACCACCACCCAGGCGGTGAAGGTCTTGAGGTGGTCCGGGCCGGTGCCCTCGATGCGGTATTCGGGAACGCCCAGCCCCAGCGCGGCGGTCAGCTCCTGCAGGCTGGTCTTCCAGTCCAGGGCGGCGCCCCGGCCGGCCGACTCGGCCATCAGCGGGTCGAACAGCCGGTGGATCACGATGGCCGCGGTGTCCAGGCCGTACTGGAGGTAGATCGCGCCGAGCAGCGCCTCCAGGGTGTCGGCCAGGATGCTGGCCTTGTCCCGGCCGCCGGTGGTCTCCTCGCCCTTGCCCAGCAGCAGGTACGCGCCCAGCCCCGCCGGGCCGAGACCGCGCGCCACGTCGGCCAGCGCGCGCATGTTCACCACGCTGGCGCGCAGCTTGGCGAGCTGCCCCTCGGGCAGGTCCGGGTGGTTGTGGAAGAGCGCCGTGGTGATCACCACGCCGAGGACCGAGTCGCCGAGGAACTCGAGCCGTTCGTTGGTGGGGAGCCCACCGTTCTCGTACGCGTAGGAGCGGTGGGTCAGGGCGCGCTCCAGCAGCTCCGGGTCGAGCGACACCCCGAAGGCCGCCTCCAGGTGGCCGACGGGAGCCCGCCGCCGCTTGTCGTTGGTCATGGTGCTACCTCGGTGTCGGTTCGGTCAGGTGCGAGATCGTGCGGCATGCCGTCGAGCAGGGCGGCGACGGTGTCGGTGGCGCCCCGCCGCCACAGGTGGGCCGCCAGGGCGATGCCGGAGGCGACGTCGTCGGGCCGGGCCGCGCCGTGGCAGACGACCACCGTACCGGCCACGCCGAGCAGGGCCGCCGCACGTGGCGCGCCGCCGCTCGCCGGGGGTCCGCCGGCCATCGCATACGCGCCCTCGATCGCCTTGAGCAGCACGTTGCCGGTGAACCCGTCGGTGACCACGACGTCGGCGCGCGCGCCGAGGGAGACGTCGTACCCCTCGACGAGGCCGACGTAGCGGGCGCCGCACGGCAGGGGCACGGCGGCGAGGGCGGGATCGGCGGCACGGCGCAGCCGGTCACCCTTACCCGCCTCGGTGCCGACGGAGAGCAGCCCGACGCGGGGCGCGGCGACGGCGTGCGCCACGGCGGCGTACGCGGCGCCGAGCACGGCGTGCCGGGCGAGGGTGGCGGGACGGGGTTCCAGCGTGCCGCCGACGTCCAGCAGCACCACCGGTCCGGCGACGGCGGGCAGGGTGGCCACCAGCGCCGGGCGGCGTACCCCGGTCCAGCGGCCGAGGCCGAGCGCGGCGGCGGTGACGGTGGCGCCGGTCGAGCCGGCGGAGACGAGCGCGTCGGCGAACCCGTCGCGGACGGCGTTGACGGCCGCCCGCACGGTGCTCTCGGCGCGGGCGGCGGTGGGGTGGTCGGCCATGCCGACGGCGGTCCGCACCGGGCGGACCGTGACGCGGGCGCGCTGCTCGGGGGCGAGCGCGCCGATCAGCCCGTCGGCGACCTCGGTCGGTCCGACGAGCAGCAGGTGCAGGTCAGGGTCGGTGCGTACGGCCCGCAGAGCGCCGTCAACCACGACGGCGGGAGCATCGTCCCCGCCGAGGAGGTCGACGGCGATCCGCGCGGTGCCCGGCTCCGACGGGACGCCGGCCGGGGGCCGGACGGCGGCGGAGGGAGCCGGGGCACCGGGCGTGAGCCAGGGTGCGCGCGCCACCCGACCTGTGGTCGGGGACGTCACTCGGCGTCCAGGTCAGACCTCGAGGACCTGGCGGCCGTTGTAGGTGCCGCAGACGGAGCAGGCGGCGTGCGGCAGCTTCGGCGACTTGCACTGCGGGCAGGCCACGGTCGCGACCGCCGCGGCCTTCCACTGCGCCCGACGGGCCCGGGTGTTGCTGCGCGACATCTTGCGCTTGGGGACGGCCACGGTTGTTACTCCTCTTTACGGGTCAGTTGCGACAGGGCAGCCCAACGCGGGTCGACCTGCTGGTGACTGTGGTCGGCCGGCAGTTCGTCCCAGTGCACCCCGCACTCGGGGCACAGGCCTGGGCAGTCCTCCCGGCAGAGCGGGTTGGTCGGCAGGGTGAGCACCACCGCGTCCCGCAGCGCCGGCTCCAGGTCGATCAGATCGCCCTGCATCCGGCCCACCTCGTCCTCGTCGGTCGTGGTGTCCGTGGTGCTGTTCTCGTACGCGTACAGCTCCTGGATGTTCACGGTCACCGAGTCGTCGATCGCGCGCAGGCAGCGGCCGCACTCGCCCTTGATGGGACCGCTGACGGTCCCGGAGACGAGCACACCCTCGGACACCGACTCCAGCCTCAGATCGAGGTCGAGGTCCGCGCCCGCCGGCACACCGATCAACTCCACGCCGAGGTCCTCCGGTGCCGGCACGACCCGCTTGACCGTACGCAACGCACCAGGCCGACGCGGCAGGTCCCTCGTGTCGAGGACCAGCGGCGACCTGGGGTCGAGTGAAGAAGGCACGTGTTTGGGCATAGTCAGACTCCGGCCGGTGAGAGGCCGACAAAGAAGGTTACCTGGGCGACCGCCGGACCGTCGAACCGGGGCGTCGCCCGCCGGGGTGCCGGCTGTCGGCCGCCGGCCCGGGCGTCGCTCAGAAGGGTAGCGGCCGGTCCGCCTCGTCACCGGCGAAGGTACCGATCTCACGCAGCGCGTGCATCTTGTCCCGGCCGCGCTCGATCGAGGCGAGGGCCCGGGTGAGGAACTGCTCGAAGTTGGCCAGCGCGGTGTCGACGTAGTCGTCCACCTCGTCCCGGAGGCGCTGCGCCTCGGCGCGGGCCTCGGCGATGATCCGGGCGCCCTCGTGCTCGGCCGAGACGGTGATCTCGTTCACCGAGACCAGCCGGGCGTGTTCCGCCTCACCCTCGCTGATGATCCGATCGGCCTCGCGCTTGCCGGCCTCCATGATTTTGTCCCGCTCCTCGAGCAGCGCGGCGGCCCGGCGCAGGTCGGCGGGGAGCTCGACGCGCAGCTCGTCGAGGGCGGCGATCATCTCGCCCCGGTCGACCATGCAGTTGTTGCGCGACATGGGGACGGAGCGGGCCTGCTCCACCATGGCGATCAGTTCGTCGATGCGATCGAGCGGGTCCACCGGTACCTCACTCCTGTCGTTCGTCGGCCGACCTACATGATGCGGCCTGCGCCCGAATTCGGCGCTGCACACATCATGTCGCGCCCGCTCCACCGCACGCCGATCCACCCCCACCCGGCGCGTCGCGCGCCGCCGGGGGTCTGCCGCGAGGCCAGGGTCAGGGCCGGGCCTGCGGGGCGAGGCGGGCCACCAACTGCTCGCGGACCACGTCGGGGACGTGCGCCGAGATGTCCCCGCCCCACTTGGCCACGTCCTTGACCAGGCTGGAGGAGAGGAAGGAGTAGAGCGGGTTGGTCGGCATGAAGAGGGTCTCCACGCCGGCCAGGCCGATGTTCATCTGGGCCATCTGGAGCTCGTAGTCGAAGTCGCTGACCGCGCGCAGGCCCTTGATCAGCACGCTGGCCTGCTGGGCCCGGCAGAAGTCGACCAGCAGCCCGCGGAACGACTCGACCCGCACGTTGTCGTACGAGGCGGTCACCTGGCGGAGCATGTCGATCCGCTCCTCGACGGTGAACAGCCCCTGCTTCGACTGGTTGACCAGCACGCCGACGATCACCTCGTCGAAGAGCCGGCTGGCCCGGCCGATGATGTCGAGGTGTCCGTTGGTGACCGGATCGAACGAGCCGGGACAGACCGCACGTCTCATGATCGGCGACCGTACCAAAGGGTGGTCTCGCCGTAGCGGCGACTGCGCTCGGGCGTGATGCCTTCCACCCAGGTGACCGGCCCGGTGCGGCTGGACCGCTCCACGATCACCAGGGCCTCCGGGGCCAGCCAGCCGCCGTCGACCAGCACGGCCAGCAGCGCGGTGATCTCCTCGTCGGAGACGGCGTACGGCGGGTCGGCGAAGACCACGTCGTACGGCCCGCCGTCGGGTCCGGCGGCAAGCACTCCGGCCACCTTGCCGGTGACCAGGCGAGCGGCCGGGGCGGCCCGCAGCACGGCGATGTTCTCCCGGATCACCCGGGCCGCCCGGGCGTCGGACTCCACCAGCAGCACGTGCTCCGCACCCCGGGACAGCGCCTCCAGGCCGACCGCGCCGGAACCGGCGTACAGGTCGGCGAAGCGCGCGCCGTGCAGATCCAGTTCGGCCTGCACCGCGCTGAACAGCGCCTCCCGGACCCGGTCGGAGGTCGGCCGCGTGCCGGCGCCGGGTGGCGCGGCGATCCGCCGGCCGCCGAGCGTCCCGGCCACGATCCGGGTCACCGTCTGCTCCCGCACATGCCCCAGACGCTACGCGACGCCGGCCCGGGCGACCCGATCCGTACCACAGGGCGGCCGGGTAGACACTCGCCGTACATCAATGATCTCAAATTCATAACAGACCCTCTATGAGAGGTCGACCCACGTAACGCCCGACGTGTCGTTGTCGCTAGGGTCTGCCCGGTTGTCGGGCGTGAGGCTCCGGTCCGCCCGGCACACTCCGATTTCCCCTCATCAGGAGTAGACGTGAACCGTCTGAACCTCCGGCGCGCCCTGGCGGTCACCGCCGGCGCGCTGATCGGCCTCGCGGGCGTCGCCACCGTCGCCGGCCCGGCCATGGCCCACCACCCCGAGCCCTCCGGCACCTACTGCACAGCCCAGGACGGCAAGGTCACCGTCAACTGGTCGGTCGGCAACAGCGAGACCGACATCGCCGGCACCATCACCAAGCTCGAGTCCACCGTGCCGGGTGACATCACTGGCGGCCTGGCCGTCGAGGCCACCCTGCCCAAGAAGGGCGAGGGCACCCTGACCGGTACCCAGACCCACACCTTCACCGGCGAACTGCCGGAGCTGAAGCTGACCGTGGAGGCACGGTGGGAGCGCGGCGACCGGATCATCACCGAGGCCCGCAGCGTCGTCGCGCAGCCCGCCGGTGACTGCGCCCCGGCCGAGCCGCCGAGCACGCCGGCCTCGCCGGAGCCGAGCGCCAGCCCGGAGTCGCCGGCGTCGCCGGAGCCCACCCCGGCGGCCACCAGCCCGGCGGCCACTCCCTCCGCCCCGGCCGAGCCGGAGGAGCCGGTGTTCCGGCTCGAGGAGACCTGCGACACGATGACCTTCATCGTGGAGAACCCGGCGAAGGGCATCCCCTTCACCGTCACGTTGACCACGGAGAAGGGCGTCACCAAGAAGCTGGTCTCTGAGCCGGGCAAGACCACCTCGGTCAGCTTCGACGCGTACAAGGGCCTCAAGGTCACCGTCAAGTACGACGTGGTCGAGGACACCGAGACCATCGACTACACCCAGCCGAAGGACTGCGCGGGCCAGGGCGGCGGCCTGCCGGTCACCGGTCCGGCGGCCGGCGCGATCGCGGGTGGCGCGGCCGTGCTGCTCGCCGCCGGCGCGGTGCTGTTCGTGGTCGCCCGCCGTCGTCGGGTTCGCTTCACCGCCTGATCCCGTTCGGATCTCCTGAGGGCGCGTCGACCATCCGGTCGGCGCGCCCTCGCCGTTTGCCGCCCCCTCAGCGGGCGGCGAGGAGCCCGCCGAGCAGGACGGGATCGACCTCGGCCTGGTTGGCCAGCACCACCAGCCGCCGGTCCGAGTCGGGCAGCCAGGCGGCGAACGCCTTGAAGCCCGCATTGTCCCCCGAGTGGTGCACCGCCCGCTCCCCGGCCAGCGGCCCGAGGAAGCAGCCGTAGCCGTACGCCTCGCCGCCCCTGGTGGCCGCCGCGTGCGGGGTGGTCATCAGCGCCACCGAGGCGGGGGTGAGCAGCCGCCCCCGACGTGGCACGTCGAGCCAGGCGAGCAGGTCGTCGCCGGTGCACCAGACGTCCCCGGCCCCCATGCTCACCGTGGCCAGATCCCAGGACGGCACCGGCCGGCCGCCCTCGTGTCCGACCGCTACGTCGACGCGGCCCGCCGGGGCGCCGGCGAAGCTGCCGGTCATGCCGAGCGGCCCGAAGACCTCCTCGGCAAGGAACGCGGCGTAGGGCCGGCCGGACGCCCGCTCGACGGCGCGGGCCAGCAGGACGTACCCCGGGCTGCTGTAGTGCCAACCGGCGCCGGGGGCGAACAGCGGCGGCACGCCGGCGAAGACGGCCAGCAACTCGTCCGGCTCGACCGGACGGCCCAGGTCGATCATCGGGTACTCCGGCCAGTGGCCCAGGCCCGAGGTGTGGGTGAGCAGGTGGTGCAGGCTGATCCGAGACCAGTCCGGCGGTGAGTGCGGCAGCCAGCGGCTCACCGGATCGGCCAGGCCGAGGGCGCCCCGCTCGGCGAGGAGCAACACCGCCGCCGCGGCCATCTGCTTGCTGATCGAGGCGATCTGGAACCGGGTCGCCCGGGTGCAGGGCAGCCCGGCGGTGTCGTCGGCGGAGCCGGTCACCCGGTCGATGACCAACTCGTCGCCACGGGCCAGCAGGAGCACTCCACGAGGGATGGGCAGGGTCGACATCGACCGATCCTAGGCGCGGCCGGCCGATCGGTGGGGTCAGCCCTTCTCCAAGTACTCCGCGCGTTCCTCGTCGACCAGGGCCGCGACCGAGGCGGCCAGGGCCGGGTGCCCGGCCAGCTCCGGATCCTCCTCGACCAGGGCGATCGCCTCGGCCCGGGCATCCCGGATCAGGTCGGTGTCCCGCAGCAGCGACAGCAGCCGCAGGTGCGAGCGGCGGCCGGACTGGGTGGCGCCTAGCACGTCACCCTCGCGCCGCTGCTCCAGGTCCAACTCGGCGAGCTTGAATCCGTCGGTGGTGGAGGCGACCGCGTCCAGCCGCTCCCGCGCCGACGAGCCCTCCATCGCCTCGGTGACCAGCAGGCAGAGGCCGGGCGCCGAGCCGCGGCCCACCCGGCCACGCAACTGGTGCAGCTGGGAGACGCCGAACCGGTCGGCGTCCAGCACGATCATCACGGTGGCGTTGGGCACGTTGACCCCCACCTCGACCACCGTGGTCGCCACCAGCACATCCAGGTCGCCGGCGGCGAAGGACCGCATCACGGCGTCCTTCTCGTCGGCCGGCAGCCGCCCGTGCAGCACGCCGATCCGCAGCCCGTGCAGCGGGCCCTCGGCGAGCAGCGGCGCCACCTCGGTCACCGCGAGGGGTGGGCGGCGGCCGTTGTCGTCCTCGCGGGGCGGTTCCTCCTCCGCGGCCGGTCCTTCCCCGATCCGCGGGCAGACCACGTACGCCTGGTGGCCGGCGGCGACCTCCTCGCGCAGCCGGCGCCAGGCCCGGTCGAGGAACGCCGGCTTCTCGGCGGCCGGCACCACGTGCGAGGCGATCGGCGAACGCCCCTGCGGCAGCTGGGAGAGAGTCGAGATCTCCAGGTCGCCGTAGACGGTCATGGCCACCGTGCGCGGGATCGGGGTGGCGGTCATCACCAGCACATGCGGCGGCTGGTCGGCCTTGGCCCGCAGCGCGTCCCGCTGCTCCACGCCGAACCGGTGCTGCTCGTCCACCACCACGAGACCCAGGTCGTGGAAGTCGACCCCCTCGTAGAGCAGGGCATGGGTGCCGAGCACGATGCCGGCCCGCCCCTCGGCCACCTCGGCGAGCGCCCGCCGCCGGGCCGCCGCGCCGAGCGAGCCGGTGACCAACTCCACCCGGGTGGCGCCATCGGCGGCACCCAGCTCGCCGGCCCGGGCCAGCGGGCCGAGCAGGTCGAGCATGCCCCGGTAGTGCTGGGCCGCGAGCACCTCGGTCGGGGCGAGCAGCGCGGCCTGCCCGCCGGCGTCGACCACCTGGAGCATGGCCCGCAACGCGACCACCGTCTTGCCGGAGCCGACCTCGCCCTGGAGCAGCCGGTGCATCGGGTGGGCGGTGGCCAGGTCGGCGGCGATCTCCCGGCCGACGGCCTGCTGGCCGGAGGTCAGCTCGTACGGCAACCGGGCGTCGAAGCCGTCCAGCAGGCCGCCCGGTCTCGCCGGGCGGGCCCGCGCCGGCCAGGCCGCCGCGCGGTGCTTGCGCTGCACCAGGGTGAGCTGCACGGCGAACGCCTCGTCCCACTTGAGCCGGCGCCGGGCCCGGTAGAGCTCCTCCTTGCTGGACGGCCGGTGGATCTCGCGCAGCGCGGTGCCGATGCCGACCAGGTTCCGGCTCGCCCGCACCGTGGCGGGCAGCGGGTCGTCCGGCGCGGTGAACGTGTCCAGCACCACCCGGACGCAGCGGGCGATCACCCAGGTCGGCACCGCCGCGGCGGCCGGGTAGACCGGGATCAGCGCACCGGCGAACTCCTCGACCTCCTCGTTGGCCGCCGCCTCGCCGTCGCCGCCCTCCCCGAGCAGCACGTACTCCGGGCCGTTGAGCTGCCGCTTGCCCCGGAACTCGGTGACCTTGCCGGCGAAGAGCCCCCAGCGGCCGGGGCGCAGGTCCCGCTCCCGCCACGCCTGGTTGCCGAAGAAGGTGAGGGTGAGCACGCCGCCGGAGCCGTCCCCGACGGTCACCTCCAGCAGGTTGCCCCGGCGCTGGCGCATCGGCCGGACCGCGGTGCGCTGCACCTGGGCCAGCACGGTCACCTGCTCCCCCACGTCCAGCGAGCGGATGTCGGTGTGCTCGCCGCGCTCGTCGTAGCGGCGGGGGAAGTGGTAGATCAGGTCGCCGGCGGTGTGCAGGTCGAGGTGACTGGCCAGGGCCTTGGCGGTCTTCTCCCCGACCAGCTTCTTCAGCGGCGTGTCCACCGTGGCCGGTTCGCTCGTCATTCGACCCCCACCAGGAGCGGATAGTGCGGCTGCCCGCCCTCGTACGCCTGCACCTCCACGAACGGCCAGGACCGCTCGACGTGCTCGCGTACCCGGTCGGCCAGCCCGTCCGGGGCCTCCGCCCCGCACAGCAGGGTGACCAGTTCGCCGCCGCCGCCGAGCATCCGGTCGACCACGGCGGTGCAGGTGTCGAGCAGCTCGGCGCCGATCAGGTGCACCTCCCCCTCGACCAGCGCGAGCACGTCGCCCGGCCGGCACGGCCCGGCGACCGTGAGCGCCTCCTTGCTGGCGTGGCAGACCTCGGCGTAGCGGCAGGCGCCGGCCGCCTCGGCCATGGCGATGACGTCGTCCTCGAAGCGGCGGGACGGGTCGCGGACGGCGAGGGCGGCGAGCGCCTGCACCGGGGACCGGGTGGGCACCACACTCACCTTCACCCCGAGCCGGTGCGCCTCCCGGGCCGCCGTGCTGGCCACCGACTGGGTGTTGGGGTCGTTGGGCAGCACCACCACCCGGGCGGCCCCGGTGGCGCGGATCGCGTCAAGCAGCTCGCCGGTGGACGGGTTGGCCGGCACCACCGTGGCCCCCTCGGCCCCGAACAGCTCGGCGATGCCGGCGCCGGTGGCCACCACCACGGCTGCCCGGCCGTCGGGCAGCGGCGGTGGCGGCGCCTGGTCGGCGAAGCGGGTCACCGTGATCCGGTGCGGGCGACCGGCGACCACGCCCGCCTCGATCGCCGCACCGACGTCGTTGGCGTGCACGTGCACGTTCCATGTCCCGATGGCTGGCCCGGCGTCACCGACGATGACGAGGGAGTCTCCGAGCGCGCCCAGCTCGGCGCGCAGCCGGACGACCGCCTCCTCGGTGGCGTCGAGCAGGTACTGCACCTCGTAGGCGTACGCCGGGGAGCCGGTCTCCCGGGCCGCCGTGGCGGGCGGGCGGACCGCGGGCGACACGGGCGCCGGCGGCCGAAGGCTCTCCCCGGTGACCACCTCGACCAGCGCGTCCAGCAGCAGGCAGAGGCCCCGGCCGCCGGCGTCCACCGCGCCGGCGCGGGCCAGCGCGGGCAACTGCTCGGGGGTACGCGCGAGCGCGCCGGCCGCCCCGGCCGCCGCGGCCCGGGTCACCGTGCGCAGGTCGTCGCTGTCCGCCTGCACGGCGGCGCGGGCGGCGGCGGCGACCACGCTGAGCAGGGTGCCCTCGACCGGCTGGGCGACCGCGGCGTACGCGGCTGTGGTGGCCTCGGCCAGCGCGGCGGCGAGCAGCCGGCCGCGGACCGCCGGGGCGGCGGCGAGCGCGTCGGCCAGGCCCCGCAGGATCTGCGACAGGATCACCCCGGAGTTGCCCCGGGCACCGAGCAGCGCGCCCCGGGCCATCAGCCGCAGCGCGTGCCCGTGCGGGGTGTGCCCGTCCTCGGGGAGGGTCTCCAGGTCCATGGCGAGGGCCTGCTGCGCGGAGGTGAGGGTGAGCACCAGGTTGGTGCCGGTGTCCCCGTCCGGGACCGGATAGACGTTGAGGTCGTCGATCTCGCCCTGGTGTCGCTGGAGGGCGGCCAGCCCGCTCGCGCACCAGCGGCGCACCGCGGCGGCGTCGAGGGTGTCCAGCACGTCCGGAAGCCTACTGGCGCGCAGCGACACGCGCCGAGGTCGACCGATTCCCGTCGGCGTGTCCGACCGGCCGGGGCGGCATTCCGGGCCCGGGCCGGGCCGGTACGCTGGGCGGCATCACACCGACAACTCCAGCTCGGCGCGTCTGACGCCGCGCCGCGACCTGGAGCCGTCGCCGACAAATCCAGCCCGACGTGGGTGACGCCGCGCCGCGACCTGGACCCGTCGACCGCCGCCGGCCGGGCCGGTTGGGCGTACCGGCGAGCCATCGGGTAACCTGGCCAGGTTGCCCGGGCTGCGCCTGGCGGCGACCTCATGAACGTTTCAAACCCAGGAGTATCCCGTGGCTAGCGTGTGCGACGTCTGTGGCAAGGGGCCGGGCTTCGGCCACAACGTGTCCCACTCGCACCGGCGGACCAACCGCCGCTGGAACCCGAACATCCAGTCGGTGCGTACCCCGGCCGGTGGCGGCACCACCAAGAAGATGCAGGTCTGCACCTCGTGCATCAAGGCCGGCAAGGTCACCCGCGCCTGACGCGGTAGCACCACCCAGAACTCGTCGGTAGCCGGCGGACCGGAAGGGTCCGCCGGCTTCTGTCGTGTCCGGAAGCCACTTCTGTCGTGTCCGAAAGCCGGAGCTGACGGCTGGCCGAACACCTGGCGACCGGGGGTGTGCGGCCCGATTAGGGTCGTGCTGCGCCGGCTGTCCGGTCCGGCGCCGGTGGGGTGGGGGAGGAACGACCGGTGGACCTGGACCTGGGTCGCGACGAGATGGTGGTGATCGGCGCGTCGCTCGGCGCGCTGCGGTGGTTCGACCAGGAGCTGCCGGCCGGCAGCGTGGTCGTCGTCGAGGAGCCCGACGTGATCCGCCGACGGGGCCTCGAACGCCTCACCGCCGAGCTGCCCCTCGTCTCCCGACTGGTGCCGGCCAACTACCAGACCGGCCTCGATGTCGACGCGCTGCTCGCCCGGGAACCCGGCCTGGCCTCCGCCCGGCTCGTCGTGCCCGGCCTGGAGTACGCGGTCGGCGCCACGGCCCGGCTGGCCGAGCGGCTCGGCCTGCCCGGAGCCGGGCTACCGGCGGCCGATGTCTTCACCGACAAGCACCGGATGCGGCTGCTCGCCGACGCCGCCGGCCTGGCCAACCCGGCGTACGAGCTGGTCGACGACCCGGCGCGGGCGGCGGAGTTCGCCCGGTGCCACGGCGACCGGTGCGTGCTCAAGCCCACCCGCCGCTCCGGCAGCCTGGGCGTGCAGCTGATCGCCGACCCGGCGGAGATCGCCGCCGCCTGGGCGGCCAGCGCCACCCCGCAGGCGCCGGTGGAGGCCGCCGCGGGCCTGCCCACCGAGGTGCTGGTCGAGGAGCTGCTCGCCGGCTCGGAGCACAGCGTCGAGCTGCTGGTCACCGACGGCGAGACGATCTTCGCCAACGTCACCGACAAGCGGATCGTCGGGGGTCGGTTCCCGGTGGAGAGTGGCCACACCGTGCCGTCCGCGCTTCCCGAGGCGGAGCACCGGGCGCTGCGCGACGCCGCCGTCCGGCTCGCCGAGGCGGCCGGCTTCCGCAGCGGCATGCTGCACAGCGAGTGGATCCTGGTCGACGGCGTGCCGACGCTGGTGGAGTGCGCGGCACGGATGCCCGGCGACATGATCACCGCACTGGTCTCGATCGCCTACGAGTGCGGCTTCATCGAGGCGTACCTGCGGGTGCTGCGCGGCGAGCGGCCCGCGCTGCCGGCCCGGCCGGCCGGCGCGGCGGCCGTCGAGTTCCTGGTGGCCCCGCCCGGGCGGGTCACCGCCGTGGACGGGGTCAAGGCGGCGCTGCGGGTGCCCGGCGTGCTCGACGTGCAGGTCGAGGTCGCCGTCGGGGACACGGTGCCGGAGCTGCTCTCCTCGGCCCAGCGCAGCGGACACCTGCTGGCCTGGGGCGCCGACGCCACCGGGGCGGAGAGCGCCGCCCGCAAGGCCGCCGACCAGATCCACATCACGGTCAGCTGATCCGGTCCGCGGCGGCGCGGCCCTCAGAGGGTGCGGCCGAAGGAGAGGCAGCCGGGGGCGTCCTTGTAGAAGCCGAAGTTCGGGATCCGCTCGTAGCCGGCCGAGGTGTACATGGAGATCGCCTCCGGCTGCCTGTCGCCGCACTCCAGGACCATCCGCTTGCGGCCCTGCTCCCGCGCCGACCGCTCGACCGCCGCGAGCACCGACCGGGCGACCCCCCGGCCCCGGGCGGCCGGCGCCGTGTACATCCGCTTCAGCTCCGCCGTCTCGCCGTCGTCGCCGTGGCTGCGCCAGCCACCACAGCCCACCGGCTGCCCGTGCAGGTAGGCGACCAGGAAGGCGCCCGCCGGGGGCTCGAACTCGGCGGCGTCGACCGGCGTGTCGTCGCCGCTGCCGCCGTACCGCTGGCCGAGGTCGGCCAGGGCCGCCCGGATCAACGCCTGCGACTCGGATGCGTCGAAGCGCCGGGCCCGGATCTCGATCTCACTCACGGAAGAAGGGTACGACCGCGGCCGGCCCCGAACCGGGGCCGGCCGGCGACGTCGGTCGCAGATCACTCCGTACGGCGGAAGTGGTCCCAGCCCGTCGGGCCCTCGTACGCGGCGCCGTCCACGGTCACCCCGGCGCCCTCGGTCACCTGCCCGATCGGCTGCCAGCCGGCCGGGAGCGCCGCCGCCGCGGGGAAGGTCGCCGCCAGGGCGTGGTCCTCGCCGCCGGCCAGGATCCAGGAGTACGGGTCGACCCCGAGCGCCTGGGCCGCGTCGCGCATCTGCCGGGGCACCTCGAACGCGTCCCGGGTCAGGTCGATCGCCACGCCGCTGGCCCGCGCCACATGCCCCAGGTCGGCGAGCAGCCCGTCCGAGACGTCGATCATGGCGGTGGCGCCGTGCCGGGCGGCCTCCGGCCCGGCGGCGTACGGCACCTCGGGTCGGCGGTACGCCTCGACCAGCAGCCGGGGCGTGCGGAAGCCGCGGGACAGCACGGTGTAGCCGGCCCCCGCCCAGCCGGTGCGCCCGGCGAGCGCCACCACGTCTCCCGGGCGGGCCCCGGAGCGGACCACCGGCGGCCGGTCGCCCAGATCGCCCAGGGCGGTCACGGCGATCGTGATGACGGGGCTGGACGACATGTCGCCGCCGACCACGCCCGCCCCGACCAGGGCCGCCTCGGCGCCCAGCCCGTCGGCCAACTCCTCCGCCCAGCTCGTGTCCAGCTCCGCCGGGATGCAGAGGGCGACCAGCAGTGCGGTCGGGGTGGCGCCCATGGCCGCGATGTCGGCGAGGTTGGCGGCCGCCGCCCGGTGCCCGACGTCCCGGGCCCCGGACCAGTCCCGGCGGAAGTGCCGCCCCTCCACCAGCACGTCGGTGGAGGCCACCACCCGCCGGTCCGGCGCGGCGACCACCGCCGCGTCGTCACCGGGACCGAGCAGGCAGCTCTCCCCCTGCGTCAGCCGGGCGGTCACCCGGTCGATCAGCCCGAATTCCCCGACACCCGCGACTGTCATGCCGTCCCCTCGTCGCGCTCACTCGTCACTCGCTTCGCCCACGCCGTGGCCTCGCTCACCGCGTCCAACCGGCCACCGATACGGATCACGGCTGCTCCGTACGGTAGTTTCACCCTTCGGACCGCCCCAGGCGGCGACGGACGGAGGTCGAGTCGTGGTACAGGCGTACATCCTCATCCAGACCGAGGTCGGGCGGGCGCGTGACGTGGCCGGTCAGATTTCGGACCTTGCCGGCGTGGTGCGTGTCGACGCCGTCACCGGGCCGTACGACGTGGTCGTCCTCACCGAGGCGAACACCGTCGACGAGCTCGGCAAACTCATCGTCAGCAAGGTGCAGATGGTGCCCGGCATCACCCGCACCCTCACGTGTTCGGTGGTGCGCCTGTAAGTGGACAAGATCACGACCTCCCCCGCTGCCGACGAGGCCCGCACGGCCGACGAGGCCCCGCGCCGGGACCGGAGCACCCGCAGGGCCGCCCTCTGGGCGACGCTGATCGCGGTGCCGGTGACCGTGGCGGTGGCCGGGTTCACCTTCGCCAAGCTGGCGCCGGACGAGCCGGCCGCCGCACCGCAGCCGTCGGCGACCGCCGTGCGGCCGCAGTCGACCGCCCCGGTCGAGATGCCCGCCCCGGCCCTGGCCGAGCGGCCGGCGACGCTGTGCCGGGCCCTGCTGTCGCAGCTCCCGCCGAGCGTACGCGACCTGAAGCAGCGGCCGGTCACCGCCGGCGCCGAGCAGAACGCCGCGTACGGCGACCCGGCGCTCACGGTGGCCTGCGGCGGCACCCCGCCGGTGATCCAGCCCACCGACGAGGTGTGGCGGGTCAACAAGGTCTGCTGGTACGCCGCGCAGGAAGCCGACGGCAGCGTGCTGACCACCGTCGACCGGGAGACCCCCGTCCGGGTCCGGCTGCCCAAGCAGTACGAGCAGCCGCTGCAGTGGGTCGCCCCGATCTCCGACGCGATCGTCGCGGCGGTCCCCTCGGCCAAGACCGCCCCGTCCGGCTGCTCCGGCTGACGTCGCGCCCCTGAGTGGGCGCAGATGCACGGAAAGAGTGGCCTTCCACGCCGGAATGGCCACTCTTTCCGTGAATCAGGCCGGATCTTGAGCCGCGTGACGGGTCAGCGGCCGGCGCGGCGGAGGGCGCTGCGGATGAGGCGGTTGACCAGCTTCGGATACTCCAGGCCGCTGGCCGCCCACATGCGCGGGAACATCGAGGTCGGGGTGAAACCGGGCATGGTGTTGATCTCGTTGAGATAGACGTCCAGCTCCGGCGTCACGAAGAAGTCGACCCGGGCCAGCCCGGAGCAGTCCAGGGCGGTGAACGCGCGGGTGGCGTACTCCTGCACCCGGTGGGCGACCGGCTCGGGCAGATTCGCCGGGACGTCGTACTCGCAGACCTCGTCGGCGTAGATGTACTTGGCCTCGAAGTCGTACCAGTCACGGCCGCCGATCATCCGCACCTCGGCCAGCACCGACGCCTCGGGGGCGCCGCCGGCCTCCCCCTCCAGCACGCCGCACTCGATCTCGCGGCCGACGATCGCGCCCTCGACCAGCACCTTGGTGTCGATCTCGCGGGCGGTGGCGACCGCCGCGTCGAGCTGGGACCAGTCGTCGACCTTGGTGATGCCGAAGGAGGAACCGGCCCGGGACGGCTTGACGAAGACCGGCAGGCCGAGGCGCTCCTTGTCCTCCTCGGTCATCGTCATCCCGTTGCGCAGCACCACGTACGGGCCGACCGGGATGCCCTCGGCGACGCAGAGCTTCTTGGTGAACTCCTTGTCCATGGCCGCCGCGGAGGCGAACACGTTCGCCCCGACGTACGGGATGCCGGCCATCTCCAGCATCCCCTGGATGGTGCCGTCCTCGCCGTACGCGCCGTGCAGCACCGGGAAGACCACGTCCACGTCGGCCAGCGCCCGGGGGCCCTGCGTCGGGTCGAGCACCATCAGGCCACCCGCCGCCGGATCGGCGCGCAGCACCAGTTCCGCGCCGGAGCCGGCAGTGATCTCCGGCAGCTTGCGATCCTGGATGGCCAGTTGGCCCGGGTCGCCGCTGGCCAGCACCCACTGGCCCTGCCGGGTGATACCGACCGGGACCACCTCGAACTCGTCCGGGTCCAGCGCGGCCAGCACGCTGCCCGCGCTGACGCAGGAGATGCCGTGCTCGGGGCTGCGGCCGCCGAAGACGATCGCCACACGGGTCTTGCCTGGGGTGGTCACTCCGGTCACCTCTTCGTTCGCGACTGCGGCTGGCCGTGCTCGCCGGTGGCGCTCACCCGGTTGACCCTACTGTGCGTGGCGAGCCCGGGCAGCCGATACCCGAGGAGACCGCACCTCGCCGCGCAACCGGTCAACGAGCCGTACACGGGGAGTAATCGGGCGACGTCGCCGTCGAACGGGCGCATCGCCACCGGTGGCGATGCGCCCGAGCGGGCGAGCGGATCGAGGCAGCCGCCCATTAGGCTGCTCGTCCTGTGAGCTCGGATGCCCTCATCGACAGCCTGCTGGCCGCCCTCGACGCCCGGCCCGACGACCTGCCGCTGCGCCTGCACCTGGCCGGACTGCTGCTGGACGGCGGCCGGGGCGCCGAGGCCATCGCGCACATCGGGCAGGCGCTCGCCCGGGATCCGGGCAACGCGCAGGCCCAGGCCCTGATGCAGCGGGCACTCGGCGGGCCCGTAGCCCCGGCGCAACGCGCGGCGCCCGCCGCCCCGCCCGAGCACGACCGCCCGGCGCCGCCCGCACCCGCCGGTCCGTCCGGGGAAGACCGCCCGGCGCCGCCGGCGCAGCGCCCGGCGCCCGCGGGTCCGTCCGGGGACGACCCGCTGGCCGCGTACGAGCAGGAGCTGGCCGACGTCGTGCCGCCGCGCTTCGCCCGGGCCGGCGACGAGCCGGAGCCGGTCCGCGGCGAGGCCGACCGGGTGTACGACGTGGAGTCCTCCTCGATCCGGCTGGCCGACGTGGGCGGCATGTCGGCCGTGAAGGAGCGGCTGGAGCTGGCCTTCCTCGGCCCGCTGCGCAACCCGGAGCTGCGCCGGATGTACGGCAAGAGCCTGCGCGGCGGCCTGATGCTCTACGGGCCGCCCGGCTGCGGCAAGACCTTCCTGGCCCGTGCGGTGGCCGGGGAGATGGGCGCGAAGTTCCTGTCGCTGTCCATCGTGGACGTGCTGGACATGTGGGTCGGCAACTCGGAGCGGAACCTGCACCAGCTGTTCGAGGCGGCCCGGCGCGACGCCCCCTGCGTGCTCTTCCTCGACGAGATCGACGCCCTGGGCCACAAGCGGTCGCAGGTCTCGTCGAGTTCGATGCGGACGCTGGGCAACCAGCTCCTGGCCGAGCTGGACGGCATGGAGGGCGACAACGAGGGCGTCTTCGTGCTGGCCGCCACGAACACCCCGTGGGACGTCGATCCGGCGCTGCGCCGGCCGGGCCGGCTGGACCGGGTGGTGCTGGTGCTGCCCCCGGACGCCGAGGCCCGTGCGGCGATCCTGGAGTACCACCTGCGCGAGCGGCCGATCGCCAACATCGACCTGCGCCGGGTGGTCGCGGCGACCGAGGACTTCTCCGGCGCCGACCTGGCCCACCTCTGCGAGAGCGCCGCCGAGTTCGCGATGGCCGACTCGGTACGCACCGGCCAGGTCCGGATGATCGAGCAGCGGGACCTGGAGCGGGCGCTGAAGGAGGTCCGCCCGTCCACCCGGCCGTGGCTGTCCACCGCCCGCAACGTCGCCATGTTCGCCAACGAGGGCGGCGTCTACGACGACCTGGTCGCGTACCTGAAGCGGCGCAAGCTGTTGTGAGGCCGGTGGTCGGTGGCGGTAGCGGCCTCCCGCCCTCCGTCGACCGGGTCCGGTGGGCGGGCCGGGGGTTCAGTCTTGCTCCGGGATTCGGGGGCGGCGCCCCACCGCGATGACCTTGACCCGTTGCCGCCCCGCCCGGACCATGCCCAGTGCCATGAAGGCGCCGGCGATCCGGTCCGCCGCCTCCCGGCTGTTCGCGCCGACCACCTGCCGGCGCCGCTCGGGGATCGTCCGCTCGTTGCGCCCCAACCCTTCCATCGGGCGGACGTCGGTGAGGACCACGAGGAAGCGGGTCATCCCCGTCCACCCCCGCCCAGCGGGCGGCAGCCCGTCACCGTCATGCGATCCCCTCCCCGTGCCCTGGGCGGTAGGGGCACGCGGCGATCGGGTCGTGGGGGGAGTGAAAACCCGATCGCCGCGCGCCCCATCCCCTCCGGTCACTCACCACCACCGTCGCCACGACAACCGGCGGTGAGGACGCGAACACAGATTGACAGGTGGACACGCGTGAATGCAACTCTCATCGAACTTCTCTCATGCACATCCTCCCCTTGATATGCGACCATCGATGCATGGCGCCGAAGACCGCCCGGGCCCGACGGCTCGGCATCGCCCTGCGTACCCACCGGGAGGCCGCCGGCCTGACCCTCGAGGCCGCGGCCGACGAGATCAACAGCACCCGGAGCACCCTGTCCCGGTACGAGAACGCGCAGACGCTGGTCAGCCCGGCCACCGTGCGCGCGCTGCTCACCCTCTACCGGGTCGGCCCCGACGAGATCGCCGCGGCGGTGCAGCTCGCCAAGGACGCCCGCAAGCCCGGCTGGTGGGTCTCCTACTCGTACCTGCTGGACCGGCGGACCATCGACTTCATCGCGCTGGAGGCGGAGGCGACCGGGATCGCCAACTTCGAGCCCTCGGTGGTGCCCGGCCTGCTCCAGACCGCCGACTACATCCGCGGCGTGATGCGCGGCGGCCCGCACACACTCAGCGACGAGCAGGTGGAGCAGCGCGTCCACCTGCGCCTCGACCGGCAGCAGCGGCTCACGAGTGACGATCCGCCGATCCTCGACGCCATCATCGACGAGGGCGCGCTGCTGCGCCCGGTCGGCGACCGGTCCGTGATGGAGGGACAGCTACGACACCTGCTGAAGATGGCCGAACTGCCCAACATCACCGTGCAGGTGATCCCTCTCGCCGCGGGCTACCACCGGGGCACCCGGGGCTCGCTGCACATCCTGGAGTTCGCCGACCCCGAGGACCCGATCATCGCCTCGGTGGAGACGGTCGCCGGGCAGATGGTCCTGGACCGGCCGGGCGACCTGCGTACCTGCACCAAGATCATGGAGCACCTGCGGACCGTGGCGCTGAGCCCGCCGGCCAGCCGGGACCAGCTCCTCCGCCTGTTGAACGAGAGGTAGACCCGGATGAACGGCACGAACAGCCCCCGCCCGGCAGCGACCGGCTGGCGCAAGAGCAGCCACAGCGGCGACGAGGGCGCGTGCGTCGAGATGGCGTCGCTGCCCGAGGCCGTCGCGGTCCGCGACTCCAAGGACCCGGCCGGCCCGGTGCTGGTCTTCTCCCCGGCCGCCTGGACGGCGTTCACCGGCGCCCCACCGCGCGGCTGATCCCTGGCCCGGCCGCCCGGCCGCGGGTCAGCCGGCGACCAGCGGGCCGGCGGCGGAGCCGGACCGGACCGCCTCCAGCGCCGCGATGGCCACCCCCCGCGCGCCGGCCATGTCCCGGTCCGGCACCAGCGCGAAGGTGGCCACCGCGCGCTGCTCGGCGCGGAGCACCGTGCACTCCCGCACGGTGGCGAGGAACCAGTCGCGGAACTCCGGCGCCGCCTCCACCACGCCACCGCCGACGAAGTACGCGTGCGGGTCGGTGAAGTTCGCCGCGATGGTGAACAACCGGCCCAACGCCATCGCCTGCTGGGTGAACACCTCCCGAGCCAACGGGTCGCCCCGCTCGCCGTAGCCGCGCACCAGCTTCGCCGCCCGGCCCGGCGGCTCGGCCGCCAGCGGATGCCCCGGGAACCGGCCCAGCCAGTACGGGAGCAGGTTCCGCTCGATGGCGGTGAGCGAGGCGACGCTCTCCACGTCACCAGTGAAGCCGCAGGCGCAGACGGGGACCGCCTGGCCCGGCGCCAGCAGCCCGTCGAGCGGGATGTGCACGTGCCCGAACTCCCCCGCCATGCCGGCCGCACCGCCGACCACGCGGCCGTCCTCCACCACCCCACCGCCGAGCCCGGTGCCGACGATGGCGGCGACCGAGGAACGGCGCATCGCGTCCACGCCGAAGTGGACGTGGTGCGCGTACAGGGCCGCCGCGTTGCCGTCGTTGGCGTAGACCACCGGGAGGCCGAGCCGGTGCTCCAAGGCGCCCCGCACGTCGTACCCCCGCCAGGCCGGCTGGGAGAAGTTGGTCGAGCCGCGCGAGGAGATGACCCCGGTGGCGCTCGCCGGGCCGGGGGTGTCCAGCCCGACGGCACGCACCAGTTCCCGGGGCACCCCGGTGCGCGCCACGATGCCGTCGAACGCCCGGGCCAGCGCCTCGATCGCCGCCTCCGGCCCGGCCTGGACCTCGCTCGGGATCTCCACCAGCCCGTCCACGAGGAACCGGCCGTCGACGGTCAGCACGGTGGCGTTGTTGCTGGTGCCGCCGTTGTCGAGACCCACCACCACCGGCACACCCGTGCTGCCCACGGCCACCCCTCCCGCCGAGCCTGGCCCGAGGCTAGTTCGCCGTTGCGCGGCCCGCCATGCCCCGGACGGGCCGGGCGGCGCGACGCTCAGCCGGGCCGGCGGGCCGTGACGGCCGTGGCGTCCAACTCCTCGTCGTGCACCACGGTCGGCACCAGACCCGCGTCGGTCAGCACCCCGCAGAGCGCCTCGGCCTGGCCGGCGCTGGACTCCACGGCCAGGTGCCCGCCCGGGACGAGCCACTCGGCTGCGCCGGCCGCCACCCGGCGCAGCACGGCCAGCCCGTCTTCGCCGCCGTCCAGCGCCATCGGTGCCTCGTAGAGCCGCGCCTCAGCCGGCATCAGGGCCAGCGCGCCGCTCGGCACGTAGGGGGCGTTCGCCACCACCAGATCCAGGCGGCCCCGCCACTCGGTCGGGATCGGCCCGAACAGGTCGCCCTGGTAGACGGGCACGCCGAGCGGGGCGAGGTTGCGCCGGGCGCAGGCCACCGCGGCCGGGTCGAGGTCGGCGGCGGCCAGCCAGCGGGGCGCGAGCCGGCCGTGCAGCACCAGCGCGGCGGTGCCGGACCCGCAGCAGAGGTCGAGCACGGCCGGTGCCGGACCGGCCACCGCTGCCGCCGCGGCGACCAGCAGGGCGGTCCGCCCCCGGGGCACGAAGACCCCCGGGTCGACGGCGATCCGCCGGCCGCAGAACTCGGCCCAGCCGAGCAGGTGTTCCAGCGGCAGGCCGGCGACCCGGCGGTCGACGAGCTCGGTCAGGGCCGCGGCCGAGTCGGCGGCGGCGATCAGCAGGTCCGCCTCGTCCTCGGCGTAGACGCAGCCGGCGGCACGCAGCCGGGCGACGAGGGCGGGACGGTCGGGAGGAAACGGTGCCATGGCATGCCTTTCGGGAACGCTTGTCGGCGCTCCCGGCGTCGCCTAACCAGGGACGACGCGGACTCGGCGGGGAGCGCCGGTCCTTCGCTGGTGGATCGGGCTCACCTCCTCCGGTCGGGGCCCGTACGGGCCGTGGCTGTCCGTCACCTTAGCGGAGCTGGCACCGGCCGGCCGCCCCGGCACCGGCGCGCTGCGGTGTCAGCCCGCGCCGGTGTCAGTCCGCGCCGACGATCGGGCCGTCCCCCGGTTCAGGCCACGCTGGCGACCGAACCGTCCCGAGGTCAGGCCGCGCTGGCGTCCAGCGCGGCGGTCACGTCGGCCACCAGGTCGGCCGGATCCTCGATCCCGCAGGAGAGCCGGACGAAGCCGGGGGCGGTGTCGTCGCCCCACTGGGCCCGCCGGTCGGCGGTGGTGTGCAGCCCGCCGAACGAGGTGGCGGCGGCAACCAGCCGGGACGCGTCCAGGAACCGGGCCACCCGGGCGGCGTCGCCCAGGTCGAACGAGAGCACGCCGGGCATCCGTCGCATCTGGACCGAGGCGACCGGGTACGCCGGATCCTCCGGCCGCCCGGGCCAGCGCAGGCCGGTGACGTCGTCGCGGCCCGCGAGCAGCCGGGCGAGCGCCTCGGCGTTGGCGGTCTGCCGGGCCAGCCGCAGGTCCACGGTCGCCAGCGAGCGGTGCGCCAGCCAGCAGTCGAACGCGCCGGGTATGCCGCCGGTGGTGGTCCGCCAGGCCGTCACCGGGTCGAGCAGCTCGGCGGAGCGGGTCGCCACGTAGCCGAGCAGCAGGTCGGAGTGGCCGGTGAGCGCCTTGGTGCCGGAGGCGACCACCACGTCGGCTCCGAGGTCCAGCGGGCGCTGCCCGAGCGGGGTGGCGGTGGTGTTGTCCACCGCGAGCAGCGCCCCGGCGGCATGCGCGGCGGTGGCCAGGGCCGGCACGTCGGCCACGTCCAAGCCGGGGTTCGCCGGGGTCTCCAGCAGCACCAGGCGGACACCCTCGAACGAGGGGTACGGCCCGGCCGTCGGCACGAAGTGGACCCGCACCCCGATGCCCTCGAGGGTGGCGGTGGCGAACGCGCGGACCGGGAAGTAGCCGTCGGCGGGGAGCAGCACGGTGTCCCCGGGGCGCAGCAGCGCCAGCAGCAGCCCGGTGATGGCCGCCTGGCCGCTGGCGAAGACCCGGCAGTCCCCGCCCTCCAGCTCCCCGATGGCCGCCTCCAGCAACCGCCGGGTGGGGTTGTCCGGCCGGCCGTACCCGTTGGGCGCCGCCGCCGGCCCCTCCCACGGGTCCAGGTGGTACGGCGCGGCGAAGACCGGCCCCGGCAGAAACGGTGCACCGGGCGCCGGGGCCGGCAGCCCGGCGTGCACGCTGCGGGTGCCGTCACCCCAGTCGCTCATGCAGCCGCCTCGCTCTCGGCGACGGCATGAGGCTCGACCGCACGGTGCCCGATGATCCGCTCGCTCATGGCCGCCTCACTCGTACGACTCGGGCTTCGCGGTCCGGCTCATCAGCGCGTCCACGGCGAGCCGCGGATCCATCCCCTCGTGGCAGATCCGCTCGATCTGCTCGGTGATCGGCATCTCCACCCCGTGCGCCCGGGCCAGGTCCCGGATGGCCAGGCAGCTCTTCACCCCCTCGGCGGTCTGCCGGGTGGCCGCCTGGGCCTGCTCCAGGGTCTCCCCCCGGCCCAGGTGCTCGCCGAAGGTGCGGTTGCGGGCCAGCGGCGAGGAGCAGGAGGCCACCAGGTCACCCATGCCGGCCAGGCCGGCGAAGGTGATCGGGTCGGCGCCGAGCGCCACGCCCAGCCGGGCAGTCTCGGCCAGCCCGCGGGTCATCAGCATGGCCCGGGTGTTGTCGCCGAAGCCCATCGCGGTGGCGATCCCGTACGACAGGGCGATCACGTTCTTCACGGCTCCGCCCAGCTCGCAGCCGATCACGTCGTCGTTGGTGTACGGGCGGAAGTACGACGTCCGGATCGACGACTGGACGAGGGCGGCCCGCCGGCTGTCGGTGCTGGCGACCACGGTCGCGGCGGGCTGCTCGGCGGCGATCTCCGGGGCCAGGTTGGGCCCGGAGACGACCACCACCCGATCGGCGGGCACCCCGGCGGTCTCCATGATCACCTGGCTCATCCGCTTGGTGGTGCCCAGCTCGATGCCCTTCATCAGGGAGACCAGCGTGGCGTCCGGATCCAGGTGGGGGGTCCACTCGGCCAGGTTGGCGCGCAGCGTCTGCGACGGCACGGAGAGCACCACCACCTCCGCCCCGGCGATCGCCTCCTCGGCGTCGCCGGTCGCGGTGACCCGGTCGGGCAGCCGGAGGTCCGGCAGGTAGTCCGGATTGCGGTGCTCGGTGCGGATCGCGTCGGCCACCGACCGCCGCCGGGCCAGGATCGTCACGTCCCGCCCGGCGTCGGCGAGGATCTTGGCGAACGCGGTCCCCCACGACCCCGCCCCCAGCACGGCCACATGCCCGCTCATGCCGTCGCCTCCCCACGGTCGGCGACGCCATGAGGCACCACCGCGCTGAGCCAGCCGATTCGCTCGCTGCGCTCGCTCATGCCGTCGCCTCCCCACGGTCGACGACGCCATGAGGCACCACCGCGCTGAGCCAGCCGATTCGCTCGCTGCGCTCACTCATTCACTCACCTCGCGGGAACGGGTGCGGGCGGGGCGCTCCCAGAGCGGTGGTGGGGTGCCGCCGCGAATCTCGGCGACCAGGTCACGGATCCGCAGCATGATCGTGTCGGTCATCTCCTCCAGGACCGCCCGGGTCGGCGTGGCGCCCGCCCAGCGGCTCAGGTCGATCGGGGGCCCGGCGACCACG
Source organism: Micromonospora sp. NPDC007230 (assembly GCF_042869115.1). Taxonomy (NCBI): domain Bacteria; kingdom Bacillati; phylum Actinomycetota; class Actinomycetes; order Micromonosporales; family Micromonosporaceae; genus Micromonospora; species Micromonospora sp. NPDC007230. The sequence continues at coordinate 320,556 of NZ_JBIAFE010000004.1, read as the reverse complement.
GTCACCGGGGTCCGCGGGCGCAGCCGCAACCGGGCCGTCCGCGGGTCGAACATCCACTCCGGCCCCCACATGGCGACCGGGATCACCGGCGCGCCGGTGGCCAGCGCCAGCCGGGCCGCCCCGGTCTTGCCCTTCATCGGCCACAGGTCCGGTTCGCGGGTGGTGGTCCCCTCCGGATAGATCACCACGGCGCCGCCCTCGCGTACCGCCGCGACCAGCTTGTCCAGCGACCTGGCCGCCTCGACCGAGCCGCGCTCCACCGGGATCTGCCGGCACCGGTGCAGGATCCAGCCGATCACCGGCACCCGGAACACGCTGGCCTTGCCGAGAAACTGCGGCCAGCGCCCGGAGTCGTAGATGAAGTGCGCGGAGACCAGCGGGTCGGCGTGCGAGATGTGGTTGGGCACGATGATCATTCCGCCGTCGCGGCGCAGGTGCTCCATGCCCCGCCAGGTGCGCCGCGTCCAGACGTTCAACACCGGCTTGACCAACACCACGGCTAACCGTGGCCAGAATCCCACCTTCCGCCGCGCCACCCTGTCTCCTCCTCGCGCCCCACGCACCCACGCCCCGCGACGAAATCATGCCTGCTCGCCCTGGGTCCGGCCAGAGAGGGTACCGCCGTCCCCACTGGCAGGATGGTCACGTGCCCGAGCCGAGCTGGACCGTGGTGGTGCCGGTGAAGCGCCTCGAGGCGGCGAAGAGCCGCCTGCGGGGCGCGCTGTCCGGCGTACCACACGAGGAGCTGGCGCTGGCGCTGGCGGCCGACACGGTCCGCGCGGTGCGGGCCTGCCCGGCGGTCGCCGAGGTGCTGGTGGTGACGGACGACTCGCGGGTGGCGGCGGAGGTGGCGGCGGCCGGCGCCCGGGTGGTGACGGACCCCGCAGCCGGGCTGAACGCCGCCTTCCGGCACGGCGCGGCAGCCGCCGGCCCGCGCGCCGCGGTGGCCGGACTCACCGCCGACCTGCCGGCGCTGCGCCCGGCCGAGCTGGCCGCGGCGCTGCGGGCCGTCCGCACCGGCCCGCCGGGGGTACGCGGGTTCGCGGCCGACGCCCCGGGCACCGGCACCGTGCTGCTCGCCGCGCCGCCCGGCGTACCCCTGGATCCCCGGTTCGGCCCGGGCTCGGCCGCGGCGCACACGGCCAGCGGGGCGCGCCCGCTGCGCGGTGCCTGGCCCACGTTGCGCCGCGACGTGGACATCCCGGCGGACCTGGCCGCCGCCGCCCGGCTGGGCGTGGGCCCGCGCACCGCCGCGCTGCTGGACGCCCGCTCGGCCGCCACCCCCGGCCGACCCGTCGGGTACGGTGCTGGCATGCAGGGCACGGTGGCCACCTACGACGCGGCGACCCGCAGCGGCGTGCTGCTCCTCGACGACGGCACCGAGCTGGCCTTCCCGGCCCGGGCCTTCGACGCCTCCGGGCTGCGGCTGCTCCGGCTCGGGCAGCGGGTCCGGATCGAGCGGGACGCGGCCGGTGCGGTCGTCCGGGTGACGTTGCCGACGATGGCCTGAGCAACCTGCCCCGAGTTCATTTTCCGTTCACCGGAATCGGGGAATCATGAGGGGGTGAGCACCCCTCGCGAGCAGCCCGAGAGTCCGCCGCACTTCCTGCACCCGACCGCGTCCCGCAACGGCGCCCCGGCCCGCGGCACCGACGGCCGCTTCCGCCGCGTCCGCGCGCCGGAGGAGGACCTGCCCGTTGAGGCGTCGGCGCCCGACTCGGCGGGGCTGGAGGAGTCCCTCGACCCGGTCGAGGGGCCGGGTCCGGTGCCGGACGCCGCACCGCCGGCGGCGCAGCCGCTGCCCGAGGATCGTTTCCTCAACCGGGAGCTCTCCTGGCTCGACTTCAACGCCCGGGTGCTGGCGCTCGCCGAGGATCCGCGCACCCCGCTACTGGAGCGGGCGAAGTTCCTGGCCATCTTCGCCAGCAACCTGGACGAGTTCTACATGGTGCGGGTGGCCGGGCTGAAGCGGCGCCTCTCCGCCGGCCTGCCGGTACGCGGGGGTGACCGGCTGCCGCTGCGTACCCAGTTGGAGCTGGTCGCGGAGAAGACCGCGGACCTGGTCGCCCGGCACGCCACCTGCTTCGTCGACGAACTGCTGCCGAAGCTGGCCGAGGAGGACATCCGGATCCTGCGCTGGAGCGACCTGGACGACCCGGAGCGGGAACGGCTGCGCACCTGGTTCCGGGAGCACATCTTCCCGGTGCTCACCCCGCTCGCGGTGGACCCGGCGCACCCCTTCCCGTACATCTCCGGGCGGTCGTTGAACCTGGCCGTGTCGGTCCGCGACCCGGACGGCGGATCGGAGCTGTTCGCCCGGGTCAAGGTGCCGAACAACGTACCCCGGTTCGTCCGGGTGGCCCGCGACCAGCCAGGCGTCCGGTTCCTGCCGCTGGAAGACCTCATCTCGGTGCATCTCGGGCAGCTCTTCTCCGGCATGCAGGTGGTCGAGTGCCACCTGTTCCGGGTCACCCGTAACGCCGAGGTCGAGGTGGACGAGGACCGCGACGAGGACCTGCTCCAGGCCCTGGAACGAGAACTGGCCCGGCGCCGGTTCGGTCCCCCGGTACGGCTGGAGGTGGCCGCGTCCATCTCCGACCACATGCTGGAGCTGCTCGTCCGCGAGCTGGACATGGACAGCCACGACGTGCTCCGGGTCCGCGGCCTGCTCGACCTCTCCGCGCTCTGGCAGGTGTACGGCGAGGCCGACCGCCCCGACCTCAAGGATCCGCCGTTCGTGCCGGCCACCCACCCCCGGCTCACCGAGGGCGAGGTGCCCCGCAGCGTCTTCGCCACCCTGCGCGACGGCGACGTGCTGGTGCACCACCCGTACCACTCGTTCGCCACCAGCGTGCAGCGCTTCATCGAGCAGGCCGCCGCCGACCCGAACGTGCTGGCCATCAAGCAGACCCTCTACCGCACCAGCGGCGACTCCCCGATCGTCGACGCGCTGGTCGACGCGGCGGCCGCCGGCAAGCAGGTGGTGGTGCTGGTCGAGCTGAAGGCGCGCTTCGACGAGGTGGCGAACATCGGGTGGGCGCGCACCCTGGAGCGCGCCGGCTGCCACGTCGTCTACGGCCTGGTCGGCCTGAAGACGCACTGCAAGACCGCCCTGGTGGTACGCCAGGAGGGCAACCAGATCCGCCGCTACTGCCACATCGGCACCGGCAACTACCACCCGAAGACCGCCCGGCTCTACGAGGACTTCGGCATGCTCACCGCCGACCCGGAGATCGGCGCCGACCTGACCGACCTGTTCAACGTGCTGACCGGCTACAGCCGGCAGACCGCGTACCGGCGGCTGCTGGTGGCCCCGCAGGGCATCCGCAGCGGCCTGATCGAGCGGATCGAACGGGAGGTCGCCCACGTCCGGCTCGGCATGCCAGGACTGGTGCAGTTCAAGGTGAACGCCCTGGTGGACGAGGAGATCACGGACGCGCTCTACCGGGCCTCGCAGGCCGGTGTCCACGTCGACCTGCTGATCCGGGGCATGTGCACGCTGCGTCCGGGGGTGCCGGGGCTGTCGGAGAACATCCGGGTCCGCTCGATTCTGGGCCGGTTCCTGGAGCACTCGCGGATCTTCCGGTTCGGCAACAACGGCGACGCCGAGTTCTGGATGGGTTCGGCCGACCTGATGCACCGCAACCTGGACCGCCGGGTGGAGGCGCTGGTGCAGGTGAGCGACCCGGTCGCCCGGGCCGAGCTCGACCAGGTGCTGACCGCCGCGTTCAGCCCGGACGTGGACGCCTTCGAGCTGGCCTTGGACGGCAGCTGGACCCGGCGTACGGGCACCGAGGAGGCGCCGCTGACCCACCTGCAGGAGCTGTTGCTGCACCGGGTCGGCGGGACGGCGGGCTGAGCGGCCCACGGCGGGCACGGATCGCGCATACGGTGAGCGGATGACGGACGACGAGCCGGTGCGGATCCGGGCGGCGGGCGGCGTCGTCTGGCGCCCGGCGGCGGCCGGCGTCGAGGTCTGCCTGGTGCACCGCCCCCGGTACGACGACTGGTCGCTGCCCAAGGGCAAGCTGGATCCCGGCGAGCACCCGCTGCGGGCGGCGGTCCGCGAGGTCGCCGAGGAGGCCGACGTCCGGGCCGTGCCGCAGGTCCGCCTGCCGACGATCCGCTACCGCAGCGAGGGCCGGCCGAAGGCGGTCGACTACTGGTCGATGCGGGCCGTGGCTGCGGGCGGCTTCCAGCCGGACACCGAGGTGGACCAGGTGCACTGGCTCCCCGTCGACGAGGCGGTACGCCGGGTCAGCTACCCGCACGACGGCGAGGTGATCGCCGCGTTCGCGGCGCTGCCGCCGGTGACCGCCACCGTGCTGCTGGTCCGGCACGGGCACGCCGGCAGGCGGGGCACCTGGACCGGCCCGGACGCCGGCCGGCCGCTGGACACGGAGGGCTGGGCCCAGGCGCAGGCCCTGGCCGAACTGGTGGCCCTGGTCCGCCCGGTGCGTCTGCTCGCCGCCTCGGCCCGGCGCTGCGTGCAGACCCTCGACCCGGCGGCCGCCCGGCTCGACCTGCCCATCGAGGTGGCCGGTGACCTGGACGAACCGAAACCCGGCCAGCAACCGGACGAGTGCGTGTTGGCCGCCGCGGCCCGGCTGACCGAGCTGGCCGAGGCCGGCGACCCGGTCGCGGTGTGCGGCCAGGGCAAGGTGATCCCGGGCATGCTGGAGCGGCTGACCGGCGAGGCCGGCGACTTCACCACCCCGAAGGGCGGCGGCTGGCTGCTCGCCTTCACCGGCAGCCGCCTGCTCGCCGCCGACCGGCTGTAGGGGAACAGCCCGCCTGGCTGGTGCCGCCGTTGTGGAGACCCACCACCGGCAAACCTGTGCTGGCCCACGCGGTTGCCGGTGGGTGGCGAGTTCGGCACGAGGACTGCCGCGGCCGGTCGGCCGCGACCGGTCGCGCCGCCGGTCCCCGGCGGGCGTACCCACGGAAAAGGGCGCCCACCGCGAGCGGTGGGCGCCCTTACGGGCCGGACGGTCAGCGCCGCGTGGCGGTCTTCTTGGCCGGCGCCTTCTTCGCGGGTGCCTTCTTGGCGGCCGTGGTCTTCTTGGCGGCCGTGGTCTTCTTGGCCGCCGTGGTCTTCTTCGCCGCCGTGGTCTTCTTGGCCGCCGTGGTCTTCTTGGCCGCCGTCGTCTTCTTGGCGGCGGTGGTCTTCTTGGCCGCGGCGGTCTTCTTCGCCGCGGTCGTCTTGGCTGCGGCGGCCTTCTTCGCCGGCGCGGTCTTCTTCGCCGCGGTCGTCTTGGCCGCCTTCGCCGCCGTGGTCTTCTTGGCGGCACCGGCCGCGGCGGTCTTCTTCGCCGCGGTCGCCTTGGCCCCGGTGGTCTTGGCTGCGGCGGCGGCAATCTTCTTGGCAGCGGCCGTGGCCTTCGGCACCTTGCCGCCGGCCACCATCTCCTTGAAGCCAGCGCCCGGGCGGAAGGTCGGGACGGAGGTCTTCTTGACCTTCACCGCCTCGCCGGTCCGCGGGTTGCGCGCTGTTCGGGCGCCCCGGACACGCTTTTCGAACGCTCCGAATCCGGTGATCGCCACCTTCTCGCCCTTGGTGACCGCCGCCTGGACCTCAGCGAGGACCGCGTCGAGCGCGGCCGTCGCCGTCTTCCGGTCCCCCAGGCGAACGGCGAGCGCCTCGATGAGCTCGGCCTTGTTCACGACTTCCTCCCGATTGTGCAACTGACTCGACGCGAGCCATTCTGCGCGCACGGTATGCCCTGTGCTGCCGGGACACAAACATTCGGTGGAAAAAAGGCCTTGTGTCGTAACGGATTCGCCCCCACCGGCGAACCGGTGGGGGCGAAAACCGATGTGCGCTCGGGCGTACGGCTACGCCAGCGAGGGCAGGAACGACGGTCGGGACGCCTCGTACGCGCCGATCTCGGCCTCGTGCCGGAGGGTGAGTCCAATGTCATCCAAGCCCTCCATCAGCCGCCAGCGGCTGTGGTCGTCCAGCGGGAAGGCCCAGGTGGCGTCCCCGGCGCGGACCTGGCGGGCGGCGAGGTCGACCGTGACCGGGGTGGTGGGGTCCGATTCCACGAGATCCCAGAGTTCCGCCACGGCTTTCAATTCCAGCTCGACCGGAAGGAGGCCTTCCTTCAGCGCGTTGCCACGGAAGATGTCGCCGAAGCGAGGAGAGATCACAGCGCGGAAGCCCCAGTCCCGCAGGGCCCAGACGGCGTGCTCCCGTGAGGAGCCCGTACCGAACTCGGGGCCGGCGACCAGAATCGACGCTCCTGAATAGGAGGGATCGTTGAGGACGAATGACGGATCCTCCCGCCACGCACTGAAGAGCCCGTCCGCGAAACCGGTCCGGGTCACCCGCTTGAGGTACACGGCGGGGATGATCTGATCGGTGTCCACGTTGGACCGGCGCAGCGGCACCGCGGTGCCGGTGTGGGTGGTGAACTTGTCCATCTCTCGGCTGCCCTTCTACAGGTCGGCGGGGGCGGCCAGGCGGCCGACCACGGCGGTGGCGGCGGCGACCGGCGGGGACACCAGGTGGGTACGCCCGCCCCGGCCCTGGCGGCCCTCGAAGTTGCGGTTGGAGGTCGAGGCCGAGCGCTGGCCCGGCGACAGGGTGTCCGGGTTCATCCCGAGGCACATGGAACAGCCGGCGAAGCGCCACTCGGCGCCGGCGTCGGTGAAGACCTTGTCCAGCCCCTCCGCCTCGGCCGCTTCGCGCACGGCAGCGGAGCCGGGGACCACCAGCATGCGTACGCCGTCGGCCACCTGGTGTCCGCGCAGCACGTCGGCGGCGGCCCGGAGGTCCTCCAGCCGGCCGTTGGTGCAGGAACCGACGAAGACCACGTCGACGGCCAGGTCGCGCAGCGGGGTGCCGGGCTTGAGGTCCATGTATTCCAGGGCCCGGCGGGCGGCGGCCCGCTCCGGCTCGGTGACGAACTCCTCCGGGTCCGGCACGGCGGTGCCGAGCGGGGCACCCTGACCCGGGTTGGTGCCCCAGGTGACGAACGGCGTGATCCGGCTGGCGTCCAGGGTCACCTCCGCGTCGAAGGTCGCCCCGTCGTCGGTGGGGAGCGTCTTCCAGTACGCCACCGCGGCGTCCCAGTCGGCCCCCTGCGGCGCGTTCGGCCGCCCCTTCAGGTACGCGAAGGTCGTCTCGTCCGGCGCGATCATGCCGGCCTTGGCGCCCCACTCGATGGACATGTTGGCGATGGTCATCCGCCCCTCCATGGAGAGGTCGCGGATCGCCTCGCCCCGGTACTCGACGATGTGGCCGCGCCCACCGCCGGTGCCCACCTGGGCGATCAGCGCCAGCACCAGGTCCTTGGCGGTGACGCCGGGGGCGAGCTGGCCGGTGACGTTCACCGCCATGGTCTTCGGGCGGGCCTGCGGCAGCGTCTGGGTGGCCAGCACGTGCTCCACCTCGCTGGTGCCGATGCCGAACGCGAGCGCGCCGAAGGCGCCGTGGGTGGCGGTGTGCGAATCGCCACAGACGATCGTCATGCCGGGCTGGGTGAGACCCAGCTGCGGGCCGATGACGTGCACGATGCCCTGGTTCTCGTCGCCCAGCGGGTGCAGCCGTACGCCGAACTCGGCGCAGTTGCGGCGCAGCGTCTCGATCTGGGTGCGGGAGGTGGGGTCCGCGATCGTGAGCAGGTCGCCGCGCCGGGACCGGAACGCCGGGTCGTCGTACCCGGTCGGGGTGTTGTGGTCCTCGGTCGCGATCGTCAGGTCGGTACGGCGGACCCGGCGACCGGCCAGGCGCAGCCCGTCGAACGCCTGGGGGCTGGTGACCTCGTGGAGCAGGTGCAGGTCGATGAAGAGCAGATGCGGCTCGCCGTCGGCGGATCGGACGACGTGCGCGTCCCAGACCTTCTCGGCCAGGGTCCTCGGTTGAGTGACTCCCACCATCTGGACATCCTAAATTCTGGGAGGTATGTTTCGGCTTGTGGGACACAGTATGAGCGGTGTCGGCGTTCTCGACAAGGCGGTGGTCATCCTGGCCGCCTGTGTCGACGGCGCCAGCCTGGCCGAACTCGTTGAACGCACCAAGCTGCCCCGGGCCACCGCGCACCGGCTGGCGCAGGCGCTGGAGATCCATCGGATGCTGGTCCGGGACACCCAGGGGCGCTGGCGCCCGGGCCCCCGGCTCGGCGAGTTGGCGAACGCCGCGCCGGACGTTCTGCTCACCGCGGCCGAGCCGCTGCTCGCCGCGCTGCGCGACGCCACCGGCGAGAGCGCCCAGCTCTACCTGCGCCGCGCCGACGAGCGCATCTGCGTGGCCGCCGCCGAGCGGGCCAGCGGCCTGCGGGACACCGTGCCGGTCGGCTCGGTGCTGCCCATGACGGCCGGTTCCGCGGCGCAGATCCTGCTCGCCTGGGAGCCGCCCGAGGCGGTCATGCCGCTGCTACCCCGGTCCAAGTTCACCGGCCGCACCCTGGCCGAGGTACGCCGCCGCGGCTGGGCGCAGAGCGTCGGCGAGCGGGAGGCGGGTGTGGCGAGCGTCTCGGCCCCCATCCGCGACCGCACCGGCCGGGTGATCGCCGCGATCAGCATCTCCGGCCCGATCGAGCGCCTCGGCCGCCGCCCCGGCGAACGCCACGCCATGGCCGTGGTCCGCGCCGGCCAACGCCTCTCCGGCCTCTAACCCCCTCCCCCGCCCTGCCCTCCCTCCCCCTCCCCCAATCGCCATGTTGATCAAGAAGTTTGCGTCGCCGATCGGGGCGTCGGTGACGTAAACCTCTTGATCACCAGGGGTGGGCGGGGGAGCGTGCAGGGTGGGCGGGAATGGCGAACGGCCCGCCCACCAGGTGGGACGGGCCGTCGATCGTGGTAGCCCCGACCGGATTCGAACCGGCGCTACCGCCTTGAGAGGGCGGCGTCCTGGGCCGCTAGACGACGGGGCCAGGCACTCTTCCTGCTTCACCACCCTGACGAGCGGTGCGGGGTTAGTCTAGCGGCACGCCCGGCGGGCACGGCGACGGGGTCGGCTGCGGGGATGGCCGAATCCTCCCGCCGCCCCGAGTCCGGCAGGCAACCTGGGGCCGGCGACAACGCCCCGCCCCGGCGCGAACGACAGCCCGCCCGGCGCGAGGGCCAAGGTCGGCCGCACACGAGCGGCGACACCGCCGGACACGAAACAGCCCGCCCCACGAGGTGGGACGGGCTGTCGACGACGTAGCCCCGACCGGATTCGAACCGGCGCTACCGCCTTGAGAGGGCGGCGTCCTGGGCCGCTAGACGACGGGGCCAGAACTATCTGCTTCCTCACCCGCTCGGTGAGGAAGCTGCACTCTATCAGAGATCACCTGCCGCCCCTACAGCGAGGAGCGGAGCAAACTCCGCCAGAATCCAGCGTCCGAGGATTCTCACGAACCCGCGGCTGCGCTGGGGTACCAGGACTCGAACCTAGACTAACTGAACCAGAATCAGTCGGGCTGCCAATTACCCCATACCCCATTGGCCCCTTGCGGCGCCGGGAATGAACTTTACCCTCCCGGTGCCGGCAGGCCAAATCCAACCCCTCGAACCGCACCTGACCTGCGGAAACGAGACGTCGGACGCGTCAGGCGACCGGCACCACCGGGTTGGTGAGCTCGCCGATCCCCTCGATCCGCACCGTGACCGTATCCCCGTCGGTGAGCGGGCTAACCCCCGCCGGGGTGCCCGTCAGCACCACGTCACCCGGGAGCAACGTCATCACGTGGGAGATGTACGACACCAGGGCCGGCACGTCGAAGACCGTGTCCTTGGTCCGGCCGAGCTGACGCACCTCCATCTCCTCGGGATCGCGACCCACCTCACAGCGGATCTCCAGGTCGGAGACGTCCAGCCCGGTCGTGATCCACGGGCCGAGGGGGCAGAACGAGTCGAAGCCCTTGGCCCGGGTCCACTGCCCGTCGGAGCGCTGGAGGTCCCGGGCGGTGACGTCGTTGGCGCAGGTGTAGCCGAAGATGGCCCGCTCGGCGGCGGCCCGGTCGGCCCGGCGCGCCCCCGGGGCGCCGATCACCACGGCCAACTCCGCCTCGTGCTCGACCTGCTTGGAGAAGATCGGCAGGCGGATCGCGTCCCGCGGGCCGATCACCGAGGTGGACGGCTTCAAAAACAGCAGCGGCTCCTTGGGCACGTCGCTGCCGTGCTCGGCGGCGTGCTCGGCGTAGTTGCGGCCGACGCACACCACCTTGCTCGGCAGGATCGGCGAGAGCAGCCGCACGTCGGAGAGCGCCCACCGGGCGCCGGAGAACTGGATCTGCCCGAAGGGGTGCCCGTCGATCTCGGCGATGGTCAGGCCCTGCGGCCCGGCCTCCGGCTCGCCCTCGACGACCCCGAACGACATTCCCTTGGCATGAGCAAAACGAGCGATACGCACCCGGCCAATCTATCCCCGCCACCGGCCTGCCCACGTCGGGCGCGGCCGGCCCGCCGCGCGGCTCCGCCGGACACCGGCCGCCACGAGCCACCAGACCAGGCGGGCGCGTAAGCCCGCCGGGCGCCGGAACGTCGCCGAACCGGGCGAGCCAGCCTACGTGGCCAGCGGCGGGCCGGAGCGAAAATGCCGACTTCGTACCCGCCCGGCGGGGCCGGGCCCATAGCTTCGGGTCCGGAGGTGCGTTCGTATGCCTGCATCGAGACGGCACCACAGGACCCTGGCAGTGATCGTGAACTGCCTCGGCGTGCTCGCCGCCGTACCGGCACTGCCCGGCACGGCACCCCGGGCGGCGGCAGCACCCGCCCAGCCGGGACCGGCCGCGGCGGCACCCGCCCCGGCGGAGCGCGCCACGCCGATCCCGACCGGGATGCCCGCGGCGCCGCCCGCAGTGCCGCCGGCGAGTCCGGCCCCGATCCAGATGTCCAAGCCGCCGGTCACCGTGGCGATGACCGCGGCCAACACCCCGGCGCCCGGCTACCAGATCGAGGTACGCAACGCCGGAAACACGCCAGTCGACACGACCGTACGGCAGGAGCTGCCGGCCGGGTCGCAGGCGACCACGGTGACCGCCGGCGGTCGGGCCACCCGCGCGATCGGGTCGTCCGGCGTGAACGAGGTCACCTGGCGGCTGCGGTTGCCGGCGCGGAGCACCACCACGTTGCACACCGCACTCAGCACGACCGCCCAGGGGCGGTCGGTGACCGCACCGGCCTGCGCGTACGGGACCGACGGGACCCGGCCGTACGACTGCGCCACGGCGACCTGGACGGGATCGGGGGTTCCCGTGGCGAAGGTGACCGCGGCCCCGGTGTGGCGGCGACCGCCGGTGCTGCTGGGCGCGCTCGCCGCGGTCCTGGTCGTCACCGTCGGCGTGCTGTTGTGGTGGTGGCAACGCCGCCGGCAGCGCTCCCGCGTGGCGACGGGCGCCGGCGATCCGGCCCTCGCCCGCGGGGCGGCCGGCCCGGCCAGCCCTGCCCCGGGCGGCCCGGCAAGCCCTGGCGCGGGCCCGGCAAGCCGCGCCGGGGGCGGCCCGGCAAGCCCCGGAGCGAGCGGCCCGGCGGCGGGCGCCTCGGCAACCCGTGGGACGGACGGTCCGGTGCACCCCGGAGCGGGCAGCCCGGCGGACCGCGGGACGGTCTACCCGCGCCCGGCCATGCCACCGCTGCCCGGGCAGCGCCGCAAGCCGCCGGTCTGGCTGCTGGTCGGGGTCGCGGCGGCGGTGCTGGCCGGCCTGGTCGGGGTGGGTGCTTGGACGGCCACCCAGCGGGTCTCCGCGATCGACACCAACAAGCAGCCGACCAGCGGCGCGTGGATCGGCCGGAGCGTCACCGGGGCGCTCGGCGTCCCGCTGCGGGAGGCGGCGTTCGAGTTCACCGTCTACCGGGTGGCCTGCGGCACGCAGGGCCTGCCCAGCGCCCAGGCGGGCGGCCGGCAGTGCCTGGCCACGGTCGGGGTGCGCAACCTCACGCAGGGCGAGCAGACCTGGCACGGCCAGTTGCAACGGGCGTACCTGCCGGGCGGCAACTGGGTCGCCGCCGACGAGGACGCCACCCGGGTGGCCAACCTCGGGCGGGACGTCTTCGCCCAGCCGGTCGCCGCAGGCAGCCGGGTGCTCCTGCCGCTGGTCTTCACCGTGCACGGCACCGACCCGCCGAGGCAGTTGGAGCTGCGCAGCGGGGTCTTCTCCGCCGGGGTGCGGGTGGACGTGCCCTGACCCGGGGTCGGGCGGCGGTCGTACCCTGGGGTGCGTGACCGCCGCCCTCGCCCCCGCCACCGTGCTCGACGCGGCCGACTGGCAGGCCCGGCGGCGGGCTCACGAGGAGCGGGCGGACGCCTGGCTGACGCCGCACCTGGCCCGCCGGCGCTCCGGGGTGAAGCACCCGGTGGAGGACTTCCTCTTCACCTACTACTCGTACCGTCCGGCGCAGTTGCGCCGCTGGCACCCGGGCGCGGGCGTGGTGCTGCGCGACGCGGACCCGGCCGAGTTCGGCCGGGACTACCACGCGGGTGCCGACGGCCTCACCCTCGACACCGAGCGGGTGCGCGCCCGGCGCGCCGAGTCGATCACCTGGATCCGTACGCTGCTCGCGGCGACCGCCGGCCGCCCGGCCCAGTTCGGCTGCTTCGGGCTGCACGAGTGGGCGATGGTCTACCGGCAGACCCAGGACGAAGTACGGCACAACGCCTGGCCGCTGCGGCTCAGCCCGGCGGCGACCGCCGCCGTGGTGGAGGAGCGGGGCGTGCGGTGCAGCCACTTCGACGCGTTCCGCTTCTTCACCGCGCCGGCCCGGCCGCTGAACCTGCTCACCCCGACCCGGGAGAGCCAGCACGCGCTGGAGCAGCCGGGCTGCCTGCACGCCAACATGGACCTCTACAAGCATTCCTACAAGCTCTCGCCCCTGGTCCCCTCGGAACTCGTAGCCGACTGCTTCGAGCTGGCGAGAGCGATCCGGACCCTGGACATGCGGGCCTCTCCGTACGACCTCACCGACCTGGGCTACTCGCCCGTCAGAATCGAGACCATCGAGGGCCGGCACGAGTACGTGCTGGCACAGCGGTCGTTCGCGGAACGGGCCGCGCCGCTGCGCACGCGCCTGATCGCGGAGTGCGACCGGCTCCTCGCCGCCTCGGACGGCTGACCAACGCTCTCAGTCACTCAGCTGCCAGAAGCCGGCGCGAGCAGTTGGGCTGTCCGGCGGTGCGGGTGGAGACGCCGGGTTCAGCCCTCCGGATGGCCGCGGTGCGCCGCCCACTCCGGCGCGAGGATCGACATGACGGTGGCGTCCACCCAGTCGTCGCCGTCGCGGAGCACCTGCCGCAGCGTGCCTTCGGCGACGAAGCCGACCTTCTCGTAGACCCGGCGGGCGCGCGGGTTGAACGCGAACACCTCCAGCGAGATCCGGTGCAGGCCGAGCTGCTCGAAGCCGTACCCGACGATCAGCCGGACCGCCTCGGTGCCGAGCCCCCGGTTCCGGCCGGCCGGGCCGATCAGGGTGCGGAAGTTGCAGCTGCGGTTGTGGCCGTCCCACTCGTTGAGGACCACCTCGCCGACGCAGGCCCCGGTCGCCTTGTCCACCACGGCCAGGTCGAGCCGGTCGGTCTGGCTGTTGCGGGTGCCGTACCAGGCTCGCAGCCGACCCGGGTCGAACGGCTCGGGCGGGCTGCCGGTGAGCCGCGCCACCTCCGGGTCGGCCAGGGCGACCTGGAAGGCCGTGAGGTCGTCGTCGACGAACGGGCGCAGGACGACCCGCTCGCCGGTGAGCGTGGGCTTGACGGAGAAGTCGACGGGCACCGGCGCATTCTGGTCGGCGGCCCGGTGGGCGGCAAAATCGTTTTCCGCGCCGGGCCGGTCAGTCGCCGTCCACCCGGCGGTCGCGCTTGCGCTGGGCCTGGCGCTTCTTGTCGGCCAGCCGGCGCTCCTTTGCGGCGCGGGACGGGCGGGTCGGGCGGCGGGGCTTGGCCGGCGGGGCGACCGCCTCCCGCAGCAGGCCGGCCAGCCGTTCGCGGGCCGCCTCGCGGTTGGCCAGTTGCGCCCGGTGCTCGCTTGCGGTGACGGTCAGCACGCCGTCGACCAGCCGCCCGGCGAGCCGGTCCAGCGCGCGGGCGCGCAGCGGCTCGGGCACGCTCGGCGAGCCGGCCAGGTCGAAGCTGAGCTCCACCCGGGAGTCGGTGGTGTTGACCCCCTGCCCGCCCGGCCCCGACGAGCGGGAGAAGCGTTCCCGCAGCTCGCCGGTCGGGACCACGAGCCGGTCGGTCACCCGCAGTCCGTCGTCCACGCCATGAGGCTATCGCCCGCCCCGGTGACTCGGCGTGGGAGTTACGGTCGGGGTGGGCGTCGGCCCGGCCCGCTCGTGGTCCGACCCGGCCGCCGCGTACGCGGCCGCGCCGACGAGCAGCAGGGCGATCACGCCGAGCTTGGTGATGACCGCGCGGATCGCCAGCCAGGCGGTCCGCCGGGTGCCCGGGACGATGTTACGGGCGGTCTTGTAGTCCTTCCAGCCGCGCTTCGCGCGGGCGTAGGACGCGCCGACGCCGGCGCCGATGACCAGGCCCACCAAGAGGAGGGCCGCAATGACAGCTTGCTCCACCCACGCCAGTATCCATACTCAGCGTAATATTTCCATGGCCCGATGGTCCCACGCCGGATATCCGACAGTTCACCCCGATGCGGCGCGATGGTCCGGTAGGGCGGCGCAGGTCAACGTCCGGTCAGCCGCCCCGGCCGATGATGGTGTCGGCGGTCTGCTGGACCTGGTCGATCGGGATGGCGAACCCGATGCCGATCGAACCGGTGCCGTCGATGGTGGCGATGGCCGTGTTCACCCCGACCACCTCACCCCGCGCGTTGACCAGCGGGCCTCCCGAGTTGCCCGGGTTGATCGAGGCGTCGGTCTGCACCGCGGTGTGCCGGCCGTTGCCGATGCGTACCTGACGGTTGAGCGCGCTGACGATGCCGGCGGTCACCGTGCCGGACAGGCCGAGCGGGGAACCGACCGCGAGCACCGGCTCGCCGACCCGGGTGGTGTTCGGCTTGGCCAGCGGCAGCGGCGACAACCCGGCCGAGGCGGGCACCTTGAGCACCGCCAGGTCGCTGCCCGGCTCCCGACCCACCACCTCGGCGGTGAACCGCCGGCCGTCGGAGGTCTCCACGGTCACCGGACCGGCGCCGCCCTTGGCCAGGATGTGGTCGTTGGTCACGATGTGCTGCTCGTGGTCGATGGCGAAACCGGAACCGCTGGCCGACGTCCCGGACCCGCTGCCGACCATCACCGACACCACCCCCGGCACGGTCTTCTCGGCCGCGGTGACCAGTTCCGCCGGCACCGGCGCGGCGGACGCCGCCGCGGGCCCGGGCGCGTCCCGGCCGGCCACCCAGCTGCCGGCCGCCGCACCGGAGACCGTCGACAGGGCCACCACCGCGAGCGCGGTCAGCATCCGCCCGCGCCAGCCACGCCGCCCCGGACCCTGCTCGGACCCGGGTACGTCCCAGCGGCCGCGCCCGTCCGGATCCAGCTCGGGCGAGACGAACCACGGGCCGCGTGGCTCGCCGAGTCCGGTCTGCACTGCCATACCTGGCTCCTCACGTGTCGTGCCGTCGTCGCGGACGGGTGGTACGGGTCAGGGCAGCCGGGAGAACCACCGCAGGGATCCGGCGGCCGCACCCATGGCGAAGACCAGCCCCAGGCCGATGAAGCGGGCGGAGATGTCCTGCCGTTCCTTGCGATAGCCGACCGAGGTGCCGATGTCCTCGTAGACGGCGCGCAGCTCGGCGCTGGTGGACGCCTCGTGGAAGCCGCCCCCGGTCTCGTCGGCGACCGCCTTGAGGGTCTGCCCGTCCACCGGCACCTGGATCGCCCGGCCGCCCCGGTCGACGAAGCCGGACGGGGTGCCGAAGGAGATGGTGTGCACCGGGACCTTCGCCGCCACGGCCTGGGCGGCGGCCTCCATCGGGTCCATGCCGGAGGTGTTCGCGCCGTCGGAGAGGATGATGATCCGGGCCGGCGGCGGATCCTTGGCCGCCTTGGCGTCCAGACTCTTCACCGCGCCCAGGGAGGTGCTGATCGCCTCGCCGATGGCGGTGCCCTGGACACCGGTGATCCCCTCAGCGAGCCGCCCGACGCCGTCGTGCAGCGCGTCCCGGTCGGTGCTCGGCGGGACCAGCACCGCCGCGCTGCCCGCGAAGGCGACCAGCCCGACGTTGAACTCCTTCGGCAGGCCGTCGACGAACCGGCGGGCGGCCTGCTTGGCGGCGGTCAGCCGATCCGGGTCGACGTCGCTGGCCAGCATCGAGGTGGAGACGTCCACCGCGACCATCACGGTGGCCCGTTCCCGGGGCACCCGCACCTCGGCGCTGGGTCGGGCGAAGCCGACCACCAGCAGCGCCAGCATGGCGAGGAAGAGTCCTGCCGGCACGTGCCGGCGCCAGGCCGGCCGGTGCGGCGCGACCCGGTCCAGCAGTCGCAGGTTGGTGAACCGGACCGCGTACCGGCTCTGCCGGCGCTGCATCATCAGGTAGCCGGCGACGAGCGCGGCGACGCCGAGCAGGAGCCAGAGCCGGACGGGTGACTGCCAGGTCACGCGGCACCTCCCCGGTTCGGGGCCGGCGCGGCGGCCAGCCGGCGCTGGGCGTGCACGTGCCGCACGATGTCCGCGCTCCAGTCGCGGTCGGTACGCAGCGCCAGGTGGTTGGCCCCGCACCGGCGCAGCGTGGCGCGTATCTGGTCGCGTTGGGCGGCGGCGGCCTGCGCGTACCGCTCCCGCAGGGCCCGGTCGCCGGTCCACACCTCGCGCCGCCGGCCGGTCTCCGGGTCGACCAGGGCCACCAGGCCGACGTCCGGCAGTTCCAGCTCGCGCGGGTCGGTCACCTCCACGGCGAGCACCTGGTGCCGGACGGCGAGCCGGCGCAGGAGGACCTCCCAGGGCGGCGCGGCGTCCGGGTCGTCGGGCAGCCCGTCGAGGAAGTCGGAGACCACCACCACCAGGCCCCGCCCCCGGGCCACCCGTCCGACCCCGTCGAGCCCGTCGGCCAGCCCGGGTGGGGCGGCGCCGCCGTCAGGTCGCGACGCGCCGAACTGAGGCCGTGGTGCGGCGTCCGCGGCAGCGAGCTGTCCCGCCACGTCGTGCCCGCCGACTCGCGGCGCGGCCAGCAGGGCACGCAGCAGCCCGAGGAGGTGGGTACGCCCACCCCGGGCCGGGAACCGGCGTACGCCGTCCGGGGCGAGCACCAGCGCGCCGAGGCGGCTGCCGACGCCGGCGGTGAGGAAGCCGACCGCTGCCACGGCGGCCACCGCGAGTTCCCGTTTGTCCAGAGTGGCGGTGCCGTACTCCATGCTGGGACTGGCGTCGACCAGCAGCCAGGTGGTCAGCTCCCGGTCGGCGTCGACCTCGCGTACGTGCGGGACCGTGGTCCGGGCGGTGACCGCCCAGTCCATCCGGCGTACCTCGTCCTCACCGGGGCGGTACTCGCGGCTGCCGGCCACCTCGCTGCCCGGGCCGGGCAGCAGACCGCGGTACTGGCCGTGCAGCAGCCCGTCGAGGCGGCGGGTGACGGTCAGTTCCAGCCGGCGCAACCGCTCGTCGGGGGCGAGGTCCGTCAGGCCGGGATCGGGCAGGGTCGGTGCGGCCCGGCGCCTCATGCCGCCGCCAGGTCGGGCGCCGTCTCGGGGTGGCCGGCGACCACCCGGGGCGGCGGCACCGCCTCGATCAGCCGGCGTACCACCGCCTCGGCGGAGACGCCGTCGGCCACCGCGTCGAAGGAGAGCACCAGCCGGTGGGCGAGCACGTCGACGGCCAACTCCCGGACGTCCTCCGGAAGCACGTACTCCCGGCCCCGGATGAACGCCTGGGCGCGGGCGGCGGCGACCAGGCCGAGGGTCGCCCGCGGACTCGCCCCGTACGCCAGCAGCGGCGCGATCTCGGGCAGCCCGAACCGGCCCGGGTCGCGGGTGGCGAGGATGAGCCGGACGACATACTCGGCGAGCGCGTGGTGGACGAAGATGTCGCTGGCCCGGCGCTGGAGTTCTCGCAGCCGGGCCGGGTCGAGCACCGGCCGGGCCGTCGGCCGGTCGCTGCTCATCCGGTAGAGGATCGCCAGCTCGTCGGCGTCGGTCGGGTAGTCGACCACGATCTTCATGAGGAAGCGGTCCCGCTGCGCCTCGGGAAGCTGGTAGACGCCCTCCGACTCGATCGGGTTCTGGGTGGCGAGCACCAGGAACGGGTCGGGGACGGACCAGGTCCGGCCGCCGATCGAGACCTGCCGCTCGGCCATCGCCTCCAGCAGGGCCGACTGCACCTTCGCCGGGGCGCGGTTGATCTCGTCGGCGAGCACCAGGTTCGCCATGATCGGGCCCAGCTCGACGTCGAAGGCCTCGGTGGAGGCCCGATAGATCCGGGTGCCGACGATGTCCGAGGGGACCAGGTCGGGGGTGAACTGGATCCGGGAGAACGTGCCGCCGACGACGGTGGCGAGGGTCTGCGCCGCGAGGGTCTTCGCGACCCCCGGCACGCCCTCGAGGAGGCAGTGGCCGTCGGCGATCAGGGCGGTGAGCAGGCGTTCGACGAGGCGATCCTGCCCGACGATCACGCGTTTGACCTCGAAGAGGGTCTGTTCCAGCTCGGCGCTGCTCGCATCGGCATCCACCGGGCTGGGCACGCTGGCCAGGGTGTCCGAGATGTCCGTCACGGTGCTTGCTTCCCGAGCCGGCCCGGCGGCAAACGTCGGATTATCGGCCCCTCGGCGGTCGTTCCTGAGCCGGACGGGGAGGACACCCCCAGTCGGGCACCAACCGGGTGACCGGGTGCGGGCGGCGCAGCTGGGCGCAGACGGGTCGCCGTCGCGGCGGCCGGTGGCGGCGAACGGCGCTGGCCCCCGCCGGAGCGGGGGCCAGCGCGGCGGGGCGGGTCAGTTGGCGATGATGATGTGGAACGGCTTGTCCGCGTACCCGCCGGAGGAGCTGCGGGTCTGGACGAAGACCGCGTTCGGGATCAGGGTCCGGGGCGCGGCCGAGATCTCGCCGCCCGGGGGGACGTTGGCCGGGTCGTTGGTGCCGATGGTCGCGTGGTACGCCTTGAGGCGGACGTCGTAGTCGAGCGTCACCTGAAACTGCCCCGCGAACTGGCCCGGCAGATTGCTGGCGAACTTCGTGACAGCGGTGACATTGGCCGAGTGCTGGAGCAGGGTGCCGTTGCTGCTGACGACGGCCCAGGCGACCGTGCCGACGGCGGGCGGGGCGAGGGTCGCCCGCAGCGCGGACTTCGCCGCCCGGGCCTCGGCGGCGGTCACCGGGGGCTGCTGGCCGGGCTGCCGGGCGCCGGGCTGGGCGACCTCGGCCGGAGCCTTCGCCGCCGGGTGGGCGGCGGCCGCGATGCCCCCGCCGGCCAGGGTGAGGGTCAGGACGCCGAGCGCTACCACCGCCGCCTTGCGTCTGAGGAATATGGCCATGACAGGTCTCCCTTTTGTGACCGTGACGAGCTGGCCGACCCGCGATTGACGGGCCGGATGACTACTGCCGCAGAGCCGGGCACAGAAACCCGCGGGCCATCGGGAGCCCGCGCATTTTTCCGCACCGTCAAGGTTGACACTCAACCTTCTGCACCCGGCTTGACCTGGTCTTACTACCGAGAGTCGCGACGTCTCAACCAGGTGGAAGTTAGCACCGGAAAATGCCGAGGGTCAATAGCGCCCATTTGCGTGTCGACTCGCGATTGGCGGCCCGAAAACTGTGAAAGGTGAATCGGAGACCATTCGTGAAATGGTGTTGCGGGCACCGTGGCGGCACCCGGCGCGGTACGGTGACGGCCGTGATCACCACCACGGACGCGGGGCGGGCCGCCGCCCGGACGCGCCCGATCGCCACCACCGCCTGCTGGCTCGCCGTCGCGCCGGTGGCCGCCTGGGCCGTGCTCCGGCTGGCCGGCCTGGAGCGCGGGCCGCTGGTGCAGGCGGTCGCCTTCACGCCGTACGTCGCCGCCGCGTCCCTGGTGCCGCTGGTGCTGGCGCTCGCGCTGCGGCGCCGCGCGGCGGCGGTGGTCGCGGCGGTCATCGCGTTGGCGCTGGTCGGCGTGGTGGCGCCCCGCGCGGTCGCCGCCGGGCAGCCCGAGGTCGGTGGCCCCACGCTCCGCCTGCTCACCGCCAACCTGCTGGTGGGCGGCGCCGATCCGGCCAGGCTGGTCGAGCTGGTCCGCGGGCACCGGGTGGACGTGCTGGCCGTGCAGGAGTTCACCCCCGGGATCGCGGCCGAACTGGACCGCCTCGGGCTGGCCACCCTGCTCCCCTATCGGGAGCTCAACCCCGAGGTCGGCACCACCGGCTCCGGGCTGTACGCGCGCTTCCCGCTCAGCGAGGGCGGGTTCCGGCGCAACCCGGGCTTCGCCTTCACCCAGGCGTACGGGACCCTGGCGGTGCCGGGCGCGCCACCCCTGCGGGTGGAGTCCGCGCACCCGGCCGCCCCGTACGCCGTGGAGGTGCTCCCAGACTGGTGGACCGACCTGCGGGGGCAGCCGCCCGCCACGCCCCGGGGGCGGCTGAGCATCCTGGCCGGGGACTTCAACGCCACGCTCGACCACGCGCCGCTGCGGGAGCTGATCGCCACCGGCTACGTCGACGCCGCCGACGCGGCCGGCGCCGGGCTCGCCGGCACCTGGGGCCCGTACGACGGGGACCTGATCCCGCCGGTCACCATCGACCACGTGCTGGTGGACCGGCGCATCGCGGTCCGCTCGGTGGCCGTGCACCCCGTCCCCGGCAGCGACCACCGGGCCGTCCTCGCCGAGCTGCGCCTGCCCGCCGCGTGAGCAGGGGCCTCTGGTTGACCTCAGACGCTGAGCGGGATCCCCTCCTTACACGCGGGCCCGGTCCAGGCCGTAGGTGAGCGCGTCGACGAGGGCGTGCCAGCTCGCCTCGACCACGTTGGGGTGCACGCCGACGGTCGTCCAGTCGCGGCCCGCGCCGGCGGTCTCCACCAGCACCCGGGTCACCGCGCCGGTGCCGTGGCTGCCCTCCAGGATCCGGACCTTGTAGTCGGCCAGCTCGAAGTCGCGCAGCTCCGGGTAGTGCCGGGCCAGCCCCACCCGCAGCGCCTCGTCCAGGGCGTTGACCGGGCCGTTCCCCTCGGCGGTGGCGATCACCCGCTCGCCGCGTACCCGGATCTTGACGGTGGCCTCGGAGACCACCGCGCCGTCCTCGCGGTGCTCGACCAGCACCCGGTAGGACTCCAGGGCGAACGGCCGGGGCGCGGCGCGGCCGGGCAGCTCGGCGCGGACCAGCAGCTCGAACGACGCGTCGGCGGCCTCGAACGACCAGCCGCCGGCCTCCAGCTCCTTGACCCGCCTGGTGACGGTGGACAGCGCCTCCGGATGGCCGGCCAGGTCCAGCCCGAGCTCACGGCTCTTGAGCTCGATGCTGGCCCGGCCGGCCATCTCGGTCACCAGGATCCGCATGTCGTTGCCCACCACCGACGGGTCCACGTGGTTGTAGAGCAACGGGTCGACCTTGATCGCGCTCGCGTGCAGCCCGGCCTTGTGGGCGAAGGCGGCGGCCCCGACGTACGCCTGGTGGGTGTCAGGGGCGATGTTGGCGATCTCGGCGATGGCGTGCGAGACCCGCACCATCTGTTCCAGGCAGCCCTCCGGCAGGACGGGCAGCCCGAGCTTGAGCTGGAGGTTGGCGACCACCGCGAAGATGTCGGCGTTGCCGGGGCGCTCGCCGTACCCGTTGGCGGTGCCCTGGAAGTGCCGGACGCCGGCCTCGACCGCGGCGATCGTGTTGGCCACCGCGCAGGCGGTGTCGTTCTGGCAGTGGATGCCGAGCAGCTCCGGCGCCACACCGGTGCGCGCGGTGACGTCGGCGATGGCGGCGGTGATCTGGGACGGCAGCATCCCGCCGTTGGTGTCGCAGAGCACGAACCGCTCGGCGCCGGCGGCCAGCGCCGTCTCCAGCACCGCCGCGGTGTACGCCGGGTCGTGCCGGTAGCCGTCGAAGAAGTGCTCCCCGTCGACGAAGACCCGCCGGCCCTGCCGCACCAGGTGCGTGACCGTGTCCCGGACCATCGCCAGGTTCTCCTCGGCGGTGGTGCGCAGCGCCCGCTCGACATGCCGCAGGTCCGCCTTGGCGACCAGTGCCACCGCCGGGGTCTCCGCGTCGAGCAGCCCGCGCACCTGCGGGTCGGCGTCGACCGCCACCCCAGCCTTGCGGGTGGCCCCGAACGCGACCAGGATCGCGTGCTTCAGCTTCAGCTCGGTGCGCGCCCGCCGGAAGAACTCGGTGTCCTTGGGCACCGCGCCGGGCCAGCCGCCCTCGATGAAGCCGACCCCGAGGTCGTCCAGCAGGCGGGCCACCGCCAGCTTGTCGACCACCGAGTAGCTGAGCCCCTCGCGCTGGGCGCCGTCGCGCAGCGTCGTGTCGTACACCTGGAAGGTCATGGGAGTCCTCTTCTCGAGCCTTGAGGGGAGCAACAAAAAGACCCCCCGCGGATGCGGGAGGTCTGCGCGCTCGGCGAGAGGGAAGCCGGCGCGCTAGTTGCCAATAATCAGGACGGAGCTGGTCACGGTCCGTACTCTGCCACCCCGGTCCTGGTTTTGGGAGGCACAATCCACATGCCGGGACGGTGACGGAGGGTGTTAGTACCCGATCGAGGGACGATCCGCGGCAGAATCCCCCGGCTGGTGATCGACTTCACAAGTCATCCGGCCGCTATCAAGCGGAAACGACGTTGCGGCAATATCTGGAACCGATCCAGTTACCGGCCTCGCGCCGCTGACAAGCCGTTGTCAAGGAGGACCTGTGCTCACCGTCGGTGACCGCTTCCCCGAGTACGAACTCACCGCCTGCGTGTCGCTGGACGCCGAGAAGGCGTTCGAGACGATCGACCACAAGTCCCACCAGGGCAAGTGGCGGGTGGTCTTCTTCTGGCCGAAGGACTTCACCTTCATCTGCCCCACCGAGATCGCCGAGTTCGGCCGCCTCAACGGCGAGTTCGCCGACCGGGACGCCCAGGTGCTCGGCGTCTCCGTGGACAACGAGTTCGTCCACTACGCGTGGCGCAAGGACCACCCGGACCTGCGCGAGCTGCCCTTCCCGATGCTCAGCGACATCAAGCGCGAGCTGACCGCCGACTGCGGCGTGCTCGGTGCGGACGGCGTCGCCCAGCGGGCCACCTTCATCGTCGACCCGGACAACGAGATCCAGTTCGCCATGGTGACCGCCGGCTCGGTCGGCCGGAACGTCTCCGAGGTGCTGCGGGTGCTGGACGCGCTGCAGACCGACGAGCTCTGCCCGTGCAACTGGAACAAGGGCGGCGCGACCCTGGACGCCAACGCGCTGCTCGCCGGCGCCGGGGCCTGACCATGGGCCTGGACGCGGTCAAGGCGGCTCTGCCCGAGTACGCCAAGGACATCAGGCTCAACCTCGGCTCCACCATCGTCACCTCGACCCTGAAGCCGGAGCAGGCCTGGGGCACCGCCCTGGCCTGCGCGGTGGCGGCCCGCAACCCGGTGGCGCTCAGGGAGATCGCCGCCGAGGCGGCCGGTCGCCTGACGCCGGAGGCGGTCGAGGCGGCCAAGGGCGCCGCCACGATCATGGCGATGAACAACATCTACTACCGGGCCAAGCACCTGATCGGCGACGAGCAGTACGCGTCGCTGCCGGCCCGGCTGCGGATGCAGATCATCGCCCGGCCGGGGGTCGAGAAGGGCGACTTCGAGCTCTGGTGCCTCGCCGTCTCGGCGATCACCGGCTGCGGGGTCTGCCTGGAGTCGCACGAGAAGACCCTGCGCACCGCCGGGTTCAGCCGCGAGCAGGTGCACGAGGGGCTGCGCATCGCGGCCGTCGTGCACGCCGCCGCGGTGGCTCTGGACGCGGAGGCCGCCCTGGCCTGAGCGGTCGGTGTAGCGACCTCCGCACCCGGGTACGAAGGGTCCGACAGCGCACATCCCCCGAGAAAGTCGAGAAAGGGAGTGAACGCCATGGAGCGGCTCGACCCTCGAACGACCCGCGGGACGCCGGACCCGCTCACCTACGGTGATCAGAGCGCCTTCGTGGGCGGCACGCCCGCGGGACGCTTCGACCCGTGGAGCTACCGGGACGGGGCCGGGGTGACCGGCATCGACCTGGTCGGCTACAAGGTGGAGGCGACTGACGGCGGGATCGGCAAGGTGGACCGGGCCAGCCACGAGGTGAACTCCAGTTACCTGGTGGTCGACACCGGGCCGTGGATCTTCGGCAAGAAGGTCATGCTGCCGGCCGGCACCGTCAACCACGTCGACCACGACGAGCGGAAGGTGTACGTCGACCGGAGCAAGGACCAGATCAAGGCCGCGCCCGAATACGACGAGAGCACCGACACCGATCCGGCGTACCGGGACAAGCTCGGCGGGTACTACGACGACACGTACTCGTCGATCCCGCCGGGTACCGCCCGGTGACGGAGGACGCCTGCCACTGACGGCCGGCGGGGCACATCGGGGCCCCGCCGGCCGTTACCGTGTCAGGGGTGGACGCCACGGACACCCCTCAGCGCAACCCCTTCCCCGCCCTGTTCAACTTCCGCGACGTCGGCGGGCTGACCGGCCACGACGGGCGGACCGTCCGCCGGGGCCGGCTCTACCGCTCCGACTCCCTGCACCGGATCGACGAGACCGACCGGGAAATGTTCACCGCCCTCGGCATCCGTACCGTCATCGACCTGCGCCGCCCCACGGAGGTGGCCCGCGACGGCCGGGTGCCCGCATACGACGGGCTGACCTACCGGCACATCCACCCCGAGCACGACGACTGGGCCGGAATTCCCTACGACCCGCAGGAGAGCCTGCCCCGCTGGCTCGCCGACCGGTACGCAGCCCTGGCCCAGACGGGCACCGCGGGGCTGGCCGAGGCGATCGGGCTGATCGCGGACAGCGCCACCGCGCCGGTGGTGGTGCACTGCGTGGCCGGCAAGGACCGGACCGGGATCGTCTGCGCGCTCACCCTCGCGGTGCTCGGCGTGGCCGACGAGGACATCGTCGCCGACTACGCGTTGAGCACCGAGGCGTCCGAGCGGTTCAGCGCCTGGGTCGCCGCGGCGCTGCCCGAGGCCGCGCAGCCGCCCCGCCCGTACCTCGCCTCCCCCGCCGAGGCGATGACCATCTTCCTCACCGAACTGCGGGCGGGCCACGGCTCCGTGGAGGGCTACCTGCACCACGCCGGCGTGACCGACGCGCAGCTGACCGCCCTCCGCGCCCACCTCCTCACCTAACCCCCCACCCCCAGGAGTTGATCAAGAAGTTTGCGTCTGATTCCGGCGTCGCGCCGACGCCAACTTCTTGATCAACGCCTGGGTGCCGCCGGAAGCAGGCCGACGGTGGCGGGCACGACGAGGTACGGCCGGCACCGCCTCCGACGGTGCCGGCCGTACCGGGTCCAGGGGCAGGTCAGAGGACTCGCTGCACCCAGCCGTGCCGGTCCTCGGCGCGGCCGCGCTGGATGTCGACCAGCCGCTGCCGCAGGGCCATCGTGGAGCGTCCGGACTCCCCACCGCCGATGAGGAACTCGCCGTCGGGGAAGCGCACCCCGCCGATCGGGGTGATCACCGCGGCGGTGCCACAGGCGAAGACCTCGCGCAGCCGGCCGCTGGCCGCGTCCGCCTGCCAGTCGGCGAAGCTGACCGGCCGCTCCTCGACCCGGTGCCCCGACTCGGCCGCCAGGGTGAGGATCGCGTCCCGGGTGATGCCCGGCAGGATGGTGCCGGTCAGCGGCGGGGTGACCAGGGTGTCGTCGTCGTAGACGAAGAAGACGTTCATGCCGCCCAACTCGTCGACGAAGCGCCGCTCCACCGCGTCCAGGAAGACCACCTGGTCACAGCCCGCCTCGATCGCCTCGGCCTGGGCCACCAGCGAGCTGGCGTAGTTGCCGCCGCACTTGGCCGCGCCGGTGCCGCCCGGGGCCGCCCGGGTGTAGTCCGGGGAGACCCAGACCGTGATCGGCTTGACCCCGCCCGGGAAGTACGCCCCCGCGGGCGAGGCGATCACCGCGTAGAGGTACTCGTTGGCCGGCCGCACCCCGAGGAAGACCTCGCTGGCGAACATGAACGGCCGCAGGTAGAGGCTGCTGTCCTCGGCGTCGGGGATCCACTCCCGGTCGATCTCGACCAGCCGGCGCAGCGACTCGACGAAGGTCTCCGTCGACAGCTCAGGCATCGCCAGCCGCCGGGCGGAGGCGGCGAAGCGGGCGGCGTTCGCCTCGGGGCGGAACAGGGTCACCGACCCGTCCGCGCCCCGGTACGCCTTCAGCCCCTCGAAGATCTCCTGCGCGTAGTGCAGGACGGCGGCGGCCGGGTCCATCGGGATCGGCGCGCGCGCCTCCACCCGGGGGTCGTACCAGCCCTTCCCGTCGGCGTACCGGATCGTCACCATGTGGTCGGTGAACACCCGACCGAACCCGGGGTTCGCCAGCAGGGCGGCCCGGTCGGCGGCGGATACCGGCGCGGGATTCGGACGGATCTCGAAATCGAGCTTGTCACCACCGCTCATCGCGCTGACCTCCCTGCGGGTCCACGGCATGCGTTGTCGCAGGCCGACGTCATTGGTGCCAGAAACTTACCCCGAACGGTCGTTCAGCGGATAGCTCCTGCCTGCCACATCGAGCGCACCGAACGGCGACTCGGGACGGTCGGGCGGAGCGGGCCCGGGGACGGGTCTGGCGGCCCGACGCCGGGCCGTGGACGGCCCTGGTCAGGCTACGGCGTAGCCGGCGAGCCGGTCGCCGACCTCCTCGGTGCGCAGCGGCGCACCCGGCGTACGGCTGGCCAGCTCGGCACCGACCGCGGCGGTGACCCGCGCGGCGGCGTCGGCGTGGCCGAGCTGGTCGAGCAGCAGCGCGGCCGAGAGCACCGCGGCGACCGGGTCGGCGACGCCGCGCCCGGCGATGTCCGGCGCGGAGCCGTGCACCGGCTCGAACATCGACGGGTAGCGCCCCTCCGGGTTGATGCAACCGCTGGCCGCCAGGCCGATGCCGCCGGTCACCGCGGCGGCGATGTCGGTGAGGATGTCGCCGAACAGGTTGTCGGTGACCACCACGTCGTACCGCTGCGGGTTGGTCACCAGGAACATCGCGGCGGCGTCGACGTGCTGGTACTCGGTGGCCACGTCGGGGTGCTCGGCGGCGACGGCCTCGAAGGCACGCGCCCACAGCGAGCCGGCGTGGGTCAGCACGTTGGTCTTGTGCACCAGGGTGACCTTGCGGCGCTCCCGGCGGCCGGCCCGGGCGAAGGCGTCCCGGATCACCCGCTCGACGCCGTGCCGGGTGTTGAGGCTCTCCTCGGTGGCCACCTCGGCCGGGGTGTTCCGGTGCAGCGCACCGCCGGCGCCGGCATACAGGCCCTCGGTCCCCTCGCGGACCACGACCAGGTCGACCTCGCCCGGCTTGACGGCGGCCAGCGGGGCGGGCACGCCCGGCCATAGCCGCGACGGGCGCAGGTTGACGTACTGGTCGAAGGCGAAGCGGAGCTTGAGCAGCAGGCCACGCTCCAGCACGCCCGGCGGCACGGTGGGATCGCCGACCGCGCCGAGCAGGATCGCGTCGTGCCCGGCCAGCTCGTCGAGGACCGAGTCGGGCAGCACCTCGCCGGTGCGGTGGTAGCGGGCGGCGCCGAGGTCGTACTCGGTGGCCGTCACGCCGGGGAGCACGGCGTCGATGACCTTGCGGGCCTGCGCGACCACCTCGGGTCCGATCCCGTCTCCGGCCACCACCGCGATCCGTGCCACCACACGCTCCTCAAACTCGTCGGTCCCGGCAACGGTACGTCGTCGTCCCGGTTCCCGGTACGCGCCTTCCAACATTCGGGAAAGCTGGATGCTCAGGAGTCTCCCAGGTGGCATTCATGGTGCAGTCATCTCCGCTGCCTAGGGTCGGAGACGTCCGGGTCGGACGGGGGCCCGGGACCGGCTTCGCCGCGGCGCTGCGGCGTCGTCAGCGAGGGAGCGGATGCGATGCGGATCGACGAGCAGCGACCGGCCCGGTGGGCCGACGAGCAACCCCGGACCCGATGGATCGACCAGGCCGCCTTCCGCAGCCACCGCCCCGACCTGCGCCTCGGCGCCCGCAGCCACCGGCTGGACCGGGCCGGCGGCACCGCGGTCGACCGGATCAGCGTCCGGCACACCGTCCGCACCTCCACCGCCGAATACTCTCTGCTCTTGAACGCGCCCGAGTGGCTGGGCCACCGGGGCGTCGGCGAGGCGCTGCGGGACGCGGTCGCCGAACTGCGGGCCATCGACCTCACGTACGGGCCGAACCAGCCGGACAGCCTGGTGTCGAAGCTGCGGCGGGGCGAGATCAGCCCCGAGTCGTACCCGCCGCTGGCGGACCTCGTGAACCGCTGCGCCGCCATGCGGGCGGCGACCGACGGGTGGTTCGACGCCTGGGCGGTGCCGGGCGGCTTCGACCCGGGTGGCCTGCTCAACGGCTGGGCGGTGGAACGCGCCGCGGCCCGGTTGCGCGCCGCCGGCGTCCACGACTACGCCGTGCTCTCCGGCGCCGACCTCACCGTACGCGGGCACGCCGCGCACGGCGGCCCGTGGCGGGTGGCCGTGCACCATCCCACGGACGCGCAGCGGGCGCCGCTGGTGCTGGAGATGACGGCCGGCGCGGTGGGCACCTCCGGGGTGTCCGGACGGCAGGGGCACGTGGTGGACCCGCACACCGGTGAGCCCGTCGACCAACTCGTCGCCGCCACCGTGGTGGGACCGGACCTCACGGTGGCCGACGCCTACGCCACTGCCCTGTACGCCGCCGGGCCGGCCGGGCTGGCCTGGTTCCGCAACGGTTCGGACTACCGGGCGCTCTTCGCCCACCGCCGGCGCTGAACGCGTCGACACTCGACACCCGTCGCCCCGCCTTCGCACCCGGGACGCGGGCCGCGATCGGCCCCCACGGTCTCGGCAACGACCGTGGGGGCCGGTCAGCGACGAGTGCACGTGGCTCGCGCAACCGAGGGGTGCGGACCTGATTGGGCCGGGCGTCCGACCGCGTCACCCGAAGACGGGCCGGAGTCTCAACTCAGTCCGTGACCGCACAGGTACGCTAGCCAATCGACGTAACTCGACGCAAGAGGCTCCACAGCGGACCGTCATCCCAGCCCGCGCACACTGGCCAGCGGCGGGGCAGGCGTGACGGCGCGGACCGGGGATGGCACGCTGTCCGCCGTGAGTTTCGATCTGAGCGTGTGGGCCCTGCCGGCCGGAGCCACGCCCGACGACGTACGGGCGGCGGTGCAGCGGTGCCGCGAAGGACGGCACGGCGAGCGTCACCCCGACCCGAGGGTGGTCGGTTTCTACCGGGCGATCACGGCCGCCTATCCCGATCGCCCGGCCCGCCCAGGCACGCCCTGGGCGGTCGCCCCGCTGCACGCGGCCGCCGACCACGTGGAGATGAACCTCATCCCCACCTGCGAGGACCAGGTGCTGCTCGACATCGAGCGGCTGGCCGGCGAGCACGACCTGATGCTCTACGACGTCCAGGACGGCACGGTCTACCCGCCGCCCACCCGCGTCGCCCGCTGATCGCCGGGTACGACGAGGGGCCCGGCCGTGCGGCCGGGCCCCGGGTTCGTCGTGTGTGGACTACTCGTCGCGCAGGTCGGCCGCGCTGGCCGCGACCGCGCCGATCGAGTCGGCGGCCGAGCTGAGCAGGTCCGCGCCGAGCGCCTGGTCGACGGTGAGCGTCATCAGCGTCTCGCCACCGGCCTCCCGGCGGGCGACCTGCATGGCGGCGATGTTGACGCCGGCCTCGCCGAGCAGGGTACCGACGGTGCCGACCACTCCCGGCCGGTCGACGTAGCGCAGGAAGACCAGGATGCCCTCCGCGCCGATCTCGACGTCGAAACCGTCCACCTCGGTCAGCTTGAGGACGTCCCGAGCGCCGGCCTGGGTCAGGGTGCCCGAGACGCTGACCGTCCGCCCGTCCGGCAGCGCGCCGCGTACGGTCACCAGGTTGGGGTGGTCGATCGTCTCGGCCTGCGCGGTCAGCGCCACCTCGACCCCGCGCTCGGCAGCCAGGTGCGGCGCGTTGACGTAGGTGACCTGCTCCTCCACCACCGAGCTGAACAGCCCCTTGGTGGCGGCGAGCTTGAGCACCGACACGTCGTGGTTGACGATCTCGCCACGCACCTCGACGGTGACGCTGGCGGCCACCCCGCCGGCCACCGCGGTGAAGGCCCGGCCCAGCTTCTCGGCCAGCGGCAGCAGCGGCCGGACGTCCTCGGCGACCACGCCGCCGGCCTGCACGTTCACCGCGTCCGGCACGAACTCGCCCTGGAGCGCCAGCTTGACGCTCTTGGCCACGGCCAGACCGGCCTTGTCCTGCGCCTCGTGGGTGGAGGCGCCCAGGTGCGGCGTGGCCACCACGTTGTCGAAGGCGAATAGCGGGGAGGAGGTGCAGGGCTCCTTGGCGTAGACGTCGACGCCGGCGCCGCCGACCCGGCCCTCGGCGATCGCGTCCGCCAGCGCCTGCTCGTCGACCAGGCCACCCCGGGCGGCGTTGACGATCCGCACGCCCGGCTTGACGATCGCGAGTTCCTTCTCGCCGATCAGACCCACCGTCTCCGGCGTCTTGGGCAGGTGGATCGAGATGAAGTCGCTCTCCCGCAGCAGCTCCTCCAGCCCGACCAGGCGGACGCCGAGCTGGGCGGCACGGGCCGGCTGGATGTACGGGTCGTACGCGATCAACCGGGTGCCGAAGGCGGCGATGCGCTGCGCGAAGAGCACGCCGATGCGGCCGAGGCCGACCACGCCCACGGTCTTGCCCTGGACCTCCACGCCGGTGTACTTGGACCGCTTCCACTCCCCCGCCTTGAGCGCCGCGCTGGCGCTGGCGGTGTTGCGCGCCACGGCGAGCAGCAGCGCGACGGCCTGCTCGGCGGCGGAGACGATGTTGGAGGTGGGCGCGTTGACGACCATGACGCCCCGGGCGGTGGCGGCCGGCACCTCGACGTTGTCCAGGCCCACGCCGGCCCGGGCGACCACCTTCAGGCGCGGCGCGGCGGCGATCGCCTCGGCGTCGATCTGGGTGGCACTGCGTACGATCACCGCGTCGGCCTCGGAGAGCGCGGACAGCAGGGCCGGACGGTCGGTGCCGTCGACGTGGCGCACGTCGAAGTCGTGCGCAAGCACCTCGATGGCGGCAGGGGCGAGTTCTTCGGCGATCAGTACGACAGGATTCATCGGTCCTCGTAGACGCTCGTATGCGGTCGGCCTGGCACGCCCGGACGCCGCGCTGCGTCCTGCGCTGAACCGTGCCGTGGCCGTTCGGTGCCGGCTACGCACCTATCAGCGATCGTAGGGTGCACCCCGGCCAGCATGTCCCGGAGTATGGGGTGAGCGCCCTCACACAGCCGCCCGTATCGCGCTGCCGCACCGGCTGGCCCGGCCCGCCCCACTCCGGAGCGGCCCGCGGCTGGCCGAGGCGTTGGTCACCCGGTCCCAGCAGGTGAGCCTCCGCAGCCACGGCCCGGCGCACAGCCGCCGCGACGCGCCCGCCCCCGTTCACGACGAGGCCGTCCCGATCGAGGAGCGGGCGGGATGACGGCAGTGGCCGCGTCCGGCGCCGGGGAGAGCGCCGGGCGCGGCCACCCGCTTGCCGGAGCCGTCAGGCGGTCTCGGTGATCGGCCGGTCGACCCAGCTCATCATGGCGCGCAGCTTCTGCCCGGTCTCCTCGATCGGGTGCGCCGCGCCCTCGGCCCGCCACTTGGCGAAGTTCGGCCGGCCGGCCTCGTCCTCGGCGACCCACTCGCGGGCGAACTCGCCGGACTGGATCTCGCCGAGGATCTTGCGCATCTCCTCCTTGACCCGGGAGTCGATGACCCGGGGGCCGCGGGAGAGGTCGCCGTACTCGGCGGTGTCCGAGATGCTGTAGCGCATCCGGGCGATGCCGCCCTCGTACATCAGGTCGACGATGAGCTTCAGCTCGTGCAGGCACTCGAAGTAGGCCACCTCCGGGGCGTACCCGGCCTCGGTGAGCACCTCGAAGCCGGTCTGCACCAGCGCCGCGGCGCCGCCGCAGAGCACCGCCTGCTCGCCGAACAGGTCGGTCTCGGTCTCCTCCGTGAAGGTGGTCTTGATCGCGCCGGCCCGGGTGCCGCCGATCGCCTTCGCGTAGGCCAGGGCCAGGCCGAAGGCGGTGCCGCTGGCGTCCTGCTCGACGGCGACCAGGCAGGGCACGCCCTTGCCGTCGACGTACTGGCGGCGGACCAGGTGACCCGGGCCCTTCGGGGCGACCATCGCCACGTCCACGTCGGCCGGCGGCTTGATCAGGCCGTACCGGATGTTGAAGCCGTGGCCGAAGAAGAGCGCCTTGCCGGGGGCGAGGTTGGGCGCGATCGCCTCGGCGTACAGGCCGCGCTGGGCGGTGTCCGGCGCCAGGATCATGATCACGTCGGCCTCGGCCGCCGCCTCGGCCGGCGTGAGCACCCGCAGGCCCTGCTCCTCGGCCTTCGGCCGGCTCTTCGAACCGGCGGGCAGGCCGATCACCACGTCGACGCCGGAGTCGCGCAGCGACAGCGCGTGGGCGTGGCCCTGGCTGCCGTACCCGATCACGGCGACCTTGCGGCCCTGGATCAGACCCAGGTCGGCGTCGTCGTCGTAGTACACCTCAACGCTCATTTACTTCCCTTTCGTACGGCGGTGCCCGGCGGCCCGTCGTGGACTTGTGCGGTGGTTCCAGCGGCGCGGGGCGCCGGCACGGTCGGGTCTCAGGCGGCGCGCAGCGCCGGGCCGGCGGTGATGGAGCGCGAGCCGCGCCCGATCGCCACCGTGCCGGACTGCACCATCTCCTTGATGCCGAAGGGTTCGAGGTCGCGCAGCAGCGCGTCGAGCTTGTCCGGGGTGCCGGTGGCCTCGATGGTCAACGTGTCCGGGGCGACGTCGACCACCCGCGCCCGGAACAGGTTCACCGTCTCCAGCACCTGGCCACGGGCGTTGCGGTCCGCGCGGACCTTGACCAGCAGCAACTCCCGGGCCACCGAGACCTGCGGGTCCAGCTCAACGATCTTGAGGACGTTGACCAGTTTGTTGAGCTGCTTGGTCACCTGCTCCAGCGGGGACGACTCGGCGTTGACCACGATGGTGATCCGGGAGACGTCGGGGTTCTCGGTCTCCCCCACGGCGAGGCTGTCGATGTTGAAGCCGCGCCGGGAGAACAGCCCGGACACCCGGGCCAGGACACCCGGCTTGTTCTCCACGAGCACGGACAGCGTGTGCATGGTCATGCCACGACCTCGCTCCGCTCGGTCGCGTCATGACGCGACATGGGGCTGAGTTTGATGATTCGCTCGCTGCGCTCGCTCATTTACAGTTCGTCCTCGTCGAAGGCGGGGCGGACGCCCCGGGCGAACATGATCTCGTCGTTGCTGGTGCCGGCCGCGACCATCGGCCAGACCATGGCGTCCTTGCCGACCACGAAGTCGATGACCACCGGCGCGTCGTTGATCGCCATGGCCGCCTCGATGACCTTGTCCACGTCGGCGGCGCTCTCGCAGCGCAGGCCGACGCAGCCCAGCGCCTCGGCGAGCTTGACGAAGTCCGGGATGCGGTGCTTGTGGGTGCCCAGCTCGGTGTTCGAGTAACGCTCCCCGTAGAACAGGGTCTGCCACTGCCGGACCATGCCCAGGTTGCCGTTGTTGATCACGGCGACCTTGATCGGGATGCCCTCGAGCGCGCAGGTGGCCAGCTCCTGGTTGGTCATCTGGAAGCAGCCGTCGCCGTCCACCGCCCAGACCGTGGTGTCCGGCTTGCCGACCTTGGCGCCCATCGCCGCCGGGACGGCGTATCCCATGGTGCCGAGGCCGCCGGAGTTGAGCCAGGTGTACGGCTTCTCGTACGAGATGAACTGGCTGGCCCACATCTGGTGCTGGCCGACGCCCGCCACGTAGACGGTGTCCGGGCCGGCGATCTCGCCCAGCCGCTTGATCACGTACTGCGGCGACAGGGTGCCGTCGGCCGGCTCCTCGTACCCGAGCGGGTACCGCCGGCGCAGGTCGTCGAGCTGGTTCCACCAGTCGCCGAGGTCGGCCGCCGGCCGGGCCGCCTGCTCGGTGGTGACGGCGGCGATCAGCTCGTCGATCACGTGCCGGGCGTCGCCGACGATCGGCACGTCCGCGTGCCGGTTCTTGCCGATCTCGGCCGGGTCGATGTCGGCGTGCACCACGGCGGCGTCCGGCGCGAACGAGTCGAGGCGGCCGGTGACCCGGTCGTCGAAGCGGGCCCCGAGCGCCACGATCAGGTCGGCCTTCTGCAGGCCGTAGACCGCGGCGACGGTGCCGTGCATGCCGGGCATGCCCAGGTGCTGCCGGTGCGAGTCGGGAAACGCGCCGAGCGCCATCAGGGTGGTGACCACCGGGATGCCGGTCAGCTCGGCCAGCCGGCGCAGCCCCTCGGTGGCGCCGGCCTTGAGCACGCCGCCACCGACGTAGAGCACCGGGCGGCGGGCGATGGTCATCAGCCGGGCCGCCTCGCGGATCTGCTTGCCGTGCGGGTGCAGGGTCGGTCGGTAGCCGGGCAGGTCGAGGGTGGGCGGCCAGACGAAGGTGGTCTGCGCCTGGAGGACGTCCTTGGGGATGTCCACCAGGACCGGACCCGGCCGGCCGGTCGCGGCCAGGTGGAACGCCTCGGCCAGCACCTGCGGGATCTCGTCGGCCGTCTGCACCAGGAAGTTGTGCTTGGTGATCGGCAGGGTGATGCCCTGGATGTCCGCTTCCTGGAAGGCGTCCGTGCCGATCGCCGGACGCGCGACCTGGCCGGTGATCGCCACCATGGGCACCGAGTCCATGTACGCGTCGGCGATCGGGGTGACCAGGTTGGTCGCGCCCGGGCCGGAGGTGGCCATGCAGACCCCGACCTTGCCGGTCGCCTGGGCGTACCCGGTGGCGGCGTGGCCGGCGCCCTGCTCGTGGCGGACCAGGATGTGCCGGACGGCGGAGTCGTAGAGCGGGTCGTACGCCGGCAGGATCGCGCCGCCCGGAATGCCGAAGACGACGTCGACGCCGAGGGCCTCAAGTGACCGCACCAGCGATCCGGCGCCGGAGACCTGCGCCGAGGCGGGCTGCCGTACGGCCGGGGCGGACCCGTTGCGGGGGGTGGTGGCGTGGTCGGCGGCAGCGGCCGGCTCGGTGGCCGGGCGGGCTCGCCGGACGGAGTGGGCGAGGGTCTCGGGCGTGGGTCTCGTCATGGCGGTTCAAGCCTTCGGCTGGAGTGGGTGATGCGTTTCTCAGGGTGGAACGCGGGCGTCCCGGCGATGGTCCGACGGCAACAAAAACGGCCCACGTGCAGATGCACGGGGCCAGCGCACTCTCGCTCAGGGAGAGTGCGCTCAGGTAAGTACTCGCAGCGACCGGTTCGACGACATGTGGCTAAGCCTGACGCATCTCACGCGATGAGTCAACTGATCCCACATTTTGGTTAACGGACCTCGGCGTGTCGGCACCCGACGCGCCCCCGGCAGCCGGTGCGACCTGCGCAGATCCCTCGTTCGGGGGACGCGGGACGGGCACCGACGCCGGTGGATCTGACCGGAGCCGGGGCAGCAGCGGGGAGGCCGGGCGGACCGGCGCGGGCGGCGGGGCCGGCGGCACTGAGGCGGGCCGGGCGCCGGGCGAGGTGGCCGCCTCCAGCATCGCCTCCAGGTGCTCGGCCGGCACCCCCCAGCCGAAGAGCGCGCCCTGCCCGAACCGGCAGCCCGCGGCCACCACCGCGGCCAGTTCCGTGGGGGTGGTCACACCCTCGGCGATCACCTCCAGGCCGAGCTGGTGCCCGAGGCGCATGACGATGTCCACCATCGGGGCGAACGCCGGGCCGTCCCGGCCGACCGGACGGACCGGCTCGTGCTCGGCGACCAGGCTGTGGTCGATCTTGAGGATGTCGATCGGGAGCCGGCGCAGCTGCCCCAGCGAGGAGTAGCCGGCGCCGAAATCGTCCAGCGCGATCCGCACGCCGGTGCGCCGCAGCGCGGCCAGCCGGCGGATCAGCTCGTCCAGGTCGGTGGCGACCGCGTGCTCGGTGACCTCCAGCACCAGCCGCTGCGGCGGTACGTGGTGGGCGCGCAGCGCGTCGGCGACCTGAACCACGTACTCCGGGGCGTGCAGCTCGCGGGGCGAGACGTTGACCGAGACCCAGACGTCGTGCCCGTCGGCCAGCCAGCGGGAGAGCTGGTAGCAGGCCTGGTGCAGCACCCAGGCGCCCAGCTTCGAGATCATCCCGCACTCCTCGGCCAGCGGGATGAACTCGTCCGGCCGGACGTTGCCGAGTTCGGGGTGGTGCCAGCGGAGCAGCGCCTCGGCGCCGACCGGCCGGACCGACGGCAGCGAGGCCACCGGCTGGAACGCCAGGCGCAGCTCGTCGCGCTCGATCGCGCCGCGCAGCTCGTGCTCCAGCATGGTGCGCCGGCGCAGCAGTTGGTCGTACGTGGCGTCGTAGCGCTCGACCCGGTTCTTGCCCCGCTGCTTGGCGTAGCGCAGCGCCAGGTCGGCGTTGCGCAGCAGCAACTCGACGTCGGTCTGTCCGCTGCTGCGGGCCACCCCGATGCTGACCGAGAGGAAGACCGGCCCGTCCGCCTCCTCGTACGGGCGGCCGAGCACCCCGAGCAGCCGCTCGGCGACCGGCCCGGCGTCGCTCGCGCCGTGCATCAGCACCGCGAACTCGTCGCCGCCGAGCCGGGCGGCCAGATCGCCCGGGCGCAGGTTGCCGCGCAGCCGCCGGCCGACCTCGGCCAGCACCGCGTCGCCGACGTCGTGCCCACGCATGTCGTTGACGTTCTTGAAGCCGTCCAGGTCCAGCCCGAGCAGGACGCAGGGGACCCGGGCCTCGGCGCAGCGGTGCAGCGCCCGCAGCAGGCCTCGCCGGTTGGCCAGGCCGGTGAGCGGGTCGGTGTGCGCCAGCTCACGGAAGTGGGCCTCCCGCTCGGCCAGCCGGTCGGCGTAGTTACGTACGTCGTTGAGGGCGAGATATTGCCGGGCCACCAGGGCGAAGCCCTCGACGCTGCCGGCGACGATGCCCATCGCGTCGAACCCGCCGCCCTGGACCAGGTGGTACATCGCCGACGCGGCCATCGCGAGCATCGGCACGAAGGCGTACTCGCCGTCGCGGCGGATCAGGTCGACGTTCACCTGCCCGGGCAGGTCGACCCGGTGCACGGCCAGGGCGGCGGCCAGCAGGCCCGCGGCCAGCACCGCGGCGCCGGTGTGCACCATCACCGGACCGCCCTGACAGAGCCCGGCGGAGACGCCCAGTCCGCCGCCGATCATCCCGGTCAGCCCGGCCGCGAGCAACGCGAGCCGGCCGCGCGGCGGCGCGGCCCGCAGCACCACGATCAGGGTCAGCCCGGCGGTGACCGCCGCGCTGACCGTGGCCAGCCCGATGGGTACGCAGGCGATCGGGGTGGCCGCGCCGAGCAGCCGGGTCGGCGGGCTGAACAGGACCCAGCCGACGAACCAGAGCGCGCTGGCCATGATCAGGCCGTCGAGCAGCAGCCGGGCGGCCGCCGTCCGGGTCGCCGCGGCGCCGGGCAGCCGGAGCAGCGCGGCGCCGAGGGTGAGCGCGCTGAGCGTGCTGCCCACCGACACCAGGGTCGCCCAACCGGTCCGCTGCCCCTGCTCGTGGGCCCAGTGCGGGGTGGCGACCAGCGCGGCGGCCACCCCGACGAGGAGGGTGAGCAGGGTAATGCCGGCGGCCGCGGCGAGCAGCAGATGGGCCTGCCGGTGGGGCCCGACCCGGCGGCGGGCCGACCCGGCGAGCAGCGCGGTACCGGCGGCGGCGGCGAGCCCGCTCAGCACCGCGACGGTGACCATCCCCGGGGACGACTGCACGACCTCAACTGTGCCGGATGTGAGCACCCCGTGGGGCACCGGGTGTGCATCTGTTGGGACACGGCGCGCGCGGCCGGGGGCCGCCGGAACGACGGTGTCAGACTGGTAGTCATGCCTGAGCTGCGGTCGAGGACCTCCACCCACGGTCGGACGATGGCCGGCGCCCGGGCCCTGTGGCGGGCCACCGGGATGACCGACGACGACTTCGGCAAGCCGATCGTCGCCATCGCCAACAGTTTCACCCAGTTCGTCCCCGGTCACGTACACCTCAAGGACCTCGGCGGCCTGGTCGCCGACGCGGTAGCCGAGGCTGGCGGGGTGGGCCGGGAGTTCAACACCATCGCCGTGGACGACGGCATCGCCATGGGCCACGGCGGCATGCTCTACTCGCTGCCCAGCCGGGAGCTGATCGCCGACGCGGTGGAGTACATGGTCAACGCGCACTGCGCGGACGTCCTGGTCTGCATCTCCAACTGCGACAAGATCACGCCGGGCATGCTGCTGGCCGCGCTGCGGCTCAACATCCCGACCGTCTTCGTCTCCGGCGGGCCGATGGAGGCCGGCAAGACGGTGGCGATCGAGGGCGTGGTCCACTCCAAGATCGACCTGATCGACGCGATGATCGCCGCGTCGAACGAGTCGGTCACCGAGGACCAGCTCGGCCAGATCGAGCGCTCGGCCTGCCCGACCTGCGGCTCCTGCTCCGGCATGTTCACCGCCAACTCGATGAACTGCCTCACGGAGGCGATCGGCCTGGCGCTGCCCGGCAACGGGTCGACCCTGGCCACCCACGCCGCGCGCCGGTCGCTGTTCGTCGAGGCCGGCCGCACCGCGGTGGCGATCGCCAAGCGCTGGTACGACCAGGACGACGCCTCGGTGCTGCCCCGGTCGATCGCCAGCCGGGCGGCCTTTGAGAACGCCGTCGCGCTCGACGTGGCCATGGGCGGCTCGACCAACACGGTGCTGCACCTGCTCGCCGCCGCCCGCGAGGCGGAGCTGGACTTCGGGGTGGCCGACATCGACGCCATCTCCCGCCGGGTGCCCTGCCTGGCCAAGGTCGCGCCGAACTCGCCGCAGTACCACATGGAGGACGTGCACCGGGCCGGCGGCATCCCCGCCATCCTCGGCGAGCTGGACCGGGCCGGCCTGCTGCACCGGGACGTGCACGCGGTGCACTCCCCCAGCCTGCAGCAGTGGCTGGCCGACTGGGACGTGCGTGGTGGCTCGGCCACCCCCGAGGCGGTCGAGCTGTTCCACGCCGCCCCCGGCGGGGTGCGCACCACCGAACCGTTCTCCACCACCAACCGCTGGTCGTCGCTGGACACCGACGCGGCCGGCGGGTGCGTGCGGGACCGGGAGCACGCGTACAGCGCCGACGGCGGGCTGGCCATCCTGCACGGCAACCTGGCACCGGACGGCTGCGTGGTGAAGACCGCCGGGGTGCCCGAGGAGTGCCTGACGTTCCGCGGGCCGGCCAAGGTCTACGAATCGCAGGACGACGCGGTGTCGGCGATCCTGGCCAAGGAGGTCGTCGCCGGGGACGTGGTGGTGATCCGGTACGAGGGCCCGAAGGGCGGGCCGGGCATGCAGGAGATGCTCTACCCGACCTCGTTCCTCAAGGGCCGCGGGCT
Source organism: Micromonospora sp. NPDC007230 (assembly GCF_042869115.1). Lineage (NCBI taxonomy): Bacteria > Bacillati > Actinomycetota > Actinomycetes > Micromonosporales > Micromonosporaceae > Micromonospora > Micromonospora sp. NPDC007230. Next base: position 281,202 of record NZ_JBIAFE010000004.1, on the reverse strand, counting down.
GGGCCGCTCCTGCGCGCTGCTCACCGACGGCCGGTTCTCCGGCGGCACCTCCGGCCTGTCCATCGGCCACGTCTCCCCGGAGGCGGCCTCCGGCGGGCTGATCGCGCTGGTCCGCGAGGGCGACGAGATCGTCATCGACATCCCGGCCCGGTCGATCCACCTCAACGTGCCCGACGACGAGATCCAGGCCCGCCGGGTCGCCGAGGAGAAGCGGGACCGGCCGTACACCCCGGCCGACCGGCAGCGGCCGGTGTCCGCGGCGCTGCGCGCGTACGCCTCGATGGCCACCTCGGCCAGCGACGGCGCCTACCGCCGGGTGCCGGAGTAGCAGGAGGGGTCCCCGGTCAACGCCTGCGGCACGGCAGGGGGCCCCTTCCTAACGCCAGTCCCGATAGGGTCCGCGTCGTGGAGACGACCATGAGCTACGCGCGACGGATCCGGCCGGTCATCGACCGGGTGTACGTGGGTGCCCGCTGGGCGGCCCGGGTCCGGATGGAGGCGTTCTACGCGGAGCGGGGCGCGGACCTCGGCGCGGAGAACAGCTTCTACTCCGGCGTGCTGGCCCGACCCATGCCGGCCGACGCGCTCGCCGACGGGCTGGTCTACACCTCCGGCAGCATGGACGCCGAGCTGGCCCAGGGTGTGCTGAAGGTGGACGCCGAGGGCACCTGGCACCTGACCGAGCTGGGCCGGGAGCTGGCGCTGTACGCGCAGCGGGCGACCGCCGAGGCCGCCGAGGAGCTGTGGTCCGCCGGGCCGCCGATGCTGCCCGGCCTGGCCTCGGTGCCCCGGCTCGCCGAGCTGGTCGGCCGGGTGCTGGCGCACGGGCTGGCCACCGGCGGGCCGGCGTTCCGCGCCATGACCCCGCCGTATGAGCCGGACGACGCCTCGCCGGCGCTGCTGCTCACCACCCGGCTCGGCTCGCTGCGCCACCATCGGGCCGACGCGCACCGGGCGGCGTGGCGGGCCGCCGGGCTGACTGCCGAGCAGATCAAGGCACTGCCCGACGGGCCGGAACGCGCGGCGATCGAGGCCGACACCGACCGCCGGGACGCGCCCGCGTACGCGGTGCTCACCGAGGACGAGCGGTGGGAGCTGCTCGCCGGCCTGGGGGCGCTGCCCGGCTGAGGCGGCCCGGCGGTCCTCCCGGCCGGCTGCGGCAGGTCCCCCAAAGACGGCCTCCGGCCGGGGTGACCCGGGGCCGCCGCCGGGTCAGCGCGGGGCGGAGGGAAACTCCTCGAACCACGCCTCCACCCGCTCGGCGGTGGCCGGGCGGGCGAGGGCGAAACCCTGGCCGTAGCGGCAACCGGCGCGGCGGGCCCCGGCCACCTGCGCCTCGGACTCCAGCCCTTCGACCACCACCTCCAGGCCCAGCCGGTCGCCCAGGTTGGCCACCACCTCGATCAGCGGGCGCTGCCCCTCGGTGGCCGGACCGACCAGGTGCGGACCGACCTTGAGCAGGTCGATCGGCAGCCGACGGAGCTGGGCGAGGGAGGCGTGCTCGGCCCGGAAGTCGTCCAGCGCGGTCCGCACCCCGAGGGAGCGCAGGCCGGCGAGCCGGGCCACCACGGTGGACAGTTCCGCGCCGACTGCGGGCTCGGCCACCTCCACCACGAGGCGTTCCGGCGGCACGTCGTACGCGGCCAGCGCGGTCGCGGTGCGGGTGACGAAGTCCGGCGCGGCAAGCTCCCGGGGCGTGACGTTGACCGCCATCCACAGCTCCCGGCCCCCGTCGGACCAGGCGGCGAGCTGCCGGCAGGCCCGGTCGAGCACCCACCGCCCCACCTCGCCGACCAGGTCGAGATCCGCCGCGACGGGCAGCAGCTCGTCCGGCAGCACTGTGCCCAGCACCGGGCTGCGCCAGCGCAGCAGCGCCTCGGTGCCCACCGGCTGCCGGTCGGCCAGGGCCAGCACCGGCTGGAAGATCAGATCCAGCTCGCCCCGGGCGACCGCGCCAGGCAGCTCCCGTTCCAGGTCCAGCCGGCGGACCAACTGCTCCTCGAGGTAGGCGTCGTACCACTCGACCCGGTCGCGGCCGAGCTGCACCGCGCGGCGCCGGGCCAGGTCGGCCTGGCGCAGCACGTCCTCCGCGTCGCCGCCGGTGGTCTCGGCCAGCCCGACGCTGACCTGGAGCCGGACCGCCCCGGTGGGCCGTGGGTAGGGTGCGCCCAGCGCGGCCAGCAGCCGGGTGCCCAGCGCGTACGCGAGCACCGGCCCGACGTCGGTCAGCACGGCGAACTCGTGATCGGCGAGGCGGGCCACCAGGTCGCTGCCGCAGCCGGCCCGGATCCGGCCGGCGACCTCGACCAGCACCGGCGCCTCCACGGCCCGGCCGTCCGGAGCGTGCAGGTCGATGACCAGCAGCGCGCCACCCGTCCGCCGGGCCATCCCGCACAGCAGCCCGGCCCGGTCGACCGGGGCCACGGTGGACGCCGGGCCGGCCGGCGGGTCGTCGCCGACCAGGTCGCGCAGTCGCGCCTCGCGGGCGGCGAGCCGGGCGACGCGCCGTCGCTGGTCGGCGGCGGCGAGCAGTTCCCGGAGCACCATCGGCGGGATGACCGCCAGCCCCAGGGCGACCGCGGTGCCGGTGAACTCGCCCACCGTCCACAGGTGATGACCGGCCGCGAGCGCCGCGATGCCGGCCGGCGCGGTCAGCGCCGGCCAGGCGACCGGGAACCCGCCGGGTCGGGGTCGCTCCCCGGCGGCGCTGCGCCGGGCGCCGCCGGCGGTGAGCAGCGCGCCGACCAGCAGCAGGGGCGCGACGCCCAGGACGGCGCGGTCCGGCGCGCGGTAGGCGAGCAGCACGACGAGGAGGGCCAGTCCGGCGAGGGTGGCCGCCGCTCCGGCCTGGCAGCGCGCCGCGCCCGGGCGGCGACGCCGGCCCGCCAGCGCGGCCACCAGCAGCACCGCCAGCCCGGTCGCGCCGGCGATGCTCGCGGTACGCGCCACCGACGGCACCTCGCCGGGTGGCAGCAGCACCCAGCCCGCGAAGACCAGGCTGACGCCGAGACCGAGGACGTCGACGGCCCGCCGGAGCCGCTCGGCCCCGGTGAGCCGGGAGCGGCCGGGGAGCCGGAGCAGGGCCACGGCGTACAGCGGGGCGGCCACCGCGAGGCCGGCCAACGCGACCGGCAGCCGGTGCGCCGGGTCGGTCAGCGGCAGCACGGCGACGGTCAGCCCGGCGGCCAGCACCGCGGCGTCGAGGATGGTGGCGACCCGACGGGTCAGCGCGGCGCGCCGGACCAGCCGTACGCAGGCCAGTGCGCAGCCGCCCGCGACGGCGAGCGCCACGCCGGACAGGGCCGGGACGAGGCCGGCGGCCCCGGCGAGGACGAACAGCGTGCCGGCGAGCGCCACGACGAGGTCGGCGAGCGGTGGCCGGCGATGATCACCGGCGGGGTGGGTGACGGGCACGGCGGACGCCTTCGTGAGGGGGACACGGGGCGGGAGCGACTGCGGACGGGCGGGGTCAACGGTGGGCGGCGGCGACGGGCATGACCGAGGCCAGACGGGAACCGGCACGGCACGCCGAGAAACGATCCCGGACACGGCTGGTTACGCCATGCCGCACGTGATGCCGCTCACATCTATGTCGCCGGCCACCGGCCTCCCGCCCGGCCGGCACCCGCCCGGCCAGGGGTGCGATCATCGGAGGGTGAGCCGCGCCGACACCATCCGTTTCCGCCACAACCAGGCGATCCTGGTCGCCGCGATCGTCGCGTTCCTCGGCGCGCTGCCCGTGGCCACCGCCCGCTGGTGGCTGCTCTGGGTCCTGCTGATCCCGCTGGCGGTCGCGCTCTGGGCCTGGCGGGGCGGCACCGACGCGGACCCCCGCGAGCTGCGGCTGCGAGCGCTCGCCGGGCAGCGGCGGATCCCCTGGGCGCGGGTCGCCGAGCTGACCGCCGACGCGCGGGGCCGGGCGGTCGTCCGGCTCGACGACGGCGAGCTGCTGGTGCTCCCCGCGGTACGCGCCGCCGACCTGCCCCGGCTGATCTCCGCGACCGGGCACGAGCTGTCCGACACCGCCGGCTGAGCCCGACCCCGGCGGGATCGGCCGGGACGGGCTGAGCCGGCCCGGTCAGTAGCCGTCCACCACCCGATTCACCAGCGGCTCCCCGGCCACGAGCCGGCGCACCTGCTCGCCCACCAGCCGGTACGCACGCGGCAGCAGGCCGCGGACCGAGCCGGCGACGTGCGGGGTGAGCAGGACGTTCGGCAGCTCCCACAGCGGATGGTCGGCGGGCAGCGGCTCGGGATCGGTGACGTCCAGCGCGGCCCGCAGCCGGCCGGAGGCCAGCTCGGCGACCAGCGCCGGCGTCCGGGCCACCGGGCCGCGGGCGGCGTTGACCAGCAGCGCGCCGTCCGACATCGCGGCGAGGAACTTCTCGTCGACCAGCCCCCGGGTCTGCTCGGTCAGCGGCACCAGCAGGACCACCACGTCCGCCTCGGGCAGCAGGGCGGGCAACTCGTCCACCCCGTGCACCCCCTCGGCGGGGCGCGGGGTCCGGGCGACCAGGGTGAAGGTCACCTCGAACGGGGCCAGCCGGGCCTGCACCGCGGCCCCGATCGACCCCGCCCCGACGATCAGCACCCGCTTGCCGGCCAGCTCGTCGGTCGGGGCCACCGCGTCGTACGCCCACTCCCGGCGGGCCTGCGCCCGGGCCAGCGGTCCGAAGCCGCGCAGCACCGAGAGGATGGCGGTGACCACCCACTCGGCGGTGCTGGTGTCGTGCACGCCGCGGGCGTCGCAGAGCGTCACCCCGGCGGGGATCTGCCCCACCCAGGCGTCCGCCCCGGCGGACAGGAGCTGCACCACCGCCAGGTCGGGCAGGTCGGCCAGGAGCGGGGCGGCGGCCGGACCGGCGGAGAGGAACGGCGGCACCCAGAACCGCACGCCGGCCGGGGAAGACGGGAGCCGGGCGGGGTCCTCCAGCAGCTCCACGGTGACGCCCGGAGGCAGCTCACCGAGGAGGGCGGGACCGGCCCGGTGCGGGATCCAAACCTTCACGATCGCCGACGATAGTCGCCGACGGGTGCGGCCCTGCTCGCGGTGGCCGTCCGCGCGGCCTCAGCCCGGCTACCCTGGGTCGGGTGAGCGCGCCTCCCCCGTACCCCCGCACCGGTCGCCGTCGGGCGGCGCTGGCGGCGTCCTGCGCGGCGCTGCTGCTGGGCACCGCCGGCTGCGCCTTCGGCGAGCCGGATCCCGACCCGGCCGGCCAGCCGCCCAACCTGCCGACCCCGTCGGCGACCGCCAGCCCGGGCGGCGCCGGCCAGCAGGTGGTCACGACAGTGCTGGCCAAGGGCCTGGCGGTGCCGTGGGCGGTCGCGTTCCTGCCCGACGGCGGCGCCCTGGTGACCGAGCGGGACAGCGGCCGGATCCTCCAGGTCGGCCCGGAGTCCGGGCCGGAGGGGATGAACGTCACCGTGGTGCAGAGCGTGCCGGACGTCGCGCCCGGCGGCGAGGGCGGGCTGCTCGGCATCGCCGTCTCCCCGTCGTACGCGAAGGACCGCACGGTGTTCGTCTACTACACCGCCGCGCAGGACAACCGGATCGCGAAGCTCGAGCTCGGCGGACGGCCCACCCCGATCCTCACCGGCATCCCCAAGGCCGGCAACCACAACGGCGGCGGCCTCGGCTTCGGCCCCGACGGCTACCTCTACGTCAGCACGGGCGACGCCGGGAACACGGCCAACGCGCAGGACCCGAAGAGCCTCGGCGGCAAGATCCTGCGGATCACGCCCGACGGCAAGCCGGCTCCGGGTAACTCCACCGCCGGCTCCCCCGTGTGGTCGCTCGGGCACCGCAACGTCCAGGGCTTCGCCTGGACGCCGGACAAGCGGATGTACGCCGTCGAGTTCGGCCAGAACACCTGGGACGAGATCAACCAGATCAACAAGGGCGGCAACTACGGCTGGCCGCAGGTGGAGGGGCGCGGCGACGACAAGCGCTACGTCAACCCGGTCGTGCAGTGGCGGACCGGCGAGGCCTCCTGCTCCGGGCTGGCCGCGGCGGAGCGCCTGCTGGTCACCGCGTGCCTGCGCGGGCAGCGGCTCTGGCTGGTCGAGCTGGCCCCGACCGGGACCGTCCTCGGCCAGCCCCGCGAGCTGCTGGCCGGCAAGTACGGCCGGCTCCGGGCCGCCGCGGTCGCCCCGGACGGCTCGGTCTGGGTGACCACCTCCAACCGGGACGGCCGGGGCAAGCCGGTCCCGGAGGACGACCGGATACTGCGGCTGGTCTTCGCCGACGGCGGGGCCGGACGCAGCTGACCGGTCACGCCGGCCGGCACCGACCGACAGGTGACAACGTCCGGGCATAGCCCGGGTTTACCAAGATCCAGCATTGGGCAGGTCAGAATCTGAGTATGGACGGCCAGGAGAACGAGCAGCGCAGGACCGGGGACGAGGCAGCCCCGGCGACCGGGCGCGCCCGCCGCTGGGCGTCCCGACGGTGGTGGCGGGGACGGCCGGGTGTCCGACTGCGCCAACTCGGCGCGGTGCTGGCCCTGCTCGTGGTCACCCTCACCGGGATCATCGCCGGCACGTACGCCGGTGGGCACGTGGGCACCGACATCGGGCCGTTCCGCGCGCACCTGAGCCTCAGCCCGTCGCTGAGCGGTGGCACCACCATCGACATCCCGCCGCTGGGCGCGTTGAAGCTGGACAGCCACAACGGGCCGACCTACCTGACCGTGGAGCTGGGCGCGCTGGACCAGCGGCGGACCGAGGCGCTGATCGACGACCCGGCGAGCATCAGCCGGGCCAGCCAGTCCGCCGTGGAGGACGTCCGCGCCGGCGTGATGCGCCTCGGGCTGAAGACGCTCGCCTCGGCGGTGCTGGCCACCCTGCTGCTGGCCGGGCTGGTCTTCCGGGACGTACGCCGGATGGCCTGGGCCGGCGGCCTGGCGCTGGTGGTCACCGCCGGGAGTCTCGGGTTGGCCGCCGCCACCGTCCGCCCGCAGGCGATCGAGGAGCCGCGCTACGAGGGGCTGCTGGTCAACGCGCCGGCGATCGTCGGTGACGCGCGCCGGATCGCCAACGACTACACCAAGTACGCCGAGCAGCTCCAGCGGCTGGTCGGCAACGTCAGCAAGCTCTACACCACCGTCTCGGCGCTGCCGGTGTACGAGCCGGCCCCCGGCACCACCCGGGTCCTGCACGTCTCCGACATGCACCTCAACCCGACCGGCTGGTCGCTGATCCGGACCATCGTCGAGCAGTTCGGCATCGACGTGGTGATCGACACCGGCGACATCACCGACTGGGGCAGCGAACCGGAGGCGTCCTTCGTCGGCTCGATCGGCCTGCTCAAGAAGCCGTACGTCTACATCCGCGGCAACCACGACTCGGCGCGGACCGCCGCGGCCGTGGCCAATCAGCCGAACGCCATCGTGCTCGACAACTCCACGACCACGGTGTCCGGGCTGACCATCGCCGGCATCGGCGACCCGCGGTTCACCCCGGACAAGGAGACCTCACCGGCCGGCAGCGGGCTCACCGCGCAGGTCGCCGACCAGGTGATCGGGGTCGGCGAGCAACTGGCCACCACGGTGCAGAACTCGCCGACCAAGGTGAACATCGCCCTGGTGCACGACCCGGCCTCGGCCGGGCCGCTCTCCGGCACCTGCCCGCTGGTGCTGGCCGGGCACCTGCACGAACGGCAGGTGCTGAAGCTGCCGCAGTCGCCGGGCAAGGAGCCGACCACGCTGATGGTGGAGGGCTCCACCGGCGGCGCCGGGCTGCGCGGCCTGGAGGGCGAGAAGCCCACCCCGCTGACCATGACGGTGCTCTACTTCGACCAGCAGAAGCTGCTCCAGGCGTACGACGAGATCACCGTGGGCGGCACCGGCCAGTCGCAGGTCAACCTGGCCCGGCACGTGATCAGCGACCCGGCGAAGGGCGACCAGGTGCCGGTCACCCCGACTCCCACCCGGGGTGCCCCGGTGCCGTCCGGTCCGACCCCGGGCAGCCCGACCGCGAGCCCGACCCGCTGAGGCGTCAGCGCAGCGAGAGCGCGGCCAGGGCGGCGTTGACGATGCTGCCCGGCAGCAGGTCGTGCAGCTCGTACAGCTCGTGGACGCTGCCCGACTGGCCGAACTCGTCCACCCCGAGCGGCACCGCCGGGGCGCCGAGCGCCGAGCCGAGCCAGGCCATCGCGTGCGAGGCGGCGTCGTGCACGGTCACCACCGGCACCCGGTCGGCGAAGGCCGACCGCAGCGCGCCGGGCACGCTCGGCACGGTCGCCGTCCGGACGCCCTGGCGCAGGGTCCGCTGCCAGGCCCGGTAGAGCCGGTCCAGGCTCGTCACGTCGACCACGTGCGCGGCGACGCCCTCCTCCGCCAGCTCCGCGGCGGCCGCCAGGACCTCGGGCAGCACCGCGCCGGAGGCGGCGAGCTGCACCACCGGGGCGTCGGCCAGGTGCGGGTACGCCTCGTGCGCGTCCACCAGCCGGTACGCCCCGGCGACCACCTGCCGGCGCAGCACCGCGTCGCCGATCCGGGCCCGGGCCGCCTCGAAGGGCGCCTGGTCGATGGGGCGGGTGCTGAGCCGGAAGTAGTACGCCCCGTCCTCGGCGGGCGCGGCGGTGGCGGCGGGTGCGGCTCCCCCGGCGATCTGGCCGAGCGCGTCACAGAGCAGCCAGTCGAGGCTGCCGGCGTACGCGGGCTCGATGAAGGTGACGCCGGGCAGCTCCAACCCCACCGAGGCGGTGATGGTGGACTGGTGGGCGCCGCCCTCCGGGGCGAGGGTGATGCCGGACGGGGTGCCAGCGACCACGAACCGGGAACCCGAGTAGGTGCCGTAGAGGAAGGCGTCCAGGCCGCGCAGCACGAACGGGTCGTAGACCGTGCCGACGGGCAGCAGCGGCTGGCCGGACAGGTCCCAGGACAGGCCGAGCTGGCCGAGCAGCAGGAACAGGTTCATCTCCGAGATGCCCAGCTCGATGTGCTGCCCCGCCGGGCTCTCCGTCCAGCGCAGCATCCGGTCCTCGGTCCAGGAGCGCTGCGCGGTGGGGGCGAAGACGCCGGTCTTGTTGATGAACCCGGCCAGGTTCGTCGAGGTGGCCACGTCGGGCGCGGTGGTGACCAGGTAGGGCGCGAGGTCGGCGTCCCGGGCCAGGTCGACCAGCACCCGGCCGAAGACCTCCTGGGTGGAGACGGGCTTGTTGGCGCGTACCTTGGTGGTCTCCGGGACGGTGACCCCCAGCGCCCGCTCGCGCGGCGCGCGGGACAGCGCCTCCCGGCGCTCGCCGGCCCGGATGCCGGCCGGGGAGGCCGGGTCGAGGCGGTCCCACTCGGTCTCGCGGGTCAGGCCGTGCCCGGCGCGCAGCGCGTCGACCTGCTCGGTGCTGAGCAGCGCCGAGTGGTTGCGCGGGTTGCCGGCGATCGGCAGCCCCCACCCCTTGACCGTGTACGCGAAGACCACGCTGGGCCGGTCGGTGACCGCGTCGCACTGGGCGTACGCGTCGAGCATCGCCTCGAGGTCGTGCCCGCCGAGGTCGGTGACGAGCGGGCCCAGCTCGTCGTCGGGGATGTCGGCCACAAAGGCGGACACCTCGGCCGGCGCGCCGTCGAGGAACTGCTTGCGCAGGGCCGGCCCGGCCAGCCCGAACAGCGACTGGTACTGCTCGTTCGGCATCAGGTCGATCCAGTCGCGCAGCGCCTCGCCGCCCGGCCGGGCGTACGCCTCGGCGAGCTTGCGGCCGTACTTGACCTCGACGACGTGCCAGCCGGCGGCCTCGAACTGGCCGCGCCACTGGTTGATCCGGATGCCCGGGACGACCCGGTCCAGCGACTGGCGGTTGAAGTCGACCAGCCACATCACGTTGCCCAGCCCGGTGGTGGCCGGGTCGGCGACGGCCTCCCAGATGTTGCCCTCGTCCAGTTCGGCGTCGCCGATCAGCGCGATGAACCGGGAGTGCGGACGGGCGCCGAAGTGCGCGTCGACGTAGCGGCGGGTGACCGCGGCGAACAGCGGCGCGGCGGCGCCCAGGCCGACCGAGCCGGTGGAGAAGTCCACCCCGTCCGGATCCTTGGTCCGCGACGGGTACGACTGCAGCCCGCCGCGCGCCCGCAGCTTCGGCAGGTACGACCGGTCCAGGTTGCCGAGCAGGTACTGGATGGCGTGGAACACCGGCGAGGCGTGCGGCTTGACCGAGACCCGGTCCTCGCCGTCCAGGTGGGCGAACCAGAGCGCGGTCATCGCGGTGACCAGGGAGGCGCTGGACGCCTGGTGGCCGCCGACCTTCACCCCGTCACCGGTGTTCCGGTCGTGGTTGGCGGCGTCCACGATGCGGGTGGCGAGCCAGAGCACCCGCCGCTGGATCTCGTCGAGGACGTCGAGGTCGTGCTGGTTCACGGTGACTCCATCCGGGCGTCGCCGTTGACGCCCTTCGCGGGGGTGCGCGGGTCGGCGCGCTAGCCGGGGGATACGGGAAGGGCCGCCGCCGGATCGCGACGGCGGCCTTCACGGGGGTGTCAGGCGGGGATCCCTGCTGAGCACCAGGCGTCAGCAGGGCCCTTCGCCTCAGCCCTGGACGCCGAGGCGCGCCAGGATCAGCTCGCGGACGGTCCGGGCGTCCGCCTGGCCGCGGGTGGTCTTCATGACCGCGCCGACCAGGGCGCCGGCCGCGGCGACCTTGCCGCTGCGGACCTTGTCGGCGACCTCCGGGTTGGCGGCGATCGCCTCGTCCACCGCGGCGGTGAGCGCGCCGGTGTCGGAGACGACCTCCAGGTTCCGGTTGGCCATGATCTGGGTCGGCGAGCCCTCGCCGGCCACCACGCCCTCCAGGACGGTACGGGCCAGCTTGTCGGTGAGCTTGCCGGCGTCGACCAGGCCCTGCAGCTCGGCGACCTGCACCGGGGTGGCCCCGACGTCGGCCAGCTCGACACCGGTCTCGTTGGCCCGCCGGGACAGCTCACCAAGCCACCACTTGCGGGCGGCGGCCGGGGTGGTGCCGGCGGCCACGGTCTGCTCGATCAGTTCGACCGCGCCGGCGTTGAGCACCGACTGCATGTCCAGGTCGGACAGACCCCACTGCTCCTGCAGCCGGCGGCGGTGCAGCCGGGGCAGCTCCGGCAGGGCGGCCTTCAGCTCGGCCACCCAGGCCGGGTCCGGCGCGAGCGGGACCAGGTCCGGCTCCGGGAAGTACCGGTAGTCGGTGGCGGTCTCCTTGGACCGGCCCGGCGTGGTGTCGCCGGTGTCCTCGTGGAAGTGCCGGGTCTCCTGGGTGATGCTGCCGCCGGCGTCGAGCACCGTGGCCTGGCGCAGCATCTCCGAGCGGACCGCCCGCTCGACCGAGCGCAGCGAGTTGACGTTCTTGGTCTCGGTGCGGGTGCCCCACTCCTCACCCGGCTTGTTCAGCGAGGTGTTGACGTCGCAGCGCAGCGAGCCCTCCTCCATCCGGACGTCGGAGACGCCCAGCGAGCGGAGCACGTCGCGCAGTTCGGTGACGTACGCCCGGGCCACCTCCGGCGCGAGCGCGCCGGTGCCGGGGATCGGCTTGGTGACGATCTCCACGAGGGGGATGCCGGCGCGGTTGTAGTCGACCAGCGACTCGGTCGCGCCGTGGATCCGGCCGGTGGCGCCGCCGACGTGCAGCGTCTTGCCGGTGTCCTCCTCCAGGTGCACCCGCTCGATGCCGATCCGCACGGTCTCGCCGTTGACCTCGACGTCCAGGTAGCCCTCGACGCAGAGCGGCTCGTCGTACTGGCTGATCTGGAAGTTCTTCGGCATGTCCGGGTAGAAGTAGTTCTTCCGGGCGAACCGGCACCACTCGGCGATCGAGCAGTTCAGCGCGAGGCCGATCCGGATCGTCGCCTCGATGGCGGCCTTGTTGGCCACCGGCAGCGAGCCCGGCAGGCCCAGGCAGACCGGGCAGACCCGGGTGTTCGGCTCGCCACCGAAGTCGGTCGGGCAGCCGCAGAACATCTTGGTGTTCGTGCCCAGCTCGACGTGGGTCTCCAGGCCGATCACCGGTTCGTAGCGCGCGACGACCTCGTCGTACGCGGGCAGTGTCGTCGTCATCTGAGCTCCAGGCGCGATCCGGACGGAACCGGTCCAGCCTAGTCGGGCCGGCGGCGGTCACCTCGCCCGGGTTTCCACCCAGGCCGGTACGTGTCCGGTCCGGCCGGGGCGCCCGCCCGGGGTGCGGTCCCCGGGCGGGCCCCGAGGTCAGCGCTCCTCGACCAGCCCGAGGTACATCACCTGCGGGTCGACCGGATTGAAGGCGAGGCCGGCGATCCCGTCGTGGGAATTGTGCTGCGAGGTCAACCGGCCGGTCGACGCGTCGTACCGGTAGAGATCGGTGCCGTAGCCACCGAACCACGTGCCGTACGCGAAGTACAGCACGTCCGGGTCCACCGGGCTCGGCCACAACGGGGTGCCGTTGATCAACGTCGCCTGCGCGCCGTCGAGCACCGACCCGAAGCTGCGGCCCCCGTCGGTCGAGCGCCAGATGTGCCGCGCGGAGTTGTCGTTCTGGCTGAGGTCGTAGCCCTCCAGCCACACCGTCCGCGGATCCAACGGCGAGAAGGCGACGGAGAAGCCGTTCGCCTGCGGGGTGGCGCCGACCCCGGCCGACCGGGTCCAGCTGCGGCCGCCGTCGAACGTCACGTAGCTGCCGTGGCCCATGGTGCCCACGATGAGGTGATCCCGGTCGGCGGGATCGACGGCCGCCTGGTAGACGAACTCGTCCTGGCCGGCCGGCACCCCGACGGCGGCCCAGGTGGCACCGCCGTCCTGGGAGTCGTAGACCTGCCCGGCCTTGCTGACCGCCCGCACGTCCCGCGCGTCGGTCCGGCCCACCGCCAGTCCGACCACGCCGTCGCCCGGAACCGGGCCGGCCACCTCGGCGACCTGGTCGTCCTGCACCCGGTAGATCGGCTGATCGTTCACGCCGTACGCGTAGGCGTTCCCGTCCGGCCCGGCGGCGAGGTAGTACGCCGCCAGGCTCAGCCCGGTGTCGGCGATCTGCTGCCAGGTGCAGCCGGCGTCGGTGGACCGCTGGATCGCCGTCTTCGAGATGGCCACCAGCGTGTTCGGCGTGCTCAGGGCGACGAGCCTCGGGTAGGCGACCGGGGTGAGGGGGGTCGTGGTGCGGGCCAGGATGCCACCGTCGTTACGCGTGAAGGTGACCGAGCCGTCGCCCTGCACCACGCCGCACTGCGGGCGGTGCCACCCGTCGGCAGCGGCGGCGGGCGCCGTGGTGGCGAGGTTGACGGCACCGGCGGCCGTGACGGCCAGCGCGAGTACACCGCTGAGTCGGGAGAAGATCATGAAGCATGTCTAGACGTGGGCATGCACCGATCGCCACAGTTTCGGGTGTCCGAGCCCGGCCATGGCCTGTGTCGGACACCCGCGAGGCGGGAAGGGGCTCGAATGTTCGAGTCGTTGGGTCTGACCCCGGTGGAGGAATCGGTCTACCTGGCCCTCCTGCACCGACGGCAGTCGAGCGTGCCGGAGCTGGCCCGGCAGGTCGGGGAGAGCGTCCGGGTGGTCCGCGCGGCGACCGAACGCCTGGAGGAACTCGGCTTCGTCAGCCGGCTGGTCGGTGCCGGCACCCGGCTGCTGCCGACCCGCCCGGACGTCGCGGTGAACGCCCTGGTCGTGCGGCGCACCGAGGAGTTCACCCAGGTACGCCGAGCCGCCGAACGGATGGCGGAGGAGTTTCCGCAGGAGCTGCCGACCAGGCCGGACGAGCTGCTGGAGATCGTCACCGGCCGGGCTGCCGTCGAGGCCCAGTTCGTCCAGCTCACCTACGGCGTGACGAAGGAGCTGCTGGTCCTGGATCGCCCGCCGTACGCCCAGGAGGTGGCGTCGGCGAACGTGTCCGAGAACGAGCTGCTCGGCCGGGACGCCAGCGTGCGGGGCATCTACGCCCCCGAGGCCTTCGAGCTGCCCGGCGCCTACGAGCAGGCGATGGCGGCCGTGGCGGCCGGGGAACAGGCGCGGGTGCACACGGACGTGCCGCTGAAGCTGGCGATCGGCGACCGCTCGGTGGCGCTGCTGCCGCTGGCCAGCGAGCGGGCCATGGACGCCGCGCTGGTGATCCGCGCGCCCATGGTCGTGTCGGCGCTGGTGAAGCTCTTCGAACTGCTCTGGGTGCAGGCCACGCCGCTGCCCGCCTGGGACCCGGAGCAGCCCGCGACGGGAGCCGACGAGCCGGATCTGCGGCTGCTGGGCCTGCTCGCCACCGGGCTCAAGGACGAAGCCATCGCCCGCGAACTCGGCGTGAGCGTACGCACCCTGGGACGCCGCTCGTCCGCCCTGCTGGCCGCACTCGGCGCCCGTACCCGCTTTCAGGCCGGGCTGCAGGCCGGGCGGCGGGGCCTGGCCTGACCGGGCGTCACCCGCGGGTCAGGGATCGACGGCGGCGCTCGTAGGCCAGGAGGAGGAGCATCCCACCGACGGCGATCACCGCGACGCCCAGCAACAGCATGGTTCGCGTGTCGGATCCGGTGACCGGGAGCCCGGGCCCGGCCGTGGCCGACGGCGACGCCGATGACGGGGACGGCGATGCCGATGACGTGGGCGTCGGGGACGGCGAGGACGGCGCTGCGTCGATGACGAGCGTGACCTCGTCGGTGGCGCTCGACGCGGTGCCGGTCGCCTTCACCGTGAAGGTGAAGCTGCCCTCGGCCTCAGGGGTGCCGTTGAGCCCGCCGTCCGGAGCGAGGGTCAGCCCGTCGGGCAGGTCGCCCGCGGTCACGCTGAACTTGATGTTGGAGTCACCGGTGGCGGTGAACCGGAACGAGTACGCCTCGCCCACCGTGCCTCGGGGCGGTTCGCCCGAGGTGATGGTGGTGGCCGGATCGGCGATCACGACGGTGATGTCCTGGTCGGCGTAGAAGCCGTGCGTGTCCGTCATCCGGACGCCGAACGAGTAACTGCCCGGCGTGGTCGGCGTACCCGAGAGCGTCCCCGCCGACGCCAACGCCATCCCCACCGGCAGCGCACCGGACCGCAGCGAAAGGCTGTACGGGTCGGCGCCACCCGAGGCGGTGAACGTGTGCGTCGGGTACGCCTGCCCGGTGTACCAGGGTGAGGTGGGGGTGCCCGAGGTGATGGTGATCGAGGGTGCCTTCACCTCGACGGTCACGTTCTGGTCGGCAAAGAAGCCGTTTGCGTCGGTCATCCGAATGCCGAAGGTGTAGCTGCCCGGCGTGGTCGGCGTACCCGAGAGCGTCCCCGCCGACGCCAACGCCATCCCCGCCGGCAACGCACCGGACCGCAGCGAAAGGCTGTACGGGTCGGCGCCACCCGAGGCGGCGAACGTGTGCGTCGGATACGGCTCGTACGCGGTGACCGGGGAAGTCGGCGGACCGGAGGTGATGGTGATGGTCGGCGCCTCGACCACGACGGTCACGTCCTGCTCGGCGAAGGAGCCATCCGCGTCGGTCATCCGAATGCCGAACGAGTAGCTGCCCGGCGTGGTCGGCGTACCCGAGAGCGTCCCCGCCGACGCCAACGCCATCCCCGCCGGCAACGAACCCGACCGCAGCGACGGAGTGTAAGGAGCCGTGCCCCCGGACGCCGTGAACGTGTGCGTCGGATAGGGCTCATAGGCGGTGACCGGGGACGCCGGCGGACCGGAGGTGATGGTGATCGTCGCGGCAGCCGCCGGCTGTGCCGTGCCGAGCAGCACCAGCATGAGTGCCGACACGATCATTATCGGTCGCAGCGTCTTCATCGCCCGTCCAGGATTCGATCAAGGTAAGCCGGGATTCGCGTTCACCAGCGCGAAGCGACCTTATCCAATCAGGACAGCCAGGAAGGCGTAATGGACCGAACGGTGACCGCGTGTTGCCGATCGGTGTTGACTTCGGCTGCCGCGACGCCCGTCTCCGGACGTGACCGCGCCCCTCGCGGGGCGGCCTGTCGGCCGCCCCGCGAGCGGGTCACAGGGCCGGCGGGGCGAACGTGCCGACCGTGGACTCCAGCGCGGCGGCCACCCGGTACATCCGGTCGTCCGCCATCGTCGGGGCCATGATCTGCAGACCAACCGGAAGCCCCTCGGAGAGGCCGCACGGGACCGAGATGGCCGGCCCGCCGTACAGGTTGGTCGGGATGGTGAACAGGTCCGCCAGATACATCTGGTACGGGTCGGAGGTACGCGCCCCGATCGGGAAGGCCACGAACGGGGTGGTCGGCGAGATCAGCGCGTCCACCTGCTCGAACGCCGCAGTGAAGTCCCGGGTGATCAGGGTGCGAACCTTCTGCGCCTGCCCGTAGTAGGCGTCGTAGTAGCCCGACGAGAGCGCGTACGTGCCGATCATGATGCGCCGCTTGACCTCCGGGCCGAAGCCGGTCTCGCGGGTCAGCGACATGACCTCCTCCAGCGACCGGTTGCCGTTGTCGCCGACCCGCAGGCCGAACCGGACGCCGTCGAACCGGGCCAGGTTGGAGGAGCACTCGCTCGGCGCGATCAGGTAGTAGGCCGGCAGGGCGTACTTGAAGTGCGGGCAGGAGACCTCGACGATCTCGGCGCCCAGCTTCGCCAGCGCCTCCACCGACTCGCGGAACGCGGCCATCACGCCCGGTTCGGCGCCCTCGCCGGTGAACTCGGTGACCACACCGAGCTTCACGCCGGTCAGGTCGCCGGTCGCGCCGAGCTTCGCCGCACCCACCACGTCCGGCACGGCGGCCGGGATGGAGGTGGAGTCGCGCGGGTCGTGCCCGCCGATCACCTGGTGCAGCAGTGCGGCGTCCAGCACCGTACGGGCGCACGGGCCGGGCGTGTCCAGCGACGAGGAGAACGCGACCAGGCCGTACCGGGAGGTGCCGCCGTAGGTGGGCTTGGCGCCGACCGTGCCGGTGACCGCACCGGGCTGGCGGATCGAGCCGCCGGTGTCCGAGCCGATCGCCAGCGGCGCCTCGAACGCGGCCAGCGCGGCGGCGCTGCCGCCACCCGAGCCGCCCGGGATCCGGGTCAGGTCCCAGGGGTTGTGGGTCGGACCGTAGGCCGAGTATTCGGTGGAGGAGCCCATGGCGAACTCGTCCATGTTGGTCTTGCCGAGCATCACCGTGCCCGCGTCGCGCAACCGCTGCACGATCGTCGAGTCGTACGGCGGGCGCCAGCCCTCCAGGATCTTCGACCCGACCGTGGTCGGCACACCCTTGGTGGTGAGCACGTCCTTCACGGCGACCGGCACGCCGGCCAGCGGGCCCAGCTCCGCGCCGGCGGCCCGGCGCTCGTCGACGGTGCGGGCGGCCGCCAGCGCGCCCTCGGTGTCGACATGCAGGAAGGCGTGGACCTGGTCCTCCACGGCGGCGATCCGGTCCAGGTGGGCCTGGGTCACCTCGACGGCAGAGGTCTCCCCGCTCGCCACGAGCCCCGCGATCTCCGTCGCGGTCAGCCTGGTCAGGTCACTCATGCCGACACTCCGCTTCGCTCCGTGCCGCCATGAGGCACCACCACGCTGATCCTGATGATTCGCTCGCTGCGCTCGCTCATGAAGCCACATCCTCATCCAGGATCCGCGGGACGCGGAACCGCTGCTCCTCGGCGTCGGGCGCACCCGAGAGCGCCTCCTGCGGGGTCAGGCACGGCGCCACCACGTCCTCGCGGAGGACATTGGTCAGCGGCACCGAGTGGGAGGTCGGCGGGATGTCCGCCGCGGCGACCTCGCCGACCTGGGCGACCGACTGGAGGATCACGTCCAGCTGACCGGCGAAGGTGTCCAGCTCCTCCTCGGTGACGGCGAGCCGCGACAGTCGCGCGAGGTGCGCGACCTCCTCGCGGGAGATGGCGGCCATCGGGTGCCCCCTTCGTGGCTGTCCTGCTGCGTCTTCGGTGTGCCGGCCGCGCGTACGTCGGTGGCGATGACGCGCGGTGACCGGAGCGAGTCTATTGTCCTGCGGTCGCGTCAGCGCCTCCGACTCCCCCTCCCGGCCCGTCACCGTGCCGGTCGGCGCGGCCCCTCCGCTTCCGCGGCCGACACCGGGTGGACCGGACGGTAGCGGGACAGCCAGGTGACCAGCTCCTCGGCCGGCATCGGCCGGGCGTAGAACCAGCCCTGGGCCACGTCGCAGCCGGCGGCGTGCAGCAGCCGCCAGGTGCGCTCGTCCTCCACGCCCTCGGCCACCACGCGCAGCCCGAGCGCCCCGGCCAGCTCGATCATCGACCGGACGATCGCCGCGTCGTCCGGGTCCTCCGCCATCCCGAGGACGAACGACCGGTCGACCTTCACCTCGGACAGCGGCAGCCGGCGCAGGTGCTGCAACGACGAGTACCCGGTGCCGAAGTCGTCCAGCGCGATGCCGACGCCGATGCGGTGCAGCTGGGAGATGCTGGCCAGCACCCGCCGCGGGTCGGCCATCAGGGCACCCTCGGTGATCTCCACCTGGAGCCGGTCCGGCGGCACGCCGTACCGGGCCAGCCGGTCGGCGATCTGCTCGGCGATCTCGCCGGTGTGCAGGTCACGGACGCTGACGTTGAGCGCGGCGCGCAGCGTGAGGCCGGCCGCCGACCACTTCGCCAGCTGCTCCGTCACGTCGTCCACCACCCGGCGGGTGAGCAGCCGCATCACCGCGCTCTGCTCGGCGACCTGGATCAGCTCCCCCGGGTCGACCATGCCCCGGCGCGGGTGTCGCCAGCGCAGCAGCGCCTCGACCCCGACCACCTCGCCGGTCGCGATGGCGATCTGCGGCTGGTAGTACATGGTGATCTCGCCCGGATCCCCGGCCGGGTCGTCCCCGCCGCCGACGTTGCGGACCGGGCCCTCGGCGAGCGCCTCCGGGAACCGGTCACCGGCGGCGCCCGCCGACGCGTTGGCGCCGACCGTGCGGGCGGCCCGGCGGCGGATCGGATCGGCGTTCGTGACGATCCGGTTGATCAGCTCGTCGTCGTGCCGCAGGTCGACCCGGGCCGGTCGGCGACGCAGCCGCCACCGCCCCGACCCCTGGCCCGGCCGGGCAACGATGCCGCGCCGGCCGCCGTTGCGGGCTACGCCGTCGGCCCGAGCCGGGGCGGGCAGGCCGGGCGCGGTGGCGAGGGCGGCGCCGTCGCCCCCGCGTACGCCGGGCGGTGCCGCGACCGGCGAGGTCGGCGTGCTATCAAGCACCCGGCGCAGGTCGGCCAGGAGGCCGAGCCGTTCCGCCGAGTTGTGGTCGGACTCGGCCGCGTAGACGGCGACGGTGTCGTTGCGGTGCTTGGCGTCGTACATGGCCACGTCGGCGTGGCGCATCAGGGTGGCGAAGTCCTCGCCGTGCTCCGGGAACATCGCGACGCCGATCGAGCCGCCCACGTCCAGCGGCAGCCCGTCCAACGGGACCGGCTCGGCGAGCGCGGCGACCACCCGGTCGGCCAGTTCGCGAGCCTGGTCGGCACCCGTGAGCCGGGGTACGACGATGGCGAACTCGTCGCCGCCGAGGCGGGCCACCAGGTGATCCTCGTCCACCACGTCGGTCAGCCGGGCGCTCACCTCGACCAGCAGCCGGTCCCCCACCGCGTGCCCGAGGGCGTCGTTGACGTGCTTGAACCGGTCCAGGTCGAGCAGCAGCAGGGCGAGGTGGGCGTCCGGCTCGCTCCGGGCGGCCCGCTCGGCGTGCAGGTGCACCTGCTCGGCCACCTCGGCCAGCAGCGCCTTGCGGTTGGGCAGCCCGGTGAGCGGGTCGAGGGCGGCCAGTTGCTCCTGCTCGGCGGAGAGCCGGGCCATCCGGTAGACAGCGAAGAGCGGCACCAGCACCAGCGGGATCAACGCGGCGCTGGCCCGGGCGGCGGCGACCAGCACCGGGGCGAGCAGCAGCAGCGACCCGGTGGAGAGCAACTCGTAGGCCAGGCCGAGGCGGACCCGGGGCCACCAGCGGGCGCCGAAACGCAGCCGGATCGCGAAGGTGACCAGGCCGTAGTTGACCGTGAACCAGGCCGCGGCGGCACCGCCCACCGCCGCGACGTCCGCCCAGTGCAGCCGCCCGCCGTCGAAGAGGTCGCCGGCACCGAGCCGGGTGACCAGGTACGCGGCGCCGAGCGCGCAGGCGTACTGGGCGGCGTTGAAGCCGGTCCGCCAGAGGGCGTACCCGAGCCGCCAGCCGGAGACGGCCACCGCCACGGCCTGCACCGCGACGGCCGGGCCGAGCCCCCAGCCGAGCAGGATCGCGAAGGTGAAGCAGGTCGACGGGAAGACCGCCGAGGTCCGGCGCCGGCCGGGCGGGACGAACGGGCGGGCGTCACAGGCGACGGCGAGCGCCGCCATGGTCCAGAAGGCCGGCGGCATGTCCGACAGCCGTTCCGGCAGCCCGGCCAGCGGACCGGCCGAGACGAGCACGGCCAGCACTCCGACCACGGCGACGAAACCGAAGAACGGCGTACCCCGCCCGGGCGGCACGGAGTTACGCGGGTCGCCGGTCTCCATCGCACCTCCCGGGAGCGGCCCTCCGGCGTGCGCCGTCACACGCCGTACGCCAATGAAACGCCCTCAGGGCCGGATTCCCGCCACGACAGTCACGAATCGGTCGTAGTCGTAATTAACTTGGTATCCGCGCCTCGACCCCGCGGAGATCCACTTCGAGCCCGCCCTCACTCCTCGACGCGGGCCACCGCCCGGGCCGCGTCCGGGCCGGACTCCAGCAGCACCCGGAACCCCTCCTCGTCGAGGACCGGCAGCTTGAGGCTGGCCGCCTTGTCGGCCTTTGACCCCGGGTTCTCCCCCACCACGACGAAGCCGGTCTTCTTGGAGACCGAGCCGGTGACCTTGCCGCCCCGGCTCTGGATCGCCTCGGACGCCTGGTCGCGGCTGAACCCGGCCAGAGTGCCGGTCACCACCACGGTCACCCCTTCGAGCGGGCGCGGCCCCTCCTCGCCGGCCTCCTCGGCCATCCGCACGCGGGCCTCGGCCCACTTGCGCACCACCTCGCGGTGCCAGTCGACGGCGAACCACTCCTTGATGCTGGCGGCGATGGTCGGGCCGACCCCGTCCACCGAGGACAGCTCCTCCTCGCTGGCCGCCTCGATCGCCGGGACGGACCGGAAGTGCCGCGCGAGGGCCTGCGCCGCGGTCGGGCCGACGTGCCGGATGGAAAGCGCCACGAGCACCCGCCACAGCTCCCGCTCCTTGGCCACGGCCAGGTTCTCCAGCAGCTTGGTGGCGTTGCTGCCCAGACTGCCGTCCTTGTTGACGAAGAACGGCGAGCGGGCGAGTTGCTCGGCGTCGAGGTGGAACAGGTCGCCCTCGTCCTGGATGATCCCGGCGTCGAGCAACGCGGCGGCGCCCTTGTAGCCGAGCACCTCGATGTCGAAGCCGCCCCGGCCGGCCAGGTGGAAGACCCGCTCGCGCAGCTGCGCCGGGCAGCTGCGCGAGTTGGGGCAGCGGATGTCGACGTCGCCCTCCTTGGCCGGCGCGAGCGGCGTGCCGCAGGACGGGCAGATGGTCGGCATGACGAACGGGTGGGCGTCGGCGGGGCGCAGGTCGACCACCGGGCCGAGCACCTCGGGGATGACATCGCCGGCCTTGCGCAGCACCACGGTGTCGCCGATCAGCACGCCCTTGCGCTCGACCTCGCGTGCGTTGTGCAGGGTGGCGTACGCGACGGTGGAGCCGGCCACCTTGACCGGCTGGAGGACGGCCCGGGGCGTCACCCGGCCGGTCCGCCCGACCTCGACGTCGATGTCGAGCAGCTTGGTGTTGACCTCCTCCGGCGGATACTTGAAGGCGATCGCCCAGCGTGGCGCGCGGCTGGTCGAGCCGAGCCGCCCCTGGATGGAGACCGGGTCGACCTTGACCACCACGCCGTCGATCTCGTGCTCGACGTCGTGCCGGTGCTCGGCGTAATAGGCGATGTACTCGGCCACTCCGGCGAGGTCGGGCACCACCCGCCAGCGGTCGCTGGTGGGCAGCCCCCATGCCTTGAGCGCCGCGTACGACTCGGACTGCGCCGTCGGCTGGAAGCCGTCCCGGGCGCCGATGCCGTGCACCACCAGGCGCAGCGGGCGGGAGGCGGTGATCCGGGGGTCCTTCTGGCGCAGACTGCCCGCGGCGGCGTTGCGCGGGTTGGCGAACGGCGCCTTGCCCTGCTCGACCAGGCCGGCGTTGAGGTCGGCGAACGCGGCGACCGGGAAGTAGATCTCGCCGCGCACCTCCAGGAGGTCGGGCACGTCCGGGAAGTCGTCGGACGGGGTCAGCCGGGCCGGCACGTCCCGGATGCTGCGCACGTTGGCGGTGACGTCCTCGCCGGTGCGGCCGTCGCCCCGGGTGGCGGCCCGGACCAGTCGGCCCTTCTCGTAGGTCAGGTTGATGGCCAGCCCGTCGACCTTGAGCTCACAGAGGTAGGGCGCCGGGCCGCCGGCGTCCCGCTCGACCCGCTCGGCCCAGGCGGCCAACTCCTCGTCGGCGAAGGCGTTGTCCAGCGAGAGCATCCGCTGGGCGTGGGTGACCGGGGTGAAGTCGGTGGAGAAGGTCCCGCCGACCCGCTGGGTCGGCGAGTCGGGGGTGCGCAGCGCCGGGTACTCCTCCTCCAGCGCCTCGAGCTCGCGCAGCAGCTTGTCGAAGTCCGCGTCCGGGATGGTCGGCGCGTCGAGCACGTAGTAGCGGTACTGGTGCTCGGTGAGCTCCTGGCTCAGCGTGGCGTGCCGCTCCCGGGCCTCCGGGGTCGGCTCGGCGCCCGCCGCCGCCTCCTGGGCGGGGCTGACCGTCTGGGGAACCGCGTCCTCGGACCTTTCGGACACCCTCGTCGACCTGCTTCCTACTTGTTGCTCGTTGTTGAGCTGTTCGGATGTTTCGCTCTCCGCTCGGCTGGTGCCGGGCTGGAGTCCTGGACCGGCAGTCTGGTCCGGTGGCGATCGGTCCGGTCCTGCAGGATCTGCTTCACCCGCTGGTGTGGGGTGTGCAGGGCGATGTCGGGGTCGCCTGCTCTTTGCAGGATGTTGATCGCGGCGTTCACGTCGGCCTGCCACACCACCCCGCACCGGGTGCAGTGAAACCTGTCCCCGCTGCGCCGGCCGAACCGGCCGCAGCGGTGGCAGGTTTGTGAGGTGTAGGCGGCGTTGACGGGAACGTGCGCAGAACCTCTGCGCTCCGACACGCTCTTCAGGGCCTCCGCGGTGACTCCTTTTGTCCACGCGGCGAGACGCCGGTTGATGTTCTTGGGAAGCTTCTCTCGTCCGGTGAAGCGTTTGGTGAGGTCTTCGGCGATCACGGTGGCGGCCTTGTCGACAACCTCGTGCACGGCGGTGAAGATCTCCGTACGCACCCGCGCCCGATGCCGGGCCGCCTGCCGATCCCGCTTCACCGTCCCGAGGTTGTTGACCTTGATCCGCTGCGCCTTGGCGTGGTCACCGCGCGCAGCGGCGGTGTTGGCTATCGAGCGCAGCTTCGCCCGACGCCGGTTACGTTCCTTCAACCGATCCGACTCGGCGGTCAGCAGTTCGCCGAGCTGTTCACCGTGGGGCTGGCCGTCGGAGTCGGTCAGCGCCTCGGTGTAGCCCTTGTCCACACCCAACGTCTGGTCACCGCAGGGCCGCTGCGACGACCGCATTCCCGCCGCGTCGACCTGGTAATGCACCTCCACCCGGCCGCCGCGCAGGATCAGCCGCAGCGTACCCGCCGGGGCCACGGTCGTGGACAGCGGGATCTTGACCAGCTGGCGGCGTTGCAGGCCCGGGACTGACAGCCACAACCGACCCCGCCCATCGACGGCGGTGTTGTACTTGTCGGCGCGCACCACGATCTGATCGTGCGTCCGGTTGCGGCCCCGCTTCCAATGCTTACGCATCTGCCGAGCCAGGAACGGATCCCCAGCCCACTGGTCCGCCTTCAACACGGCGAACATCCGCTTACGCTCTGCCGGATCGCTGGTGCGCCGGATGATCGCCCGCCGGACCTCGACCTTCGCCGCCTCCAGGTTCGCGGCGATGTCGGCTATGGCGTCGCGGACCGTTTCCTTCCACGCGTTCGCCAACAGACCGAACCGCGGGTAGGTACCGTCAGCCAGCCAGCGGTCCCGCACCTGCCGATCCGTCAGCCCAGAACCGACCCCGGCGACCGAGCCGTAGCGCTGCCACACCTCACTACGCACCCGACCCAACCGGCGCGCCTGCTCCGCCAACGCCGCAATCTTGCCCGGATTCAGGTGCGCCGAGTAGGCGATCCGGGTGACCTTCACCGGCCACTCCCCACGGTCAGGTGCGCCACCTTGAGCTCCTTCGTGCTACTCCCCGCACAGTAGCGGGCGGGTCCGACAATCGTCCCGCCACCCGCCCTGAGCTGGGCATGGGCGCGGGCCGGGTGCTCAGTCATGGGGGGTGGCGAGGGTGGTGAGCTGGTCGGCGTACTCGATGCGGGTGGACCAGTCGGCGGGCCACGCGGACATGCCATGGGCGGCGCCGAGGAAGGCGCCGGCGAGCGCGGCGATGGAGTCGGAGTCGCCGGCGGTGGTGGCCGCCCGGGCCAGCGCGCCGACCGGGTCGTCGGCGTGCCGCAGCGCGCAGAGCAGCGCCGTCGCCAGGGCCTCCTCGGCGATCCAGCCCTCCCCGGTGAGCCGGCACGGGTCGCCGCCGTCGTCCGGGCGGGCCAGCGCCGTGTCGAGCCGGCCGAGCACCCGCAGGCACTCGTCCCACCCCCGGGCGATGAACTCCTCCGGTGTCGCCTCGCCGGGGCGCTGCCACAGGTCGCCGAGCCAGTCGGCGCGGTAGACCGTCCGCTGCTCCCGGGCCCGGGCGGCGAGCAGGTCGGGCAGGTCGGTGAGCGCGGCGCCGTCGCGCAGCAGCCGGACCGCGTACGCGGTCAGCTCGCTGGCCGCCAGGCCGGTCGGGTGCCCGTGGGTCAGGCCGGCCTGGAGCTGGGCCAGCCCGGCGAGCATATCGAGGTCGACGTCGAGCAGCCCGACCGGGGTGACCCGCATGTTCGCCCCGCAGCCCTTCGAGCCGGCTACCGTCGCCTGCTGCCAGCGGACGCCCCGCTCCAGCTCGGCGCAGGCCCGCAGGCAGGTCATCCCCGGCGCGCGGTTGTTGTCCGGGCTGACCGCCCAGGCGAGGAACCGCTGCCGCAGCAGCGGCTCCACCACCTCCGGCGTGTACGCGGGCGCGTCGTGCAGCGCCCAGGCCACCGCGAGCGCCATCTGGGTGTCGTCGGTGACCAGCGCCGGGTCACCGGCCAGCTCCCGCGGGCCGGCCGGGCCGTAGCGGCGGACGATCTCGGCGACGGTCAGGAACTCGGTGGGCCGGCCCAGGGCGTCGCCGTAGGCGAGACCGAACAGCGAACCGGAGGCGCGGCGCGGCGAAGAGTCGATCACGGTGGCGATCATGCACCGCCGCCGCAAGCCGCGCCGCTCGTGGTCAGTCCCAGCAGAGGCAGAACGGATGCCCGGCCGGGTCGGCGTAGACCCGGAAGCCCTCGCCCTCGCCGGGCAGCCGCCGCGCGCCCAGGGCCAGCGCCGCCTTCTCCGCGGTCTCGATGTCGTCCACCGTCACGTCGAGGTGGAACTGCTGCGGCCGGTCCGGGTCGGGCCAGTCCGGCGCGCGCAGGCCCGGCGCCTGCTGGAAGGCGATCCGCGGCTGGTGCCCCGGCGGACCGCCGAGCACCACCCATTCGTCGCCGTCGGAGTTGTCCTCGATCAGCGGGAGGCCGAGCAGCTCCGCGTAGAAGCTGGCCAGCGCGCGCGGATCGGGGCAGTCGATCACCACGGAACGCAGCTGTCCAATCATGCCGGTCATCCTGCCCGGTAGGTACGACAGGAAACCTCAGTCCTCGGCCAGCCGTCGGCCGGCGTCCCGGCACGCCGCGAGGACCGCCCGGGCGTACGCCGGGGTGGCCCCGGCCAGGCCGCAGGCGGGGGTGACCACCACCTGCTCGGCGAGCCGGCGGCGGGGGAAGCCGAGTTGGTCCCAGACCCGGCGTACCCGGTCGGCGACCTGGGCCGAGGTGGGGGCGCGACCGCCGGGCGGCGGCAGCGCGGGCGCGGCGCCGGCCAGCAGCCCGAGCCCGGCGTCGATCGCCTCGCCGAGCGGGTCCAGGTCGGTGACCAGTCCGAGGTCGAGAGCGACGCCGGTGGCCCCGGCGGTCCGGATCAGCTCCAGCGGCACGTCGGGCGCGCAGCAGTGCACCAGGGTCGGCACCCCGGTCGCCTCGATCACGTCGCGCAGCAGCGCCCTGGCGACCTCCGGTTCCACGGCGGGGTAGGTGCCGAAGCCGCTCTCGGTGGGCACCCGGCCGGCCAGTACCGCCGGCAGGGACGGCTCGTCGAGCTGGAGTAGCACCGACGCCCGGGGCAGCCGGCGGGCCACCGCCTCGACGTCCCCGCGCAGCCCCTCGGCGAGCGAGCCGGCGAGGTCCCGCACCGCGCCCGGGTCGCGGATCATCCGGCCGCCGATCGGCAGCTCCACCGACGCGGCCAGGGTGAACGGGCCGGCCGCCTGGACCTTGACCGGGCCGGCGTACTCCTCGGCCTGCTCGGCGAGCTGGTCGAGGTCGCGCTCCATCAGATCGCGGGCGCGACGCAGGTCCTTGCCGGGGCGCGGCGCGACCCGCCAGCGGGCCGCGAACAGCTCGACCGGCAGCTCGACGAGCAACCCGCCGGTCCGGCCGATCAGGTCGGCACCGGGACCCCGGGCGGGCAGCTCCGGCAGGTGCGGCAGGGCGGGCAGCTCGCCGAGCACGATGCGCTGCGCCTCGGCGATGTCGATGCCGGGCAGCGAACCGATGCCGGTCGCCGCCCCGGCGGGCCAGGGCCAGGGCTGATCACTCACCGCCGCAGACTATCCGCTGCCCGGCCCGCTTCCGGCGGGGACGCCGCCCCGGGCGAAGAACGGCACGCCAGCGGTGTCGACGTGGCCGGCACGCAGCCCGAATTAGGGCGTGTCTCCCGGATCTCGTCGAGCCGAGACGAGGCCAAGGCGGCGATCCGACAACGCCGCCGGGCGCCGTCTGGGCCCGTCGCAGGCCGGCGAAGATCCGGGAGACATGCCTAGTCCCGCAGCCGCTTTCGAGCTGACATCACGAACGACTCAGCGCCACCGCCGCCCGGCCCCGACCAGGCCCCGGCCCTGACAGCCGCACCCACACCCGCCGGCACCCGCACCCGCACCCGCCAGCGGCAGCGGCAGCGACAGCGGCAGCGGCAGCGGCAGCGGCAGCGGCAGGTTGAATCGTTTACGACATCAGCTCGAAAGGACGCGCAGGCACAGTCGCCGGTGCGAGGAGGGCTTCGGGGCGCGACGGCCGGCGGCACCGAGAAGACCAGGGCCAGCGCTATGGGCACCGCCGACCGACCACGCCGGACGCCCAGTTCCCATCGCGGAATGCCGAAACGCGCACCGACCGCGAGAGCTCGAGCGGGAGCGGGAGGCTCAGCCGGTGATGGTGGCGGAGCCGAGCACCACGTCCCCGGCCGGGTCCGGCCGGTATGCCACCACGGCCTGCCCGGCGGCGACCCCGCGTACCGGGCGCCGCAGCTCGGCGTGCAGCCCGTCGGCGTCCAGCGACACGGTCGCCGGCACCACGTCGCCGTGCGCCCGCAACTGCACCTCGCACTCGACCGGGCCGGCGGGCCGCTCGCCACCGGTCCACACCGGGCGGGTGGCCCGCACCTGGGAGACCTCCAGCGCCTCGGCCGGGCCGACCGTCACAGTGTTGGTCTTCGGGGTGATGGAGAGCACGTAGCGGGGGCGGCCGTCCGGGGCGGGCCGGTCCAGGTGCAGGCCGCGCCGCTGCCCGACGGTGTACTGGTAGGCGCCGGTGTGGCTGCCCACCACCGCGCCGGTGAGCGCGTCGACCACCGCGCCGGGGGCCTCGCCGAGCCGCTCGGCCAGGAAGCCTCGGGTGTCGCCGTCGGCGATGAAGCAGATGTCGTGCGAGTCCGGCTTGTCGGCCACCGCGAGGCCACGCCGGGCGGCCTCCGCGCGTACCTCGGCCTTGGTGGAGTCGCCGAGCGGGAAGATCGACCGGTCGAGCTGCGCGCGGGTCAGCACCGCGAGGACGTACGACTGGTCCTTGGCCAGGTCGACGCTGCGCCGCAGCAGACCGTCCGGGCCGAGCCGGGCGTGGTGGCCGGTCACCACCGCGTCGAAGCCGAGCGCCACCGCCCGGTCCAGCACCGCGGCGAACTTGATCTTCTCGTTGCAGCGCAGGCACGGGTTCGGGGTACGGCCGGCCGCGTACTCGGCGACGAAGTCGTCCACCACGTCCTCGTGGAAGCGGTCGGCCAGGTCCCAGACGTAGAACGGGATGCTGAGCACGTCGGCGGCCCGACGGGCGTCCCGGGAGTCCTCGAGGGTGCAGCAGCCCCGGGCGCCGGTGCGGTAGGTCTGCGGGTTGCGGGCCAGCGCCAGGTGCACCCCGGTCACGTCGTGCCCGGCCTCCACCGCGCGCGCCGCCGCCACGGCGGAGTCCACCCCGCCCGACATCGCCGCCAGAACCCTCACCGGCTCACTCCCCTCGTCCTCACCGAGGGTATCCGGGTCAGCGGGGAGTGCGGAGAGCGGCCGCGCGGCGGGCCCGCTCCACGGCGGCCGGCAGCGCGGCGATCAGCGCGTCGACCTCCGCCCGGGTGCTGGTGTGGCCGAGGGTGAACCGCAGCGACGAACGGGCCCGGTCGTCGTCGGCGCCCATGGCCAGCAGCACGTGCGAGGGCTGGGCCACCCCGGCCGAGCAGGCCGAGCCGGTCGAGCAGGCGATGCCCTGGGCGTCGAGGAGGAGCAGCAGCGCGTCCCCCTCGCAGCCGGGGAAGGAGAAGTGCGCGTTGCCGGGGAGCCGCTCGACCGGGTCGCCGTTGAAGATCACCTCGGGGACGGCCTGCCGGACCCGTTCCACCAGCTCGTCGCGAAGGGCGGCGACCCGGGCCGCGTACTCCTGCTGGCGCTTCACGGCGGCCTCGACGGCGACCGCGAAGGCCACGATGCCGGCGGTGTCGAGGGTGCCGGAGCGGACGTCGCGCTCCTGGCCGCCGCCGTGCAGCACCGGGGTGGCGGCGACGTCCCGGGCCAGCAGCAGGGCACCGACCCCGGTCGGGCCGCCGAGCTTGTGCCCGGTGACGGTGAGGGCGGACACTCCGCTCGCGGCGAAGTCGACCGGCACCTGCCCGACCGCCTGGATCGCGTCGGTGTGGAACGGCACCCCGTGCTCGGCGGCGACCGCGGCCAGCTCGACGACCGGCTGCACCGTGCCCACCTCGTTGTTGGCCCACATGGTGGTGACCAGGGCCACCCGCTCGCCGTGCGCGGCCAGCTCGACGCGGAGCCGCTCCGGGTCGATCCGGCCGGCGGCGTCGACCGGCAGCCAGCCGACCTCGGCGCCCTCGTGCCCGGCGAGCCAGTCCACCGCGTCCAGCACGGCGTGGTGCTCGACGGCGCTGGAGACCACCCGGGTCCGCTCGGCATCGGCGGTGCGGCGGGCCCAGAAGATACCCTTCACCGCGAGGTTGTCGCTCTCGGTGCCACCCCCGGTGAAGATCACCTCGGAGGGACGGGCACCGAGGACGGCGGCCACCCGCTCGCGGGACTCCTCCACCCGCCGCCGGGCGCGCCGGCCCGCCGCGTGCAGCGACGACGCGTTGCCCACCTCGCGGGCCGTGGCGACGTACGCCTCGAGTGCCTCGTCGAGCATCGGGGTCGTCGCCGCGTGATCCAGGTATGCCATCCCGCTCAGCCTAACGGCCCTGCGCCCTGCCGCCGGATGCCGGACCGCCGTCGATCCCGGGCCACGCCGGATGTTCCCAGTCGGTACGCTGAACGGGCCCACGTGGCCGACAACTCGCCGAGGGCATCCCTGACGGGCTGATCGGCGGGCCGGCTCAGCTCCCCGGCCCGCCGATCAGCTCCTTTCGGTCACTTCCGCTTGCGGATCTCCGCCGCGGCCTGCGGGACGACCTTGAACAGGTCGCCGACCACGCCGAAGTCGGCCAGCTCGAAGATCGGCGCCTCGCCGTCCTTGTTCACCGCGACGATGGTCTTCGAGGTCTGCATGCCGGCCCGGTGCTGGATCGCGCCGGAGATGCCCAGCGCGATGTAGAGCTGCGGGGAGACGGTCTTGCCGGTCTGGCCCACCTGGAACTGGTGCGGGTAGAAGCCGGAGTCGACCGCCGCGCGGGACGCGCCGACGGCGCCGCCGAGCAGGTCGGCCAGCTCCTCGACCAGCTTGAAGTTGTCCGCGTTGCCGACACCGCGACCGCCGGAGACGACGACCGAGGCCTCGGTGAGCTCCGGGCGGGAGCCCTTCTGCTCGGCGACCCGCTCCACGACCTTGGCGAGCTTGTCGGCGTCGGTGACCGACACGGTGAGCTGCTCCACCGCCGGGCTGGCCGGGGCCGGGGCCGGGGTGAGCGAGTTCGGCCGGACGGTGACCAGCGGCAGCCCCTTGGTGACCTTGGACTTGACGATGGTGGAGCCGGCGAACGCGACCTGGGTCGCGGTGCCGTCGGCGGCGAGGGCGAGCACG
The DNA here is from genome assembly GCF_042869115.1 of Micromonospora sp. NPDC007230. Classification (NCBI taxonomy): domain Bacteria; kingdom Bacillati; phylum Actinomycetota; class Actinomycetes; order Micromonosporales; family Micromonosporaceae; genus Micromonospora; species Micromonospora sp. NPDC007230. The sequence goes on along the minus strand of NZ_JBIAFE010000004.1, from coordinate 250,843 downwards.
TCGGTCAGGATGCCGTTGTCCAGCTTGACCGCCAGGCGGGCGGCGATCTCCTTGCCCTCCTGCGACGAGGCGAGCAGCACGGCGGCCGGCTGCACCCGCTTGACCAGCTCGGCCACCACGGTGGCCTTCGGGGCCACCAGGTAGCCGTCGATCTCCGCGCCCTCGGCGGCGTAGATCTTCTCCGCGCCGTACTCGCCCAGCTTGGCGCTCAGCGCCTCGGCGGCACCGGCGCCACCGAGCACGACCGCGCTCGGGGTGCCCAGCTCGCGGGCGAGGGTGAGCATCTCCAGGGTGACCTTCTTGACGCCGAACTCCCGGGTGGCTTCGACGACGACGAGAACCTCAGACATGTCCAGACCTCTCACACGAACTTCTCGGTGGCGAGGAACTCGACCAGCTTCACGCCGCCCTCGCCCTCGTCGGTGATCTTCTCGCCGCCGGAGCGCGGCGGGCGCTTGGTGTGCTCGAGCACGGCGCTGGTCGCGCCGTCGAAGCCCACCTCGGCGGGGGCGACGCCGAGGTCAGCCAGGGAGAGCGTCTGCACCGGCTTCTTCTTGGCGGCCATGATGCCCTTGAAGGAGGGGTAGCGCGGCTCGTTGATGGTGTCCCAGACGGAGACGACGGCCGGGGTGGCGGCGGTGACCACCTCGTAGCCCTCCTCGGTCTGCCGCTCGACGGTCAGGGTGGCGCCGTCGACGGTGAGCTTGCGCGCGCCGGTCAGGGCGGCGACCCCCAGCCGCTCGGCGATCATGTGCGGGAGGACCTGGACCCGGCCGTCGGTCGACTCGGCGCCGCAGATCACCAGGTCCGCGCCCAGCTGACCGAGGGCGGCGGCGAGCACCTTGGAGGTGGCCACGGCGCAGGACCCGTGCAGGGCGTCGTCCACCACGTGCACGGCCTTGTCCGGGCCCATGGAGAGCGCCTTGCGGATCGACTCGGTCGCCCGGTCCGGGCCCATGGTCAGGATGGTGACCTCGCCGCCGTGCGCCTCCTTGATCTTCAACGCCTCCTCGATGGCGTACTCGTCCATCTCGTTGATGACGTTGTTCGCCGAACCGCGGTCGACGGTGTTGTCGTCAGAACGCAGGTTGCGGTCCGCGCCCGAATCGGGCACCTGCTTGACGAGTACGACGATGTTCATCGCGCTTCGACGACCCTCCTGTTTGGTGTAGCGATCACTCGCCCGGTCACGGGCGCAGCCTCCCGCGTGACTTAACGATCGGTCAACTACGGGCTGCTGTGCGGTTGCCCACGGGACCTATGTTACCCACAAGTAGCATCGCCTCTCCGGGTGCTCAGAGTGACACAGGTCACCGAGCGCCAGCGTGCCGGGTAGGCTCACAAACCGGGAGGTGAGGCATATGTCCGAAACCAGCGTTTCACCGGGCCGGCGCGACCCGGCGGGAGGCGTGCGCACCTCCCGCCGGCCCTGCCGCCGGATGATCCCGGACACCTACCGGTGCGCCTGCGGCCGCGTCCGCGACCGCTGTGTCCGGGCCAGCGTCCGCGCGCTCTGGTCCGTCGAGCCGGTCAGGCGGGCCCGGCCAGCGCACCCCTGATCTTGTCGATCACCGCCGCCTCACTGGTCGACTTCCCCCGGTGGGCCTGCGCCACCTGCTCCGCCGCGGCCAGCACCACCGACCGGTACGCCTCGACGTCCGCCGGCGACTTCGCCCGCAGGATCTCCACCGCGCGGCGCAACGCGGGCAGCACCGTCGCCTCGATCTCCAGCGCGGAGTCCCGGGGCAGTTGCGGCAGCCGGCCCGTGGTGAGCGCCTCCTTCACCACCCCGCTGGCGCCGCCGAGCGCCCCGGACGCCGCGAAGCTCTCCCGCACCAGGGACAGCATTCCCGGCTCGGCGTTGGAGACCAGGAAGACCGCGCCGAAGGCCCCGGTCCTGAGGGTCAGCCGCTCGTCCTCCGTCAACGGTTCCATGATCACGGAGTGTAGACGTACGGAGTGGTCGTGGTGACCGCGACGAGCCCCAGCCGCTCCAGGATCGGGCGGCTGTCCGGCGAGCAGTCCACCTGCACCAGCGTCTTGCCGCGCTGCTCGGCCAGCCGCGCCCGGTACGCCACCAGCGCCCGGTAGATGCCCTTGCCCCGCCACTCGGCCAGGGTCGAGCCGCCCCAGAGCGTGGCGAAGCTGGTGTCGTGCAGATAGCGCACCCAACCGGCGCTGACCACCACGCCGCCCGCCTCGGCCACCACCACCGTGATCGACTGCGGGTCGACCTCGATCTCCTTCGCCAACCCGGTGACCAGGTGGCTCCGGTCGTCGTTCCAGACCGCCTCCTCCATCGCGGCGATCCGCTCCAGGTCCTCCCGGGCGGTCACCTCACGCAGGCGTACCCCCTCGGGCAGGACCGGGACGGCGGCGGCCAGGGCCGCGACCGGACCGACCACGACGGTCTCCAGATCCTCCGGCACGAAGCCGGCAGCGCTCAGCCGGTCGCCCAGGTCGGCCGGCTCGTCGTGACCGTTCAGCTTCCACTCGACCGCCTCGCCCCGGCCGCGGAAGAACTCGACCTGCCGGGCGATCAGCGCGTCCAACTCCGCGCCGGCCAGCCCGTCGAGGGTCCGGTACGTGATGAACCCGCGATGGTCCAGGCCGACGATGCGGACCAGCGGGCCGTCCCGCTCGACGGTCACGCCGGGCGGCGGCGGGTTCGGGATCTCCGGGCGGATCTGTGCGTCATAGGCATCGCGCAGGCTGCGCGCGTCAAGATCAGTCATCCCCCCAGGCTAGGCACCGGGTAAAGCGGATAATCGACGACATGTGGGAGGCGATCAGGCGCTGGTTCGACCCGCGCGAGCTGCGATCGGTCGGCACCACGCCGGACTACCGCTTCTCGCTGGCCAACGAGCGGACCTTCCTGGCCTGGCTGCGTACCGGCCTGGCGCTGATCGCCGGCGGGCTGGCCGCCGCGCAGTTCCTGCCCCCGCTACCCCTGGCCCACCTGCGCGAGGCGATCGCCATCGCACTGCTGCTGCTCGGCGGCACGGTCGCGGTCCGCGCGGTCGACCACTGGGCGCGTACCGAGCGGGCGATCCGGCTGGGCGAGGAACTGCCCGCGTCCCGCTTCCCGGCGATCCTGGCCCTCGCCGTCGCCGTCGGCGCGCTGCTGCTGGTGGTCGCGGTCCTCGCCCGGGCGATCCGATGACCGGCGACCCCGGGCTCCAGCCGGAACGGACCCGGCTGGCCTGGCGGCGTACCCTGCTGACCCTCACCGGGGTCACCGTGCTGCTGGTCCGGCTGGCGCTAACCGGCGGCGCCACGGGCGCTGCGCTGGCCGGGCTCGCCGTGCTGGCGTGGCTGGGCGCGCTCGCGGTGAGCTGGCGGCGGGCCACCGGCACCGGGGCATGGCGGCCGCCGCGCTGGTCGTTCCCGCTGACCGCGCTGACCGCTGCCGGTCTAGCGCTGCTCGGCGTCGTGCTGGTGGTGGCCGGGCTGCGCTGAACGGCGTCAGTGGTCCATGATGTCCGGCATGTATCGCCTGTACGGGCTCCTCTTCCTGGCCCAGATCGTGCTCGCCGTCTGCGCACTGATCAGCTGTCTCTCCGCCGAGGAGGGTGAGATCCGGGCGCTGCCCCGCATCGCCTGGGTGCTCATCATCCTGTTCTTCCCGCTGATCGGTTCGGTCGCCTGGTTCGCCGCCGGGCGGGAGCACACCGGTCGCCGACCCCGCACCCCCTGGCCGATGGGGAACGGCTTCTCCGAACAGGACCGCCGCCGGCCGGTGGCGCCGGACGACGACCCGGCGTTCCTGTCCTCCCTGGCCGAGCGGTCCCGCCGCGACGACCAGGAACTCCTCCGGCGCTGGGAGGACGACCTGCGCCGGCGCGAGGAGGACCTGCGCCGCCGGGAGGGCGACCGGGACCGGCCGGAGGTCTGAGCCCCGCTGGCGGTCCGACCACCCCGACAACCCGACCGCCGTCGCCGGTCACTCCGGCGACGGCGGTCGCCGGCCGTGGATCAGGCCAGGTTGGACGAGCGGGGGTACGCGTCGGACGGGTCGGTCAGCACGTTGACCAGGTACGGCACGCCGGCGTCGAAGGCGCGGGTCAGGGCCGGGCCGAGGTCGGCGGCCTTCTCCACCGTCTCGCCCGCGCCACCGAGCGCCTCGACCACCTTGTCGTAGCGCAGCCCGGGCTGGAGGTCGGCGGCCACGTCGTAGCCGTACATGGCCCGCATCGGGTGCTTCTCCAGCCCCCAGATGCCGTTGTTGCCGACCACGATGACCACCGGGAGCTGCTGCCGGACCAGGGACTCCACGTCCATCAGCGAGAAGCCGGCGGCGCCGTCGCCCATCAGCACGCAGATCTGCCGGTCGGGGTGGCTGACCCGGGCTCCCATGGCGTAGCCCATGCCGGTGCCGAGGCAGCCGTACGGGCCGGGGTCGAGCCAGGTGCCGGGCTGCGCCGGCTCCAGGTACTTCCCGGCGTACGACACGAAGTCGCCGCCGTCGCCGATGGTGATCGCGTCGGCGGCGAGCACCTTGCGCAGCTCGCCGTAGACCCGGGCCGGGCGGATCGGGTCCGTCTCGGCGGCCATCTCCTCGGCGTCGCGGGCCTTCGCGGCGTCCTCCGCGGTGCGCAGCTGGGCGATCCAGTCGGCGTGGTCGGCCCGGTCGCCGGAGTGCTCGGCGAGCGCGGTGAGGATGAGCCGCAGGTCGCCGGCGGGGCTGACGGCCGGCTGGACGTGCCCGGCACGCTGGCTGGGCGCGTCCACGATGTGGACTACCGGGGCGTCGCCGAAGTCGCCGAAGCTCAGCCGGAAGTCCAGCGGGGTGCCGACGACCACGACCACGTCGGCGCCCTTGAGGGCGACCCGGCGGGCCTTGGCGAAGGCCAGCGGGTGCTCCGGCGGCAGCGCGCCCCGGCCCATGCCGTTGGTGAAGACCGGCACCTGGAGGGACTCGGCGGCGGCGCGCAGGGCCTCGGTCGCGTCGCCCGCGTACACGTCGGAACCAGCGATGATCACCGGGCGGGCGGCGCCGGCGATCAGGCCGGCGGCCCTGGCGACCTCGTCCAGGTCCGCCTCAAGCGGGGCGACCGGGGTGACGGCTGGCAGGTCGGCGTCGCCGACCGAGAAGACCGCTTCGAGGGGGAAGTCGAGAAACACCGGGCCGCGGTGCGGGGTGAGCGCCGCGGTGAGGGCGGCGGTGACCGCGCGCGGGATGTCGTCGGCGCTGAACACCGTCTCGGCGTGCTTGGTCACCGGGGCGACCAGGGGCAGGTGATCCATCTCCTGCAGGCTGCCGGAGCCCCAGCGGAACTGCGGGGCCCGCCCGCCCAGCACCAGCACCGGGGAGGCGTTGAAGAAGGCGCTGGTCAGCCCGGAGACACCGTTGGTCACGCCGGGGCCGGCGGTGAGCACGGCCAGGCCGGGGCGGCGCTGGAGCTTCGCCACCGCCTCGGCGGCGAAGACGGCGGACTGCTCGTGCCGGACGTCGTAGATCGGGAAGCCGGTCCGGTGCGCGGCGTCGTAGAGCGGGAAGACGTGCCCGCCGGAGAGGGTGAACATCTCCCGTACGCCGTGCGCGCGCAGCGCCGCCAGCGCCAGTTCCCCGCCGTGCCCCTCGACCGTCATCGCCACTCCCCTTCGTCCCAGGACCGGAGTCACACGTTACTGGCCGGTAGGCAGAATGTGAACCGGCCTCGGGCCGGCGACGGAGGTGCGCCGCCGACCCGGGGCAGGCGGCTCAGCGGCCGGTGAAGTCAGGCTTGCGCTTCTCGACGAACGCGGCCATGCCCTCGCGCCGGTCGTCGGTGGCGAAGAGCGCCGCGAAGAGCTGGCTCTCCCAGGCCAGGCCCGAGTTGAGGTCCATGTCCAGGCCACCGTCGACGGCCAGCTTGGCGGCCCGCAGGGCCTGCACCGGGCCGGTCAGGAACGGCTTCACGTAGGCGACGGCGGCGTCGTAGACCTCGGCGGCCGGGACCACCCGGTCGGCCAGGCCAATCCGCAGTGCCTCCTGCGCGTCGACCATCCGGCCCGTCATGATCAGGTCCTTGGCCCGCGCCGGGCCGACCAGCCGGGCCAGCCGCTGGGTGCCGCCGGCGCCCGGGATGATGCCGAGCTTGATCTCCGGCTGGCCGAGCTTCGCGTCCTCGGCCACCACCCGCCAGTCACAGGCCAGGGCCAGCTCGCAACCGCCGCCGAGGGCGTACCCGGTGATCGCGGCGACCACCGGCTTCGGGATCCGGGCGATGGCGCCCAGCGCGCTGGAGAGGTCGGCGGCGCGGGCGGCCATGTCCACGTAGGACATGTCGGCCATCTCCTTGATGTCCGCGCCGGCGGCGAAGACCTTCTCCCCGCCGTACACGATGACGGCGCGGACCTCGGCGTCCGCGGTGGCCTCGGTGGCGGCGGCGCGCAACTCCTCCTGCACCTGGGTGTTGAGCGCGTTCATCGGCGGCCGCTCCAGCCGGATGGTGCCGATGCCGTCCTTCACTTCCAGCCTGACGAACTCGCCCACGCTGCCCTCACTTCCTCGTCGAAGTCGCGTGCCAACCTTACGGCCCGGGTCGTTGGGGCAAGTAGTCTGGTAGCTGCCCTGCCACCGGGAGTAAGGCCATGATCACGTATTACGACGACAGGTCCGTGCAGGTCACCTCGACCGCCGTGCGCGTCGACGGCCGGACGTTCCCGCTCGCCGAGATCAGCGTGGTGTGGCACCGCCGAGGCAGCCGCTCCTGGCGGGTGCTGGCCGGCCGGGGCGCCATCGGGGCGGCCCTCGCCGGGCCGGTGGCGGCCGCCGTGCTCGGGGTCGCGCTGGCCATCTGGCTGCGGCCCGCGCCGGTGGTGACGATCGCCATCGTGGGCGCCTCCGTGCTCGTCGGCCTCGGGGTCGGGCCGCTCGCCGACGTCCTCTTCGAACACCTCGACCGCTCCTACGACCGGGGCAGCCGGGAGCTGGAGATGTGGGCGCGTTGGCGGGGCCAGCCGGTGCGGCTGCTGCGCAGCGGCGACGCGCTGCGCTTCGGCCAGATCTACCGTGCGGTGCAGCGCGCCATGGAGAGCGGGCAGGTGCCCCGCCGTCAGAAGGCGATCGGCTCGTCCGGCAGCAGCCCCAGGCCGCGCAGCAGGCCATAGGTGTCCTGCTCGCCCCAGAACTGGACGATCCGCCCGCCGGCCAGCCGGTACATCTTGCAGGCGCTCTGCACGGTCGTCGCCCCGGTGGCGTCCCGCCGGTACGTCTGCGCCAGCGAGACGACCACCCGGTCCTCCGCCGCGAAGAGCTCCAGGATCTCCTGGTCGACGACGGTCAACCCGGGCGAGGAGACGGCGGCCTCGGGGTAGTGGCGGCCGCGCACCGCCGTGCCCGAGCCGTAGATCTCCACGTCCTCGGCGACCACCTCGGCCAACTCGGCCAGGTCCTTGGTGACGAACGTCCGCAGGTACCGGCGGACCACCTCGACGTTGCGCTCCTGCTCGCTGAGGCCCGCCGGGGCACCGGCGCCGTTCCGGTCCGTCATGCGCTCGGACGCTACCCGGCCGAGCGTGTTTCCGTTGTCCCCGCGGCCGGTCTGGGTTTGGAGCCGGAACCCCGAGCCCGGACCGCAGGCACTCCTGTTCGCCCCCTTTGGAGCTGATGTCGCAGACGATTCGGGCCCGCAGCCGCGCCCGGACGTGACATCGCAAGCGATTCAGCTCCAAAGGGGATGCGCAGCCATCGGGCCGCCGGCCCCGCCCCGCGAATGCGGCTCTCGCCAGCACCGGGGCTTGAAACCGGGTGGTTAATCTGAGTGATGACCCTCTATTACCGGGACGACGCGGTACAGGTCACCTCCGAGGCCATCCACGCGGGCGGGCACGTCGTCACCCTCGCCGACGTCACGTACGTCTGGCACGCGCGCGGACCGACCACCCTGGCCGTGCGGTCCCGGGTCCTCGGCCGCGGCGTCCTGGTCCTGCTCCTGTCGCTGCCGCCGCTGGTGGCCGTGGTCTGCGTACTGTCCCTCGCCTGGGCCGCGCAGGACCGGGGCAACTGGCAGCTGGCCCTGGTCGTCCTGGCCGGCTGCGCGGTCGCCGCGCTCGTGCTCACCCCCTTTCTGGAGGTGCCGCTCGGCTGGCTGGACCGCTCCTACGACCGCGGCAACCGGGTGCACGAGCTGTGGGTGCAGCACCACGGACGGGAGGTGATGCTGCTGCGGACACCGGACGCGCTGCGGTTCGGGCAGATCTACCGGGCGGTGCAGCGCGCCGTCGAGCAGCAGGGCGAGCGCCGCTGACCGCTCCACCCGGCGATGCTGGTCGGGGCAACGCACACTGGTGGGCATGGCGATTTCCCTCCCCCGCCCCGGCGCCGTCGTCGGGCTCACCCGTTCCGCCCTGGACCAGGCGCTCGGCTCGGCCGCCGCGTTCGCCGCCGTGCCGGCCCGTGCCTTCGCGGTGCTCGACGACGTGGAGTTGCTGCTGCGCCGGATCAACGGGGTGGTCGACCGGATCGAGGGCACGCTCGACCGCACCGACCGGGTGCTCACCGACGCGGAGGCTGCGGTCCGGGAGGTCGGCGTGATCAGCGCCGCCGCCACCAGGGCCATTGAGACGGCCACCGAGGTCGCCACGGCCGCCGCCGCGGCGGTCGGCGAGGCCGAGCGCGTCTCCGCCGCCGCCGGCGTGGTGGTCGGCGAGGCCGACCAGGTGGCCCGGGCGGCGGGCGCGGTGGTGGCCGAGGCCGAGGCGGCGACCGGCACCGCCGCTGAGCTGTTGGCGGCGTACGAGCCGGCGCTGCGGCGGGCCGCGCCGATGGCGGCCCGGTTCGTCGAGCAACTCAGCCCGGAGGAGGTGACCGCCGCGATCCGGCTGGTCGACGAGCTGCCGAAGCTGAAGGAGCACCTGACCGCGGACGTGCTGCCGATCCTGGCCACCCTGGACCGGGTCGGCCCCGACCTGCACGACCTGCTCGCCGTCACCCGCGACCTCAAGCTCGCCGTCGCCGGCATCCCGGGCCTCGGCATGCTCCGCCGCCGCGGCGAGCGCCTTGTCGACGACCCCACCGACCGGGACGCCGCAGCCAACTGACCGGGCCGACCGGGGGCTGCGGCCGGTCGCACCGGGGCTCAGCAGTCGCAGGTCACGGCGGCGCGGGGCGCGGTCAGCTCGTCCACCCGGCGGCGGACGGTCCCCTCCGGGGTTACCACCGGCAGCCCCTCCCGTGCCCAGTACTCGAAGCCGCCGATCATCTCCTTCACCCGCCAGCCGAGCCGGGCGAACTCCAGCGCCGCCCGGGTGGCCCCGTTGCAGCCCGGCCCCCAGCAGTACGTCACCACCGTCGACCCGGCCGGCACCACCTCGGCGGCGCCGGCGGCGATCTCGGCCGTGGGCAGGTGCACCGCATCCGGCAGGTGCCCCTGCCGCCAGGCCGCGGCCCCGCGCGAGTCGACCACCACCAGGCCGGGCGTGCCTGCCGTCAGGGCGGCGTGCACGTCGCTGACGTCGGTCTCGAAGCTGAGTCGGGCGAGGAAGTGGGCGGCAGCGGTCGCCGGTTCGGCCGGCGGTACGGAGAACGTCATGCCCCGATCCTGCGGCTCCGGCCGGCAGCGGCGGGAGTGGCGTGGTCGTCGTCCTTCGCTAAGATCCCGCCATGGCTCCCGTGGACCGTACCGTGGCGGTGCTCGCGTACCCGGGGATGTCGGTCTTCGAGACCGGCATCGTGACCGAGGTGTTCGGGCTGCCCCGCCCGGAGCTGGAGGTCGACTGGTACCGGCTCACCGTCTGCGCGGAACGCCCCGGGCCGGTGCCGGTCGTCGGCGGGGCCGCTCTGCACACGCCGCACGGCCTGGCGACCCTCGCCGAGGCCGGCACGGTGATCCTGCCCGGGGTGCCGGACGTCACCGCCGACCCTTCGCCGGAGCTGGTGGCCGCGTTGCGTCGGGCGCACCGGCGAGGCGCCCGGCTGATGTCGATCTGCTCCGGCGCGTTCGCCCTCGCCGGGGCGGGTCTGCTCGACGGCCGGCGGGCCACCACCCACTGGCGGTACGCGGACCTGCTGGCCCGGCGTCACCCGGCGGTCACCGTCGACCCGGACGTGCTCTACCTGGACGATGACGACATCCTCACCAGCGCGGGCAGCGCCGCCGGGCTGGACCTCTGCGTGCACGTGGTCCGCCGCGACTTCGGGGCGGCGGTCGCCAACGCGGTGGCCCGTCGGCTGGTGATCCCGCCGCACCGGGAGGGTGGGCAGGCCCAGTTCATCGAGGCGCCGGTGAGCGTCGACCCGGACGACGACCGGATCGCCGCCAGCATGGCCTGGGCGGTCCGCCACCTGGCCGAGCCGCTGACCGTGGCGGCGCTGGCCCGGCAGGCGCACATGTCGACCCGCAGCTACCTACGGCACTTCGCCCGGGCCGCCGGTGCCAGCCCGATCCGCTGGCTGATCGACCAGCGGGTGCGGGCCAGCCTCGCCCTGCTGGAGACGACCGATGCACCGGTGGCGGAGATCGCCGCGGCGGTGGGCTTTGACAGTCCGGTCACCTACCGGCACCACTTCGGGCGGGCGATGCGCACGTCGCCGTCGGCGTACCGGCGGGCGTTCCGGGCCGGCGTGGCGTAGCCGGTCAGGCCGGCGGGGTGTACAGCTCGTCGATCTCCCCCCGGCGGGGCATCGCCACCGACGCGCCGAGCCGGCGTGCGCAGGCCGCGCCGGCCGCCGTCGCCCAGTGCACCGCGTCGACGAGGTCCCGGCCCTCGCCCCAGCCGACGGCGAGTGCGGCGATGGCCTGGTTGGCGCCCTTGCCGCCGGGCAGCATCACGAAGTCGCTGCCGAGCACGGTCTCGCCGGGGCGGGGCAGCGCGGCGGCGGTGCCGACCAGGTCCATGTTGGCGCTGCCCACCACGGCGACCCGGGTCTGCGGCACGGTGGCCCCTCCTCCGGTCACGCGGCCCGGGCGGTCCACCGGTCGCCGGTGCGCTGCACGACCAGCGGCAGGCCGAAGGTCTTCGACAGGTTGTCGGCGGTGAGCGTGTCGGCGAGCAGACCCTGGGCCACCACGCCGCCCTCGCGCAGCAGCAGGGCGTGGGTGAAGCCGGGCGGGATCTCCTCGACGTGGTGGGTCACCAGCACCAGCGCCGGGGCGTCCGGGTCGTACGCCAGCTCGGCGAGCCGGGCGACCAGGTCCTCGCGCCCACCCAGGTCGAGCCCGGCGGCCGGCTCGTCGAGGAGCAGCAGCTCGGGGTCGGTCATCAGGGCGCGGGCGATCTGCACCCGCTTGCGCTCCCCCTCCGACAGCGTGCCGTACGCCCGCTCGGCGAGGTGGCCGACGCCGAGCTGGTGCAGCAGCGACTGGGCGCGCAGCTCGTCGGTGCGGTCGTAGTTCTCCCGCCAGCGGCCCACCACCGACCAGGCCGCGGTGACCACGACGTCGGCGACCCGCTCGTCGCCGGGAATCCGCTCGGCCAGCGCGGCGGTGGAGAGGCCGATGCGGGTCCGCAGCTCGTTGACGTCGGTGCGGCCGATCCGCTCGCCGAGGACGTGCGCGGTGCCGGTGGTCGGGTGCAGCCGGCCGGCGGCCAGGTTGAGCAGGGTGGTCTTGCCGGCGCCGTTCGCGCCGAGCACCACCCAGCGTTCGTCCAGCTCGACCCGCCAGTCGAGGTCGTGCAGCAGCGCGGTGCCGGAGCGTTTGACGCCGATCCCGTCGAGGCTGACCACCACATCCAGGTCATGAGTCACCGGTCCATCCAACCACGCAGCCCGCGCGCTGCCCCCCACGGGCGGGGTCGCCGCCATAGGGTGGGGCACCGTGTCGTTGGTCACCACACCCGGAGGATGGTTCATGCCCGACGCCTGCCAGGAGCCGCGGGGATGAGCGCGGTCATCGAGATCGCCGGTCTCCGCAAGACGTTCCACACCCTGCGCCAGGGGCGCCGGGTCGCCGTCGACGGTTTCGACCTGCTGGTCGAGTCGGGGCAGATCCACGGTTTCCTCGGGCCGAACGGCTCGGGCAAGACCACCACGCTGCGCGCCCTGCTCGGGCTGGTGCGGGCCGACGCCGGCCGGATGAGCGTGCTCGGGGCCAGTTCTCCGCAGCGGCTGCCGGAGGTGGCCGGGCGGGTCGGCGCGATCGTCGAGAGTCCACAGTTCTTCGGCAACTTCACCGCCCGCCGTACGCTGCGGCTGCTCGCGGTGGCCGGAGGCGTGCCCACCGGCCGGGTGGACGAGGTGCTGGAGCAGGTCGGACTGCGGGATCGGAGCGAGGAGCGGGTCAAGGGCTACTCGCTGGGCATGAAACAGCGGCTGGCCGTCGCGTCGGCGCTGCTCAAGAGCCCGGAGCTGCTGATCCTCGACGAGCCGGCCAACGGGCTGGACCCGGCCGGTATCCGGGAGATGCGGGACCTGATGCGCTCCCTCGCGGCGTCCGGGGTGACCGTGCTGCTGTCCAGCCACATCCTGGCCGAGATCCAGCTGATCTGCGACCACGTGACGATCATCAGCCGGGGTCGGCGGGTGGCGTACGGGCGGGTGGATGAGGTGCTGGACGGCTTCGACCAGCACGAGTGGCAGGTCCGGGTGGCCGAGCCGGAGCGGGCCGTGGAGCTGCTGGCCCAGGCCGGCATGTCGGTCACCGCCCATCCCGAGCACCTGTTGGTCGCCGGGGTCGACGACCCGGAGCTGATCAGCCGCACGCTGGGCGAGCAGGGTCTCTGGGTGCGGGAGCTGATTCCGCTCCGCCCGGACCTGGAGAGCGTCTTCCTGGAGCTGACCGGGACCACCCCGCACCCCACGGTGCCCCGGCAGGTGGACGGGTCGATACGCCCACCGGCCGGTTCGGACGACGTGGTGATCGATCTCGACGCGCGCGAGAGCCAGGAGGTGGACGCGTGAACCTGGTCCGTGCCGAGTTGGAGCGGCTGACCGCCCGCCGCTTCGTGCAACTGATGGTGGTGCTGCTGCTGGTCGCCTTCGCGGTGACCGCGGGGACCACGCTGGCCGGCTCACACCAGCCCTCGGCCGAGGAGTTGAGCCGGGCCCGGGCGCAGGCCGCGGAGCAGATCGCGCAGCTGGAGGCGGCGCACGATCGCTGCCTGGCCATCAAGGCCGGGACCGTGGAGCCGCAGGAGCACGACTACGTGCCCAAGGACTGCGCCGAGGTGGACCCGGGGCGGATGGAGCGGTTGCCGACCACCTCGGACTACCTCAGCGGAGTGTTCGTCTTCGCCACCGAGGCCAAGCCGCTGCTCTACTTCCTGATCGCGTTCCTGGTGCTGTTCGGCTTCCTGGTCGGGGCCTCATACATCGGCGCCGATCTGAACTCGGGTGGCGTGGTCAACCTGCTGCTGTGGCGACCCCGCCGGTGGGCGGTGCTCGGCGCCAAGCTCGGCACGCTGCTCGCCGGGCTGCTGGTGTTCTCCGCGGTGGCGTCGGCGGCGTATCTGACCGTGTTCTGGCTGATCGGCCAGACGGTCGGGTACCCCGGACCGATGGACGGGTCGTTCTGGGCGTCGCTGGGCGCCCAGCACGGGCGGGGGATGGCGCTGGTGCTGATCGCCGCGGCGGTCGGCTTCGCCATCGCGACGCTGGGCCGGCACACCGCCGCGGCGCTCGGCACGGTGGCCGCGTACCTGGTGGTGTGGGAACTGGGGGCGCGGCTGGTGTTGCAGATCCTCGACGCGGCCCGTCCGGACCAGTGGATGCTCTCCAGCTACCTGGGCGCCTGGCTCAGCGGTGAGGTCGAGTTCTGGGATCGCAGCGCCTGCCAGGGCGACATCTCCGGCTTCTGCGAGGGCTTGTACACCCTGACCTGGCGACCCGGGCTGGCGGTGCTGCTCGGGTTGGCCGTGGTGCTGGTCGGGGCCGCGTTCGCCGCGTTCCGCCGCCGCGACCTGATCTGAGCCGGGCCGGTGCGGCTCCCGTCGCCGGGGCCGCACCGGCAACTCCTTGCAGACGATCGCCAGCTCGTGAAGAATTCCTTCACATGGCGGCGTGGGCGACGACGGGCGGACGGTCAACCGACCGTCGAGCCGAACACCTCGTCGCGCACCGCGTCGAGCGCGGTGCGCAGCGCGCCGCGCAGGATCGGCTCCTCGGTGAGCCCGGTGGTGACCACCCGCGGCCGGACCAGGGTGATCGCCGCCACCTCGTGCTGCACCCGCTCGGCCAGCGCCGCCCCGCCTGCCTGCCCCACGTCGCCGGCGAGCACCACCAGCGGCGGGTCGAGCACCACGCAGGTGCTGGCCACCCCGAGGGCCAGCCGGCGGGCCAACTCGTCCAGCATCGATCCGCCGGCCGTGCCGGCGGCGATGGCGGCACGCACCGCGTCGGCCGCACTCTCCGCGGCGAAGCCGTGCTCGGCGGCCACCGCACGGACCGCGTCGGCGCCCGCGAGCTGCTGGAACGCAGGCTTGGCCCGCTTCGAGACGTCCCGCGGGATGGGTACGCCGGGCACCGGCAGGTAGCCGATCTCGCCGGCCGCGCCGCTGCTGCCGTGATGCAGCCGGCCACCGAGCATGATCGCCAGGCCGACGCCGGCGCCCACCCAGACCAGGACGAAGTCCGAGACGCCCTGCGCCGCGCCGGACTGGGCCTCGGCGACGGCGGCCAGGTTGACGTCGTTCTCGAAGACCACCGGGGTGTGCAGGTCCTCGCGGAGCGCGGCGAGCAGGCCGCGGTGCCAGCGCGGCAGGTTGAACGCGAAGGTGATGTCGCCGGTGCCCGGGTCCACCAGACCGGGGGTGCCGAGCACGATCCGCCGTACGCTCGACAGCTCCGCGCCGGCGCTGCTCGCCGCCTCGACCACGGCGTTGTGCACCACGCCAACCGGGTCGTCGGTGTCCTTCGTCGACTGCTCGACCCGGCCGATCACCGCCCCGGTGATGTCGGCGCAGGCCGCCACCACGCGCTCGGCGTCGACATCCACGCCGACCACGTACGCGCTGCCGGGCCGGACCGCGTAGAGCTGGGCGTTCGGGCCCCGCCCGCCGGCCTGCTCGCCGACCCGGGTGACCAGCCCGCGCTCTTCCAGCCGCTCGACGAGCTGAGACGCGGTCACCTTGGAGAGCCCGGTCAGCTCGCCGAGCCGGGCCCGGGTGAGCGGCCCGCGCTCGAGGAGCAGTTCCAGCGCCGCGCGGTCGTTGAGCGCCCGCAACAGGCGGGGGGTGCCGGGCAGCCGGGTCGCACTCATGCCAGGTCCTCTATTTTCAGTAAAGTTTGCTAACCACAAAAAGTCCTGCCGAGGGGTGTCCGCTAGCGTATCGGCCGCTCCGATCCTGAGTCGTCGGACGACCCGGCAGGGAAAGGGGAGACTCGTGGGCCTGGATCCAGGACTCCGTCGGCTGGCGCTGGGCACGTTGCTGGCCGCGTACCCCGGCCCGGTCCCGCCCGACTGGGCGGTGGACCTGCTCGCCGAAGGGCTCGCCGGGCACACCCTGTTCGGCACCAACATCCACGACCCGGCCCAGGTGGCGGCGACCACCGCCGAGCTGCGCGCCGGCCGCCCGGACGCGATAATCGCGATCGACGAGGAGGGCGGCGACGTCACCCGGCTGGCCCACGCCACCGGCAGCCCGTACCCGGGCAACGCGGCGCTCGGCGCGGTCGACGACGTGACGCTGACCCGCCAGGTGTACGCGGCGATCGGCGCCGAACTGGCCGCGCTCGGCATCACCTTCGACCTGGCGCCGACGGTCGACGTGAACACCGCCGACGAGAACCCGGTGATCGGCACCCGCTCGTTCGGGGCCGACCCGCTCCGGGTGGCCGCCCACTCGGCCGCCGCGGTGGCCGGCCTCCAGTCCGCCGGCGTCGCCGCCTGCGCCAAGCACTTCCCCGGCCACGGCGCGACCGTCGCCGACTCGCACTACGAACTGCCCACCGTCGACGTACCCCCGGCGGTGCTGCGCGCGCGGGACCTGCCGCCCTTCGCCGCGGTGGTCGACGCCGGGGTACGCGCCGTCATGACCGCGCACATCCGGGTGCCGGCGCTGACCGGCGACGGTCCGGCCACGTTCAGCCGGGCGGTCCTGGTCGACCTGCTGCGCGGCGAGTACGGCTTCACCGGCGCCGTGATCACCGACGCGCTGGAGATGAAGGGGGCCGCGCTGGCCGCGGGCGGGGTCGGTCCGGCCGCCGTACGCGCGCTGGCCGCCGGCGCGGACCTGCTCTGCATCGGCGCCAAGGTGGACGCCGACCTGGTGGAGCTGGTGGTCGAGGAGATCGTCGGCGCGCTCGGCGACGGCCGGCTGGACCGGGCCCGGGTCGAGGAGGCGGCCGGCCGTGCCGCCGAACTGGCCGCCTGGACCGGGACGGCCGGCACGCCGACCAGCGGCCCGGATGGCCTCGGCTACGCCGCCGCCCTGCGCGCGGTACGGGTCGAGGGCGACGTCACCGGCCTGATCGCGCCGCTGGTGGTGCAGGTGCACGCCACCTCGACCATTGCCGAGGGCCGGGTGCCGTGGGGGCTCGGGCCGCACCTGGCCCGGGCCGAGGAGGTCCGCGCCGTCGCGGGCAAGACCGACCCGGACGAGCTGCGCCGGCGGGCCGGGGACCGGCCCATCGTGCTGGTCGGCCGCCACCTGCACCGGCTGCCCGGGGCGCGGGAACTGGTCGAGGCGCTGGCTGCCGCGCACCCGGTGACCGTGGTGGAGATGGGTTGGCCGGGTGCCTGGCGGCCCGCCGGCGCCCGCGCCTTCGTCACCACGTACGGCGCCAGCCACGCCAACGGCCGGGCCGCGGCGGAGGTGCTCGGCCTGACCGGCTGAGCCGCCCCACCGCGGCGGTCGCCCGCCGAGCGCAGGCCGGGCCCTCCGCTCGGCGTCGTTCTGTGTTGGGCCCGGGCCGGGCCCCTCCCCTCGGCGCCGTCCTGTGTCGGGCCCGGGCCGGGCCCCTCCGCTCGGCATCGTCGTATGTCGGGCCCGGCCGGCCCATCCGCTCGGCATCGTCGTGTCGGACGCCCCCGCCGGGCGCTGCCCACGCGGGCGCCCGCCGGGTGAGCGTTCGTGGGGCGACGGACTGGTAACTGTGCGGCCCTACAGAGCTGATGGCGCAAACGATTCGGCCTGGTCGCCCGGGCCGAGTCGTTCACGCCATCAGCTCGAAAGGGCCCAACGAGGACCACCTCCGCCGGACCGATCCGTTCACGTCATCACGTTCTTAGCGCCGCGGCAGGCAGCCCCGACGGGATGCTTTCCGACTTCGCTGGCCGCCGCGCCCCTTCGTAGCGTCGCGGCGGGCGCCCTCCGACGGGATCGGCTGCGCCTCGCCGGCCGCCGCCTCCCTGGCGCGGCCGGTGACCAGTCCGCGCGGTCGCGCGTCGGCGTCGCCCCTCTCTTGAACACGTTCAAATCCTGTCGTACGCTGAGCGCGGCTTCGATTTGAACGCGTTCAAGAAGGGCGACGAGATGGACGTGAAGGTCTGGATGTACCTGGCCTACCTTGCGGTCAGCATTGGGCTGACCGTCTGGGTGGCCCGGGCGCTGTCCCGCAACGGGCTGGTCTTCCTGGAGGACGTCTTCGCCGACAAGCGGCTGGCGGACGCGGTCAACAGCCTGCTGGTGGTCGGCTTCTACCTGCTCAACCTCGGCTACGTGACGGTGGCGATGAAGGAGGCCGACGCGGTGGGCACCACCAGCCAGGCGCTGGAGGAGCTGTCCATGAAGGTGGGGTGGGTGCTGCTGGTGCTCGGCGCGCTGCACTTCTTCAACGTCTTCGCGCTCGGCCGGTACCGGCGCGGTCGGCTCCGCCAGCAGGCGGCCGCCGCCCACCCACCGCTCGCCCCGGTGGGCTACCTGCCCGCGCAGCCCGGCGCCCGGCCGGTCAACCCCGCCGGCCCGGCACCCCAGACCGGCCCGACACCGCCCACCGGGCCCACGCCACCGGCCGGCCCGACGCCACCGGTGCGATGACGCTCGTACCGGGCTGGCAGCCGGCGGATCCCACCGGGCACGGGGCCGATGGGATCCGCTGGTTCACCGTCCTCTACGACGCGCACTGCCCGATGTGCCGGGCCGCCCGGCAGTGGCTCGCGTCGCGCGCTCAGCTCGTACCCCTGGAGTTCGTGCCGGCCGGCTCGGTTGAGGCCCGGCGGCGCTTCCCCGGGCTGGACCACGACGCGACCCTGCGGGACCTGACCGTGGTGGCCGACACCGGCGCGGTGTACGCGGGCGACGGTGCCTGGTTCGCCTGCCTCTGGGCGCTGGCCGACCACCGCCGGACCGCGGACCGGCTGGCCCGCCGCGACCTGCTGCCGCTGGCGCGGCGGGTGGTGGCGACCGCCTCCTCGGTACGCGAACTGGTCCGCCAGCCCTGGCCGGACCCGGGATACGGTGACCACGATGACCGAGCAGACTGCGTCGACGACCGGTGCGGATGGCCCGACCACCGGGGCGACGGCCCGGGGTGAGCAGACCCGGCAGCTGATCCTGGACACCGCGATGCGGCTGTTCCGCGAGCGGGGCTACACCCGCACCACCATGCGGGCTATCGCCCAGGAGGCCGGCGTGGCGGTGGGCAACGCCTACTACTACTTCGGCTCGAAGGAACACCTGATCCAGGAGTTCTACGCGGGCACCCAGCACGAGCACCGGGCGGCGGCCGCGCCGACGCTGGCCCGGGAGCGGGACTTCGCCGCCCGGCTGGCCGGGGTGCTGCACGCCGGGGTGGACGTGCTGACGCCGTACCACTCGTTCGCGGCCACCTTCTTCAAGACGGCGGCGGAGCCGACCTCGCCGCTCAGCCCGTTCTCGTCGGAGTCGTCGGAGCCACGGGAGGCGTCGATCGCGCTCTTCCGCGAGGTGCTGGAAGGCTCCACCGCCCGGGTGGACGCCGAACTGCGGCCGGCGCTGCCGGAGCTGCTCTGGCTGGCGTACATGGGCGTGGTGCTCTACTGGGTGCACGACCGCTCGCCGGGGCAGGTGAAGACGCGGCAGTTGATCGACGGCGCGGTGCCGCTGGTCGACCGGCTGGTGGGGCTGTCCCGGCTGCGGGTGCTGCGCCCCGTGACCCGCCAGGTGCTCACCATCATCCACACGCTGCGTCACTGACCAGCGAAGGCCGCCAGCCCCGACTAAACCGCAGGTCAAGTCCATTACCGGACAGCACCAAACCGCCGATCACCCCTTGCTCCAGCAGCACGCCAACACTTAGCGTTACCCATGACGGGACCTGGGAGGAGAGGCTGCGGACCGTGGATCCGGCCCGGGATCCACGGTCCGCGCCCACCCGCGATCCGCACCCACCCGCGGTCAGCGGGGGGAGACGCCGTACGAGGTCCAGCCCCGGTCCGGGAAGCCGGCCGCCTCGGCCACCCGGGCTGAGGCGTGGTTGTCGAAGTTGTGCAGATAGGTGGGCACCGCTCCCTCGTCGAGCACCCGCCGGGCCGCCTGCGCGACCAGCCGCCGGGCCAGCCCCCGTCCCCGGGCGCCCGGCACCGTACCGACGGCCAGCTCGTGCCCGTACGCGTCGTGCCGTTTGATCCCCGCGCCGGCCAGGTAGCGCCCGTCGGCGTCGCGTACCACCAGCACCTCCCCGTCGAAGAGCCGCAGCCAGGGCGGCAGACCGGGCGCGGTCGGCGGGATCCACTCGCCGGCGTCGGGCAGCGGTGCCGGGGCGGTGCTCCACCGGAACCTGCCGGTGTGGGTGGTGAACTCCGGCAGCCCGACCGCCGCCGGCAGGGCGGGCAGCAGCTCGTCGAGCGGCCGCGCGGACCCGAGGGCCCGGACCGCGGGCACCCGGTCCGGTGGCACCGAGAGGATCGCGCAGTCGGGCGACGCGACAGCGAGGGCGGGCCGCAGCCGGCCGTCCCATGCCGGCCGGGCCCGGCGGTGCGAGCGGACCACGTGCAGCCCGGGCCCGGCCGGCCACTGCCCCAGCCAGGTCGCCAGGTGCAGGAACAACCGCCGGTCCAGCACGCGGCACACCTCCTCGCCCGGCCGTCACGCTTGTCGTGATCACGGTACGCCCGCCTCGCCCGTAAGGAACTCGCAATAGATCCACTAGCCGGTCCGTCGATACGCTGACCCGACGACGGGAGGTTCGCGGTGGCGCAGCGGGTACTGGTGGTCGACGACGACCGGACGGTCGCCGACGTGGTCTGCCGCTACCTGGAGCACGCGGGCTACGAGGTGAGCCACGCCGGGGACGGGGCCGCCGCGCTCGCCGCCGTGGCCCGCCACCCACCCCAGCTGGTGGTGCTCGACCTGATGCTGCCGGTGCTGGACGGGCTGGAGGTGTGCCGACGGTTGCGCGAGCGGCCGGACGGCGTACCCATCGTCATGTTGACCGCGCGCGGCGACGAGGCCGATCGGATCCTCGGCCTGCAACTGGGCGCGGACGACTACCTGAGCAAGCCGTTCTCCCCCCGGGAACTGGTGCTGCGGGTCCGCTCCGTGCTGCGCCGGGTCGGCGGCGAGCCGCCCGGCGTACCCGCCGAGGTGCTGACCGACGACGGCCTGGCGGTGGAGACCGGGCCCCGGGTGGCCCGGCTGCACGGCCGGGAGCTGACCCTGACGCTGCGCGAGTTCGACCTGCTGGCGCACCTGATGCGGCACCCGGCGCGGGCGTTCCGAAGGGCCGAACTGCTGGAGCGGGTGTGGGGCTGGAGCTTCGGCGACCAGTCCACCGTGACGGTCCACGTGCGACGGCTGCGGGAGAAGATCGAGGCGGACCCGGCGAACCCGCGCCGGATCGTCACCGTCTGGGGCGTCGGCTACCGCTACGAGCCGGGCGATGCGTGACCTGGCGCTGATCTTCGGGGTGGCGCTGGTCGCGGCGCTCGGCGTCGGCCTGGTCGGGGCGATCGCCCTGCGGCTGTTGCGTGGGCGGTCGATCACCGGGCACATCGTCGTGCTGCTGACCGTCACGGTGAGCGCGGTGGTGGCCGGGGTGGCGGTGGTCGCCGAGGCGATGTTCCTCTCCCCGCACGACCTGGAGGTGGTGCTGATCACCGTCTCGGCCGCCGCGGTGGTGAGCCTCGCGGTCGGCTGGCTCTTCGGCCGCCGGCTGGCCGCCGCCGCGGTCTGGGCGGACCAGGCGCGGGAGCGGGAGCGGCGGATCGAGAAGGGCCGCCGGGACCTGGTCGCCTGGGTCTCGCACGACCTGCGCACCCCGCTCGCGGGCCTGCGGGCGATGGCCGAGGCGCTGGAGGACGCGGTGGTCCACGACCCGGGGACGGTGGCCGAGTACCACCGCCGGATCCGGTTGGAGACCGACCGGATGACCCGGCTGGTGGACGACCTGTTCGAGCTCTCCCGGATCAACGCGGGTGCGCTGCGGCTGTCGCTGTCCGCGGTGCCGCTCGGCGACGTGGTCTCGGACGCCCTGGCCAGCACCGCGCCGCTGGCCGCCGCCCGGCGGATCCGGCTGGTGGCCGCCGAGTCGGGCTGGCCGACGGTGGCCGCGAGCGAGCCGGAGTTGGCTCGGGTGGTGGGCAACCTGCTGCTCAACGCGGTCCGCTACACCCCGGAGGACGGCACCGTACGGGTGGATGCCGGCCGCGACTCCGACAGCGCGTGGCTGGCCGTGACGGACACCTGCGGTGGCATCCCCGAGGGGGACCTGCCCCGCCTGTTCGACGTGGCGTTCCGGGGTGAGCCGGCGCGGACCCCGCGCCCCGGCAACGGCGGCGTCGAGGGATCGGGCGGGTTGGGGCTGGCCATCGTCCACGGTCTGGTTGACGCGCACGGCGGGCGGGTAGACGTACAGAACGTCGCCGGCGGCTGCCGATTCGTCGTCCGGTTACCGGCGACGGGAACCTGACGCATCGACGCTGCGTCATATCCATTTCCATACATGGACAAATTTCTTTGGGACGGTAATGGTCATGCCGAATCAGCCGAATGACCGGTACCAGCAGGAAATTGAGCGCAGCTGGCCGGCTGCCGGGCCGGCCGAAGGGTTTCCGGCGCAGCCGGCCCACCGGGAGGCCCGGAGCGCCGGCCAGCTCTCCTGGGCGGAGCTGAACGCGCTGCCGGCCGGCACCTCGACCCGGCACGGCCTCAACAGCCGCTGACGTCCGGCCCGACGGACGGGTCGGCGGCGGCGACACACCCGGGCGCTCCACCCGGGGTCTTCGCACATGTGTGCGGTAGCGTCTTGTGGTCCGAATCCCGGTCTACGACAGGAGAAGCTCCGCGCATGGGCAAGAAGACGATCCACGTCTCCGACTTCAGTGGCACGGTGCTGCGCGCCGACGACGAGGTGGTAAAGGTCGTCGTGCTGGAGCACCCTGACCTGGTCGCCGGGCCCGTGCAACTGGACGCCACCCCCGTCGAGGTGGAGAGCATCGACGACGCGGCGCTGGACGTGGCGGTGGTGGAGATCCACGACAAGCACGGCGGCGGCGAGCCGCGCCGGGTGGTGCTGACCGCCAGCGAGTTCGACGCGATGGCGACCGACGTGCCGATGGCGCAGCTCCTGCGTACCGCCGAGCGGGTCAAACCGCCGAAGGCACGGCGGGGCGCGGAGAAGGTCGACTACGGCACCATCGAGCACGCCGGGAAGCCGCATCGCGGCCGGGTCACCGAGGAGGAGGCCCGGCTGGTGCGCGAGCGCCTCGACGAGGTCAACAAGCGACTCGCCGACGCCGGCATCCGCCAGATCGACCCGGCCGACCCGGAGCACGCCGAGCGGTACGGCTTCCCCACCGCCGACTGACGGCCCCGCCACGCCGGGTACGCGCCCCGAGCCGCGTACCCGGCTGGCGGTACCGGGTGCCGTCGGTGCCCGCCATGGGCACCGACGCGCCAGCTCAGACTCTGCCGGCCGGGAATCGTCCGGGGCTCCCCGAGCGGGGGATCCGGATCCCCCGCGGGCGGGTCAGCGCCGCCGCGCGAACTCGGCGAGGGCGCCGCTGACCGCTGCCTCCATGGTGGCCTTCTCCAGCCCCAGGCCGGTCAGCACCCCGTCGCCGCCCTCCTCCTCGATGAGGGCGAGCAGGATGTGCTCGGTACCGATGTAGTTGTGGCCGAGCCGCAGCGCCTCCCGGAAGGTGAGCTCCAGGACCTTCTTGCCGCGCGCGTCATAGGGGATCAGATCCGGGAGCTGGTCGGCCTTGGCCGGCAGGGCGGCGGTGAGGACCTCCCGCAGCCGCTCCTGGGGTACGCCCTGCGCCTCGATCAGCCGGGCGGCGAGCCCGTCCGGCTCGGCGAGCAGGCCGAGGGCGAGGTGTTCCGGACCGATCTCGGCGTTGCCGGCGGTACGCGCCTCCTCCTGCGAGGCCAGCACCACGTTGCGCGCCCGCGTGGTGAAGCGGCCGAACCCGGCGTTCGGGTCGAGCGCGGCGGCCGTCTCGGCCTTCGCGGCGGACCGCTTCTGGGCGGCCTGCTTGCTGACCCCCATGCTGCGGCCGATCTCCGTCCAGGAGGCGCCCGAGCGCCGGGCCTGGTCGACGAAGTGGCCGATCAGGTGGTCGGCGATGTCGCCCAGGTGGTCGGCCACCAGCACGGCGTCGGCGAGCTGGTCCAGCGCGTCGGCGTGCGCCTTCTTGATGCCTTCGATCAGGTCGTCGAGGCGTACGGGATGGGTCATCTTCAAGGGCTCCGTCATGCGTCAACCATAAGTTGACGCATGGCCAGCGTCAACCACTGGTTGACGGGTGCGAGCGGCGGCACCCGTCCCGGCTCTTCAGCCGGTCGGGTCAACGGCGGTTACGGCCACACCGCAAGTTCGTTCAGCTCGGCTATCTCATAACCGCGCTGCTCGGACAGCCGGACGTATCTGGCGTTGATTCCGGCCGGCAGGGCGACTTTGAGGAAACGCGACCAGCGGGCCTCGGCCCGTTGCGACCAGGCGGTTCCGTCGTCGCTCGTTTCGATCACGACCGGGCCGGAAGCGGACAGGCCATGCGCGAAAACCGCCGCGACCGGACGGCGGGCGCCGAGGTCGACCTGCAGGAAGGTGTTGGCTTGGCAGGCTTTTGCCGAGCTGTTCGGCTGAGGGGTTGACGGGGCCCCGGCGCCGTTCATTCGCTGGCACCCCTGGTGCCGATAGGACGGTCCGTATGCGCCGTCGGTCAGGGAACACGGTACGAGGGGTTTCGGCTGGCCCTGCTGGTCGGCGACCGCGCACTCCTGACCGCGTGACCGGGGCGGCCCGAGAGCCCCGACCAAACCGACGCGCTGACTGTCATGGAGCGTGGTGAAGGTCGTGCCGTTGTCCCTGACCTCTGCGGTGGCAGTGAGGTAGAGGTAGCCCCGCAGATCCCCGATGGCCCGCGCGTCCAACGCCTCGCCCGGCCGCACGTCCTCGGCCTCCCACACCACATCGTTGGCTTCGTTGTCGGCGATTGCGGTGGCCTTGTACCGCGGGGATGTTCGATCCGTCAGGGCTGGACGGCCCGACCACTTCACGCTGATCTCTCTGGGGTCTGGCCGTACGGCCAGGTCCGCCGGCTCCCAGAAGGCCAGCGTCGGTACGTCGAGCTGGGTGCGCTGGATCTTGAATCGGGCATGTAGTGCCGGCCCGTTCGCCGTATCGCCGGCGAGTTGGGCGCTGAGCCCCATGGTCGACGCGGTATTGAACGTGCCCTGGGTATCCCGACCGGTGAGCCGGAACGTGTATGTGCCGGCACTGTCGGTCTTTGCCTTGCGGACGCCCTTGCACACGTCCACGGCGCGAGCCAGACACAGCAGCCCAAGACTCGTGACAGTGGCCAAGATGCCGCCGACGACCTCTGCGGCGTCCGGTTCCTTGTAGAGCACGACGCTCACCCCGGCCGCCGGTGCACCGTCGGCTCGAGTCAGCCGCCCGGAAACAGTCACCTCGGCGTCGTCCGGAACCTTGCTGGCCGTACAACCCACGACGAGCAGGGCAA
The DNA here is from genome assembly GCF_042869115.1 of Micromonospora sp. NPDC007230. Classification (NCBI taxonomy): domain Bacteria; kingdom Bacillati; phylum Actinomycetota; class Actinomycetes; order Micromonosporales; family Micromonosporaceae; genus Micromonospora; species Micromonospora sp. NPDC007230. Next base: position 226,097 of record NZ_JBIAFE010000004.1, on the reverse strand, counting down.
CCAGGGCGAAAGAAGCGACCACGCGGCGGCGAAGAGTGGGACCGGAGGCTCGCATGACGGAATCGTATAGTGAAATGCGTTTCCTCCGCTCTCACCCCGCGACGGGTGCCCAGCGGTGCAACGCGTCTTCAGCGATCTCGCGGTCCTGCGGGTCCCGGCGATGCGTTCGGCGAGGGCGCGCGGACTGACCCCGTGGACGCTGTCGCGGTCAGGGTCGGCGCCTGCGGGGTCGCGGTCGCCTGTCCGGAAGTGCCGGACGAATCGTCGGCCGCTCCGCCGGTCATTTGCTGCGCATCGGCGTTCCAGACTCAGTACAGGTGCTCACCGCTTGACACGTCCCCGGCATTCATACATCCTGATTTCACTAGTAACCTAGTGAAACGGAATTATGGGTGATCGACTTCCACGTCGACGCGCGCTCGGGTATGGCGCCGTACCTGCAGATCGTCAGGCAGGTACGGCAAGCGCTGCTGCTGGGGCTGCTCACCGAGGGCGACAAGCTGCCCACGGTCAAGGAGGTGGTCGCCAAGGTGGCGATCAATCCGAACACCGTGAGCAAGGCGTACCGCGAACTCGAACACCTCGGCCTGGCCGCGGGAAAGCCGGGGGTGGGCACCTTCATCACCCAATCGCTCGGCCACGCATCGCTCACCGAACACGGTCCGCTGCAGCAGGAGCTGCGCGCCTGGATGGACAAGGCCCGCGCTGCGGGCCTGACCGAGCCGGGCATCGAGGCGATGTTCCAGAACACCCTGCGCGAGAGCGCCGAAGAGGAGAAATGAACGCGATCCTGCAAGCCCACGCGCTCGGCAAGAGATTCGGCCAGCGCCAGGCGCTGGCCGACTGCACCCTGGAGCTCCCGCCGGGACACGTCGTCGGCCTGGTCGGGCCCAACGGCGCGGGCAAGACCACCCTGCTGAAGATCGCCTGCGGCATGCTCGCGCCGACCACGGGGCGGATCGAGGTGCTGGGCGAACAGCCCGACGGCGCAACCGCGCAACTGGCCCGGGTCGGGTACGTCGCCCAGGACACGCCCACCTACGCGAGCCTGTCCGTCGCCGACCACCTGAAGTTCGGCGCCAAGATGAACCCGGCCTGGGACGCGAAGCTCGCACAGGCCCGCATCGAGCAACTCGGCCTGAACCCGAAGCAGAAGGCGGGCAAGCTCTCCGGCGGGCAGCGCGCCCAGCTCGCTCTGACCGTCGCGGTGGCCAAGCGACCCGAACTGCTCATCCTCGACGAGCCGGTCGCCAGCCTCGACCCGCTGGCCCGCCGCGACTTCCTGCGCCACCTGATGGAGTCGGTCGCCGAGCATGACACCAACGTCATCCTCTCCTCGCACCTGGTCTCCGACCTCGAACGCGTCTGCGACTACCTGGTCGTGCTGGTCTCCTCCCGCGTACAACTCGCCGGCGAAACCGATGATCTGCTCGCGCAGCACCACCGGATCGTGTGCACGCGGCGCCAGGAGTCCGACCTGCCCGCGGGGTTGAAGGTCATCTCGGCGGAGCACACCGACCGGCAGTCCACGTTCGTGGTGCGAAGCGAAAGCGACCTGCCCGCCGGGGACTGGTCCGCCGAACACCTCGAACTGGAGGACCTCGTGCTGACCTACCTGGAGCGGCCCGTCGACCAGGGCGCCGATAGCGCGATGCAACCGACGGGAGAAGCGCGATGATCTGGCTGACCTGGCGGCAGTTCCGTGCCCAGGCCCTCACCGTCCTCGCCCTGCTCGCCGCCGCGGGGATCGTGTTCCTGGTCACCGGGTTGCCGATGCACCACAGCTACGCCGCGGCCCTGGCCGCGTGCGCCCCGCTGGACGCCTGCGACGGCGCGACCCCCGCGGCGCGGGCGTTGGGTGCCCAGCTCAGCCAGTTGCAGCGAAGCTATGAGCCCATGTTGATGCTCCTGCAACTCCTCGTGATCGCCGTACCGGCGCTGATCGGCATCTTCTTGGGCGCGCCACTGATCGGCCGGGAACTGGAAACCGGCACGCACCAACTCGCCTGGAACCAAACCGTCACGCGCACCCGGTGGCTCGCGATCAAACTCACCGTCGTCGGCGTCGCCGCGGTCACCACCACGGCGACCCTCAGTTGGCTGCTGACCTGGTGGGCCGGGCCGCTGGGCAACCTCAACGGCAACCGGTGGGCGGCGATGACCTTCGCCTCACGCGACATCGTCCCGCTCGGCTACACCGCGTTCGCCTTCGCCCTGGGTACCACGCTGGGACTGCTGCTGCGCCGCACCGTTCCGGCCATGGCCATCACCCTGGCCGTGTTCATCGCCATCCAGATACTCGTACCCGCCCTCATCCGACCCCACCTGCTGCCGTCGACGACAACCACCTTCCCGATCAACCAGGCCAGCGCCAGCCAGTTCCACGACTACCGGGGCACGCAGACGGAATTCCACTTCGACCTGCCGACACCGCGAGGCGCCTGGCTGACATCCCAGCCGCCCGTGAAGAACTCGGCCGGCCAGGTGGTCCGCATCGACAGTTACCCCGAATGCTTCCCAGACAGCCTGAGCGACGCCCCAGACCTGAGTCAGATCGGCGCCTGCCTCGCCACGTACGACCTCCACGAAACAGTCACCTACCACCCCGCGAGCCACTACTGGCCGCTGCAATGGATGGAAACCGGGATCTTCCTCGTGCTCGCCGGGGCGCTGGTCGGTACCTGCTTCTGGTGGATCCGGCGCCGGCCGAACTAACCGTTCGCCCGCCCCGATACTCGAAGACTGCCGCGAGTAGCGCCGACCCGCTCAAACCGAACGGCATGAGCCTCGATCTGGCTACCGTCCAGATCGAGGCCGCCGAACTCCGGAAGCTGATCTACGTCGAGGTGACCCGGCAGTCCCAGCGGTCGACCACAGACAAGCTCGGTTATCTGTTCGATGCCTGACGCTGGGTCACCAAAAGGGTCAGGGCCGGTCTCAATGACCGGCCCTGAGGGTGTTACTGCTGGTGCGCCGCCAGGGACTCGAACCCCGAACCCGCGGATTAAGAGTCCGCTGCTCTGCCAGTTGAGCTAGCGGCGCTCGCTGGCAACGGGGAGAACACTAGCACGGCCCCCGACCCGGGTTCCAATCCGATCCCCGGCTCCCCTCTTCGGCCGAGCTTAACGGGCAAAACCGTACAAAATCTCCCACCCGCAGGCGCAAGGGGCCCAACGCCATGGCAGCGATACGGCACGATGTGCGCCAGGCACGCGAGAACAGAGGTGGGGATGGGCAGGTTCGGGCGGGCCGGGGCGATGCTGGGCGCTCTGGTTCTCACGGCGTCGCTGGCACTGACCGGCTGCGGGGACGACGACAAGAAGACGGCAGCCGGGGCTGCCGACCAGCAGCAGGTCGTACCGAGCGCCGTAGCGGGCGGCACGACCAGCGAACCGGCGGGCACAGCTGCCGCACCGTTGAAGGTGAACCCGACCGACGGGTCGCTCAAGCGCCCGGTCAGCACCGAGATCAGCGCGACCGTTCCCGGCGGCGGGAAGGTGTCGGAGGTCGTCCTCACCGCGGCGAACGGCACCACCGTGGCGGGCCGGCTGCGGCGCGACGGCTCTTCCTGGGTGCCGTCCGCCCCGCTGAAGTACGCCACCCGGTACACCGCCACGGTCACGGGCACCGGCGCCGACGGCCAGACCCACCAGGGCACCAGTACCTTCACCACGATGGCCAAGCCGAAGTCGATGATCGGCTCCGGGCTCTACCTGTTCAGCGGCAAGACGTACGGCGTGGCGATGCCGGTGGTCGCCGAGTTCTCGCCGGGCATCCCGAAGAAGGACCGGGCCGCGGTGCAGAAGCGGATGTTCGTGCAGACCGACCCGCCGCAGCCGGGCGCGTGGCACTGGGTCGACAACGGCACGCAGGCGTACTACCGGGCGCCGGAGTACTGGAAGCCGGGCACCACCATCACCGTACGGCTGGCGCTGGCCGGGATCCCGCTGAGCAACGGCCGCTACGGCAACGTCGACCGGAGCGCGACCGCGAAGATCGGACGCGCCTTCGAGATGAAGGTCGACAACGCGACCAAGAAGATGAGCGTGTACGAGAACGGCGCGCTGGTCCGCACCCTGCCGGTGAGCCTCGGCAAGAAGAGCACCCCCTCCTCCAGCGGCACCATGGTGGTGATGGAGAAGAAGGAGTCGACGGTCTTCGACACCCGGGACGACCCGGACCCGGAGAACCGGTACGTCACGAAGATCGACTTCGCTCAGCGGATCACCTGGGGTGGCGAGTACATCCACGCCGCGCCCTGGTCCGAGGGCGTGCAGGGGCGGCAGAACGTCTCGCACGGCTGCGTGAACGTCTCGATGGCGAACGGACGGTGGCTGTTCGGCCAGACCCTGGTCGGCGACCCGATCACCGTCCGGGGCACCGCGCGGAAGCTGGCGCCGGGCAACGGCTGGACGGCGTGGAGCATGAACTGGTCACAGTTCGTCGCGGGCAGCGCGCTGCCGGTGCCCGACGGGGGTGCGGGACCGGCCTTCTGAGCGATCGGCGGCGGCCCGGTGGCACCCGCCGGGCCACCGCCGGCGACCGTCAGGCGGCGCCGGACCGAGGCAGAGACGAGCCCTGTTCATGAAGCGCCGTAACATACCAGAATCGTTACGTCGCGCCCGGCGTGTTTCGGTTCACTTCCGGCAACGGGTATGGGTACCCGCGCGTCTGTAGAGGACGATGGGACCGGGGATGACGACTGTGGGGGAACCATGCGAGCTAGCCAGGATGAGTTGATCCGGCGCGGCACCGCCCGGCGCGGCACGCGGCGCCGGATGTTCGCGGCCGCGGTGCTCGCCGCCGCGATGGCGCTGACCTCCGCCTGCACCGGCGGCGGTGGCGGCGGCGGCGAGAAGCCGTCGAGCTGGCATGGCGGGGAGGAGGGCCCGAAGGCGGCCGCCACCATCAGCGAGCCCGCGGCCGACGCCAAGGACGTGCCCGCCTCTACCGCCATCACCTTCACCACGAAGGAGGCGAAGGAGACCGCCGTCGAGCTCAAGGACTCCGCCGGCACGGCCGTCGAGGGCACGCTCGCGGAGGACGGGAAGAGCTGGCTCCCCGCCGGCGCCCTGAAGTACGGCGAGACGTACACCGCGACGGTGACCGCGACCGGCGACGACGGCAAGCCGGCGACGGCGACCAGCACCTTCACCACCATGGCAAAGCCCGCCAACCAGGTCCGGGTCAGCAGCTTCCTCGGCGACAACCAGACGGTCGGCGTGGCCATGCCGCTGATCGTCAAGTTCAGCCGGGCCATCCCGCAGGACTACCGGGACGACGTGCAACGCCGGATGACGGTCACCGCGAAGCCGGCCCAGGAGGGGATCTGGCACTGGGTGAGCCCCACCGAGGTGCGCTATCGGCCGAAGAAGTTCTGGCAGGCCAACAGCACGGTGTCGTACCGGGTGCAGGCGGGCGGACTCCCGATCGGCGACGGCTGGTACGGCCGAGCCGACCTGACCGTCGACATCAAGATCGGCCCGTCGTTCGTCATGACCGTAGAGAACCGCACCAAGCGGATGACGGTCACCAAAAACGGCAAGGTGATCCGGACGATCCCGGTGAGTCTCGGCAAGAAGACCACCCCGTCGTCCAGCGGCACCATGGTGGTGATCGAGAAGCTCCGCAAGACGGTCTTCGACACCCGCGAGGAGTTGGGCCCGGAGGAGGGCTACCGCACCGACATCGACTTCGCCCAGCGGCTCACCTGGGGCGGCGAGTTCATCCACGCCGCGCCCTGGTCGGAGGGGGTGCAGGGCCGGGTCAACGTCTCGCACGGCTGCGTGAACGTCTCGATGAAGGAGGGCGCCTGGCTCTTCGCCAACACCCGGATCGGCGATCCGATCACGGTGAAGGGTACCCAGCGCAAGCTCCAGAACGGCAACGGCTGGACCGACTGGAACATGAGCTGGGACCAGTACGTCAAGGGCAGCGCCCTGCCGTACGAGCCGCCGGCGCAGCCCGGTGACGACACCAGCCCGAGCGCGGACCCGAGCGCCACGCCGAACGCCTGACCAACGCGTTACCCGGAGCCCCTTCCCGACGGAGGGGGCTCCGGCGTTTCCCGGCCTGGAAACGGCTGAGGCCCCCTCCCGGAAGAGGGGGCCTCAGTTGCTGGGGTGACTGATGGGAATTGAACCCACGACAACCGGGACCACAACCCGGTGCTCTGCCAACTGAGCTACAGCCACCATGCTCTCCGCGCCGGTCGACCCGGGCGGGGCGCGGACTAATAATAGCCACACCCCTGCCGTCCCCGTCCACCGGGTTCCGGCCGGCCGCCGGGCGGAGGCTCAGAGCTGGGCGGCGATCGCCTTGGCGCTCTCCACGTCCGGGCCGGGCAGCGGGACGAAGATGGTCCGCCGGTAGTACTCCAGCTCCCGGATGCTCTCCCGGATGTCCGCCAGGGCCCGGTGGGCCAGCCCCTTCGGCGGCTGGCCGAAGTACACCCGTGGGTACCAGCGCCGGCAGAGCTCCTTGATCGAGGAGACGTCGATCATCCGGTAGTGCAGGTGCGCGTCGAGGCGGGGCATGTCCCGGGCGATGAACCCGCGGTCGGTGGCGATCGAGTTGCCGCACAGCGGCGCGCTGCCGGAGTCCTTGACGTAGGTGGTGATGTAGTCGAGCACCATGTCCTCGGCCTCGGCGAGGGTGACCGTGGAGCGGCGGGCGGCCTCGGTGAGCCCGGACTTGGCGTGCATGGTCTGCACGATCTCCGGCATCCCGTCCAGCGCCGCGTCGTCGGCGTGGATGACCACGTCCACGCCCTCCCCCAGCACGTTCAGGTCGCGGTCGGTGACGAGCGCGGCGACCTCGATCAGCGCGTCCCGGCCGAGGTCCAACCCGGTCATCTCACAGTCGATCCAGACGAGAAGATCAGCCACCGGATCAGACTACGCGCTGCCGATCCGCCCGCGCCTCGGCACCATGGCCGAGGTGGACCAGTAGGGTTTGCCCCGTGCCAGCCGAACCTGTCGCACCACCCGCCGTCACCGAGGACGATCCGGGCGGCCGTACGGCCCGTCGGCTCGTCACGGTGGTGGCGCTCGCCGCGGTGCTGCCGGCGCTCTATACGCCCGGCACGGTGCACGACTTCTTCGACCTGAAGATCTACATGCGGGCGATGGACTGGTGGGCGGCCGGCCACCCGCTCTACGACTACGTCCAGCCGGACCGGGTGCAGGGGGCGCTCTACTTCACCTACCCACCGTTCGCCGCGCTGCTGCTGCGGCCGTTCGCGCTGCTACCGCTCGGCGCCACCGTGGCGATCTTCACGGCGCTGACCGTGCTGGGCGTGGTGGTGACGACCCGCTGGCTGGTGCTCCCGCTCGTCGAGCGGCACGGGCTGCCCCGGCTGTTCACCGTCACGGTGGCCGTCCTGCTGGTGTTCGCGGTGGAGAGCACCCGGGAAACGCTCACCTTCGGGCAGATCAACATGCTGCTGGTGGTGCTGATCCTGGCCGACCTGCTCTTCGCCGTACCCGGGGGGCGGTCCTGGGCCGGGGTGGGCGTGGGGCTCGCGGCGGCGCTCAAGCTCTTCCCCGGGATCTTCGTGCTCTACCTGCTGGCCACCCGGCGCTGGCGGGCCGCGGTGGTCGCCTCGGCGACCGCGGCGGTGGCCACCCTGCTGGCCGCGGCAATCGCGCCGGCTGACTCGTGGCGGTTCTGGACCCACGAGCTGTGGGCGACCGATCGGGTGGGGCGCCCCGACTACACCGGGAACCAGTCGCTGTTCGGCCTGCTCAGCCGGCTCACCGCCCCGGAGAAGCCGGCCCAGCTGCCCTGGCTGCTGCTGGTCGGCGTGGTCGCCGGGTACGGGCTGTGGCGGGCCGCCCGCGCCGCCCGGGCCGGGGACGCGCTGGCCGGGCTCACCCTGACCGGCCTGGTCGGCGGCCTGTTCAGCCCGATCACCTGGACGCACCACCTGTACTGGTTCATCCCGGCGGTGGTGGTGCTGGTCGGCGCGGGGCTGGACGCCGACCGGGGCACGGTGGCGGGGGCCCAGCGGCGCCGCTGGCGGTTCAGCCTGGCGATCGGCACCGCCTTCGTGATCATCTACGGGGTGGTCACGTTCCGGGACTGGGGCGTCGCGCCGGTGCCTACCGACAGTTTGGGCGAGTTCGTCGCGCGCAACGCGTACGTGCTGCTCAGCCTGGTGCTGCTGGCGGCGCTGCCGACCCGGCGGCCGGGTGGACGGGACCGCACCGGGGCAAGCTGAAACTTGCACCAAATGGACAGACATCGCGACGGGCGCCGTTCGGCGCTAATCTGGTCACAACTACCTCAAGTTTCTCCCAGGTAGCACCGATTCCCCCGGTGACGGTGGCCCTCCGCGTCGGCAGCGCGGAGGGCCACCCGCCGTTGGCGGCCCGACACAGGGCCGGTTTCCCGAGACCACGCCCAGGGAAGCCGGCCCGAGGGGGGTGGCGAGACCGCGGCGCAGGAAGCCAGCGCTATCCGTCGGCGGGCTTCGGCGCGTCCGGCCCGGCGTCCAACGGCGACGCCACCCGTGGCGGGACCTCCACCGGTCGGGGGGTCGCCGGCACGGTGGCCGGGGGCCAGGACCACGCCGGATCGGCCGGCAGGTCCGCCAGGGTCTCCGGGCGCCGGCTCGGCACCGGGCCGATCGCGGCCCGGGACCCAGCGGTGGGCGCCGAGCCGACGGCGACCAGCTGTCGCTCCGGCCAGGCCGGCCGCTCCCCCACCCCGTCGGGCGTGCCCAGCCCGCTGAGCGAGCTGACCCCGAGCCGCCCGGCGAGCACCGGGACCTGGTCAGGCTCGACGACGAAGACCACCTCGCGCGGGCGGACCGGGCGCAGCAGGAGCAGCACGGCGAGGACCACCAGCAGCACCCCACCGGCGAGCAGCGCCCACGCCATCCCGGGGAACCAGCCGGCGCGCAGCTCGGCACGCAGGTCCAGGGCGAGGTCGGCCCGCGCGTCCGGCCGCATCACCACCAGGCTCAGCGACCGGCCGGCCAGCTCGGCGGGGCTCCACTCCAGCGCGCCGATGCCCTCGCGTACCCAGAAGCTCTGCTCGGCGGGGACGGTGGCGGCGGTGCCGGCGGTGGCCGGGCCGGCGGGCTCCAGGCGGACCGGCAGCGGGCCGCGGGCCAGCGCGACCCGGCTGACGGTGGCGTGCGGGGCGGCCGCCAGCCAGCGGGCCACCTGGTCGGTCGGGGCCAGGCCGAGGAAGGCCGGCCCGTCGGCGGTCCGCGCGATCAGCCGTAGGCGGGCCTGTGCGGTCCGGGCGAAGGGCGCCTCGGCGCGGAGCAGGTCGTCCACGTCGGTGACCACGACGGCCTGCCCGGGCGTGCGGATCGTCTCGAAGCGGGCGCCGAAGCCGCCGTCCGGGTTCGCGTGCCGGGCCGCGGTCCAGAGCCCGGCCCCCACGAGGAGCGCCGGGATTCCCACAGCCAACAGCAGCATGCCGGCGATCGTTCGCACGAACCGCATTCGGGTCCTCTCCCTCGGTAGCCAACCACCCGGCCGACCTTACCGAGGCGAACCGCGCAATCGCCGGATATCCACGGCAAGCACCCCAAGGACCGCAGAAAGCACGCCGGCCCGCCGGAAGATCCGACGGGCCGGCGGCACCTGCGCAGGTCAGGACTTCGGCGCGGGCTCCCGACGGGTACGCAGGAAGGCGAGCCCACCGAGGACCAGACCGGCGAGGCCGGCGACCAGACCGGCCACGCCGAGGGCCGTGCCGGCGCTCCCGTCGGAGTCGTCGTCACCGCCGGACGCGGCCGGCGAGGCGTTCGCGGCCACGTTCGCCGCCGGCGAGGCGGACGGCGACGCGGCGGTCAGCTTGAGGACCGGGGCCGGGTGCTCCGGCTCCTCCTTGCCCGGCGTCGGCACCTCGATCCAGCGGGACACATTGCCGTCCGAGTAGGTCTGGATCACCTTGAACACCATCTGGTCGACCTGCGGCAGCGGCCCCATCGACACCGGGAACTCCTGGAACTCGCCCGGCTTGACCCCGCCGCCCGACGCCGCGGTGAAGGTCAGCTTGGCCACCGCCTCGGTGAGCTGGCTGCCGTGCACGTCGATCGGCGGGTCGACCTTGCGCTTCTCCGCCTGCACCGTCCACCCCGGCACCGGCATGGTGGAGACCGAGCCGACCGGTGCGTCCTCCGGCAGGAAGACCTCCACCTTGGTGGTCGAGGCCGTGTCGCTCTCGTTCGGCACCCGGAAGGCGAAGCGGCCGTAGCCGCCCTGGGTCGCCTCCTTCGGGTTGACCGTGACGTGCGCCGAGGCCGGCCCGGCGAGGCCGAGCACGGCGGTGGCGACGGCGGCGAGGGCGAGCGCGGCCGCGGTGGCGGGACGCCGAAGACGGAACATGGGCGGAAGCCTCTCCTACTTGATCGGCACGGTGGCGGTCACCGTGGCCTGGTCGATGTCGGACGTGCGGACGGTGAAGCGGAACACCCACTGCCCCGCCGCCGGCAGATTGATCTCACCGGTGGCATGGACGTCGGACAGCGGCAGCAGCGGGATCTCGATCGGCTCGATCCCGGCCGACGGCAGCGCGGCGGTGGCCTTCCACTCCTGCACCGGCTGCGGTCGGTTGTCGGTGGTGTACGCGTAAAGGTGCATCGAGTTGTTGCCACGCTGGGCCGGGTCCAGCTCCACCTGCAGCGAGTAGAGCGGGCTGGTCAGCGTGGTGGAGAAGTAGCCGGTGGACGTACCGGCCACGTTGGCGGCCTCGGTGCGGGCCGGCGTGGTCTGCACCAGGTTGGCCGTGACGCCGAGCACCACCGCGGTGATCGCCAGCTCGGCCACCACCGCCCGGCGCATCGAACCGGGCCGGCCCGCCGCGGTGCGCCGCCGCACCAGCGACCGGGAGTACGCGGCCACCCCGATCACCAGCACGAACAGACCGATCTTGGCGAGCAGCAACTGCCCGTACGTGGTGTCGAACAGCGCCTGCGGGGTGGCCACCTCGATCAGCCCCTGCACGGTGCCGGCGAGCAGCAGCGCCGCGACCGCCAGGGCCGCCCAGCGGGACCAGATCGGCAGGATCGCGTCCAGCTCCCGCTCGTCGGCCCGGCGCAGCAGGAAGACCGCGAGCATCACCAGGCCGCCCAGCCAGACGGCCATGCTGCCCAGGTGCACCGCGTCCACCACCACCGAGACCGCCGGCACCGGCGAGGCGGCCGGGTGGCCGGCCAGCGGCCAGGTGAACAGCGCCGCCCCGCCGAGGATGGCCAGGATGATCCCGTCGGTCCGGCCGACCGGCGAGGCGTTGAGCGGCCGCAGCAGGAACGCCGCCGCGGCGAGCAGGCCGAGCCGGACCAGGTGCGCGGTGCCGTACGCGCTGCCCAGCACGTCGCCGAAACCGGACCCGGTGACGGCGAACAGGCCACCGCCGGCCGTGTACGGCACCTGCAACCACAGCTCGGCCACGGTCGCGACGGCCAGCAGGCCCAGGCCCGACCAGGCGAGCCGGGCCGGCCCGCGCCGGGACAGCCGGCGCGGCCAGAGCAGGGCCAGCACCAGGGCCGGGCCGACCAGCAGCAGCAGGCCCAGGTAGCCGACGTACTTCGCCACCTTCACCGCGTTCTCCACCACCGGATTCGCGCGGCTGTCCGTACCGGTGTCGGTCGGTGGCGTCGACGGGGCGCCCACCGAGTAGGTGAAGGCGCCGGAGACCGGGTGGCTGTCGGCGGAGATCACCCGGTAGCTGACCAGGTAGGTGCCGCGCGCGCCGGACGGGTCGACCGGGATGGTCACCACCGTGTCCTTGAACGTCGGCTCGCCGCGGTCGGCCCGGGAGCCGTCGGGGGCGATCACCCGGATCTTGCCCGGGACCTTGCGGACTCCCTCGCTGAAGGTCAGCACCACCTCGGCCGGTGCGCCGGGCACCACGGCGGAGGCGGTCGGGCTGGTGCTCACCAGCACCGCGTGGGCGCTGGCCGGGGTGGCCGGGGCGACGAGCAGGGCGACCAGGGCGACCAGCAGGCCGGCGGCGGTCCCCAGCCGGGCGGCCCAGCGGCGGTCGGCGGCGGCCGGTCGGTCGGCCCCGCGGCGGTCGGCGGCGGGGCGACGGCGGCGGCGTACGGCAGCAGTCATGACCATCATGCTTCCCGACGCGGCCCGGGATCGGCGACCCCTGATCATCCGCGTCCGGCGGCGAGCGCTGCGGGTCGGGGCCGCTCCGGCTCGTCGCTGACCCGGCCGAGCGCCCAGAGCAGGCCGGCCTGCACCACGGCCGCCAGGTGGCCCAACTCGTGCACGGCGGCGGTGGTCGAGGCGGCGATGTCCACCAGGCTGGTGCCGGCCAGGCAGACCGCCAGCACCAGGGCCACCGGCAGGAACGCCCGGGCCCGCTCCGGCCGCCAGGCGGCGAGCGCGAAGCCGACCGCGAGGGCCGCGTCGAAGGAGGCCATCTCCCGGCTGGTGTGCGGGTCCGCGTCGACGCCCAGCCCGGCCAGCAGGATCGGCAGCGCGATGGCGAACTGCGCCGCCGCGGCCACCGCCACGGCCACCCGGAGCACCTGGCGCCGGGCCCGCCCGGCGGCCGCGGCACCGGCCCGCACCGCCGCGCGGTCCGCGGCGACGGCGGCCAACACCGGGGCGGTCAGATCGGGTACGTCCACCGGCTGCAGCCGGGTGAGCCGGGTCACCCGCTCGGCGTGGGCCAGCCAGGAGCGGCAACCCGGGCAGGACCCGGTGTGCGCCTCCAGGGCCGCGACCGGGGCCTGCGGGTCCTCCCCGTCCAGCCGCGCCGACAGCGCCAGGCGAACCTCGTCGCACGTCATGAGCGGGTAGTCGGCGGGCGGGCGAGAAAAGTTCCCGACGTGGGCCGGACCACGGAAAGGGCCGAAGGACCCTGCCCGACCCCGGTACGCCGCGTAACCTCGTCTGTCGTGATCCCCGCCCCGCGCGACAGCTCCGCCAGCCACCGTGCGGCGGGGCCCGACGCTGCGCCGGACCCGGCCACGCACTGGGCGCTGGCCGCCCGCGACGGGGACCCGGCCGCCCAGGCCGCCTTCGTCCGCGCCACCCAGGCCGAGGTGTGGCGCTTCGCCGCCGCCCTCGTCGACGTGGACAGCGCCGACGATCTGACCCAGGAGACCTACCTGCGCGCGTTCCGGGCGCTACCCGGGTTCGAGGGGCGGTCCACCGCGCGTACCTGGCTGCTCGGCATCGCCCGGCGGGCCTGCGCCGACCACCTGCGCACGGTGGTCCGCCGGCGGCGGCTCGACGAGCGGCTCGCCGCGCACGCGGCCACCGAGCGGCCGTACCCCGACCCCGCCGGGCAGCTCGGCGCCACCGACCTGATCCGCCGGCTGCCCGCCGAACGGCGCGGCGCGTTCGTGCTCACCCAACTGCTCGGCCTGTCATACGCCGAGGCCGCCGCCGTGGAGGGGGTGCCGGTGGGCACCATCCGGTCCCGCGTCGCCCGGGCCCGCAGCGAGCTGGTCGCCGCCGTCGGCGACGCGCTGGCCGGATGACGGCGGAACTTTTCTCGGATCCGGGGCGACCAATGACCGTGACTGCACCGAGCACCCGGGCCATCCAGTGGCCCGCCGTCCGGCCCTGGCTCGGCGCCGCCGTCCGGCTCGGGCTGGCCGCCGTCTGGTTGTTCGCCGGCGCCACCAAGGTCGGCGACCTGGCCGCCTCCGGCCGCGCGGTCAACGCCTACCAGGTCATGCCGTACGAGGTGGCCACCGTGATCGGCGCCGCGCTGCCCTTCGTGGAGCTGGCGCTCGGCGTACTCCTGCTCGTCGGGCTGGCCACCCGCCTGGTCGCCGGCGTCTCCACGGCGCTGCTGGTGGTCTTCATCACCGGCATCGCCTCGGCCTGGGCGCGCGGCCTCGCCATCGACTGCGGGTGCTTCGGCAGTGGCGGCCAACTCGCCGCCGGGCAGGCCCCGAGCTACCTCCCGGAGATCCTCCGGGACCTGGGATTCCTGGTCATGGCCGGATTCCTGCTGATCTGGCCCCGCACCCCGTTCTCGGTGGACGGCTGGCTGGCGGGCGCGGCACCCGAGGAGGGCGAGGATGAGTAGTCGGAAGGGCCAGAAGAAGGCGGCCCAGGTGGTCCGCGCGCAGATCGCCCGGGAGAAGCGGCGCACCCGCACGATCATCACGTCGATCGCCGCGGTGGTGGTGCTGGTGATCGCCGGGCTGATCGGCTGGGCCGTCTACTCCAGCCAGCAGTCGAAGACCTTCACCGCCCCGCCCGGCGCCAACGCCGGCGGCACCGGCATCCTCGACGGGAACGGCCCCGTCACCATCGACCTGTACGAGGACTACCTCTGCCCGGTCTGCAGGCAGTTCCAGCAGGTCAACGGGGCGACCATCGACGAGTTGGTCAGAGAGCACAAGGTGCGGGTGATCTTCCACCCGGTGGCCTTCCTGAACCGCTTCTCCACCACCCAGTACTCCACCCGCGCCTCGGCCGCCGCCGGCTGCGCCGCCAAGGGCTCGAGGTTCAAGGAGTTCACCAACGAGCTCTTCGCCAAGCAGCCGCCGGAGGGCAGCGCCGGGCTGAGCGACGCCGAGCTGATCGACATCGGCGCGGGCGTCGGGCTGAACCGGGACGACTTCGGGGCGTGCGTCAACAACGGCACGTTCAAGGCGTGGACCGCACACGTCACGGACGACGCCAGCAAGTCGGGCGTCACCGGCACCCCGACCATCAAGGTCAACGGCAAGGAGCTCACGGACAAGAGCCCCGCGGGGATCAAGGCAGCGGTGGCGGCGGCCGGCAAGTGAGCCTCCTACCGCTGCGCCGGGCGGCGGTGGTGCTCACCGCCGCCCTCACCGCACTCCTCGCCCTCGCCGCCCCGGCCGCCGCGCACGGGGCGGACGCCCCCGACGGCACCAACTACCGGGCTGCGGTGATCGAGTTCAGCCCCGCCCCGCCCGGACTCACCGCCCGGATGGTCGAGGCGGGCGCCCGGCTCGAGCTGACCAACCACACCGGGCGGGACGTCGAGGTGATCGGCTATTCCGGCGAGCCGTACCTGCGGATCGGGCCGGGCGGGGTGTACGAGAACACCCGCTCCCCCGCCACCTACCTGAACCGGACCATCGCCGGCGACACCCAGCTCCCCCCGCGGGCCGACCCGGCGGCGACGCCGACCTGGCAGCGGATCTCCGACGGGCCGACCGCCCGCTGGCACGACCAGCGCACGCTCTGGCTGGAGTCGGCGCCGCCGCCGCAGGTCACCGCCGACCCGGCCCGGGAGCAGCAGGTCCGCGCCTGGGTGGTGCCGCTGCGCACCGGCGACCAGCCCATCGAGGTACGCGGCACGCTGGACTGGGTGCCGCCGCCGGACGCCTACCCGTGGTGGGTGGCCGCCACGCTCGGCTTCCTGCTGATCGGCGCGGCCGGGCTGGTCCCCGCCGGCTCGACGGCCGGTACGCGCGCGTTGCGCGCGGCGGGCGCGCTGCTCGCCGCCGGCGGGCTGGCCACGGTGGCGCTCACCGTCGGCCGGGCGCTGGACGCCGGGGCCGCCGGCGTCGGCGGGGTGCTGCTCGAGCTGGTCAGCGGGCAGGTGTGGATGCTGCTCACCGGGCTCGGCGCGCTCGCCGCCGGCGGATACGCGCTGGCTCGCCGGGAGGCCGCCGACTTCGCGCTCGCCCTGGCCGGGGCCTGCCTGGCCCTCTTCGCCGGGGTGGCGAACCTGGCCGTGCTGTCCCGCTCGGTGGTGCCGGTGCTGTGGCCGGCGGGCCTGGCCCGGGTGCTGGTGACGCTGATCCTGGCCACCGGGGCGGGTGCGGTCGCCGCCGGCGTCCTGCGCCTGCACGCCGCCTCCCGCGCCGCGCGGCACACACCGCGCGACCCACGCCCCACCGCAACACTGGCCCGGTGAGGTGGGTCAGGCGGGGCGGAAGGCGGTGCGGGGGTCGAAGCCGTAGGGAAGCTCGAGGCGGTGCGCCGCCAGCAGGGCGTCGTCGGTGAGGATCTCGGGCGTGGGGGCGTCGGCGACGATCCGGCCGGCGTCCAGGATCACCGAACGGTCGCAGAGTTCCGCCGCGTACGGCAGGTCGTGGGTGACCATCAGCAGGGTCACCGGCAGCGCACGCAGGATCTCCGCCAGCTCCCGCCGGGCGGCCGGGTCGAGGTTGGACGACGGCTCGTCGAGGACCAGGATCTCCGGGTGCATGGCGAGCACGGTGGCCACCGCCACCCGGCGGCGCTGCCCGAACGAGAGGTGATGCGGCGCCCGGTCCCGGTGCTCGCTCATCCCCACGGCGGCCAGGGCCTCGTCGACCCGGGCAGCCAGCTCCGCCCCGCGCAGCCCCAGGTTGGCCGGCCCGAACGCGACGTCCTCGGCGACGGTGGGCAGGAACAGCTGATCGTCCGGGTCCTGGAAGACGATGCCCACCCGGCGGCGGATCTCGGCGAGGGTGTCCCGGTCCCGGCCCACCGTCAGGCCGCCGACGCTGACCGTCCCCTCCGTCGCGGTGAGGATGCCGTTGAGGTGCAGCACCAGCGTGGTCTTGCCGGCGCCGTTCGGCCCGAGCAGCGCCACCCGCTCCCCGCGCGGCACGGTCAGATCCACCCCGTGCAGGGCGACGTGGCCGTCCGGGTACGCGTACCGGACGCCGCGTACGTCCAGCGAGGGAGGTGTCTGCACGTGCCCGATCATCTCAGGACGACCGCGACGGCGGCGATGGTGGCCGCGGCCAGCGGCACCGTCGCGGCGACCGCCCACTGCCCGGCGGTGGCCGCGCCCGCGCCCTGCCACACCGCCGGCATCCGCCCGGTGTAGCCGCGGGAGACCATCGCCAGGTAGACCCGCTCGCCGCGTTCGAAGGCGCGCAGGAAGAGCGCGCCCACCCCGGCGGCGAAACCCCGGAGCTGCCAGAGGAACCGCGGATCGTCGCCCCGGGACACCCGGGCCACCCGCATCCGCCGGGCCTCGCCCACCAGCACGTCCAGGTAGCGCAGCATGAACGTGGCGATCTGGGTGAGGATCTGCGGGCAGCGCAGCCGGTCCAGGCCGACGATCAGGTCACGCGTCGTCGTGGTCGCCGCCAGCAGCAGCGACGCGAGTACGCCGAGCGTGCCCTTGGCCAGGATGTTCCAGGCGCCGTGCAGCCCGTCGACGGACAGGCTCAGCCCGGCCACCTCGACCCGCTCCCCGGTGCCGAGGAACGGCAGCGCGAACGCGAAGAGCACGAACGGCAGCTCGATCAGCGCCCGGCTGAGCAGCCAGCGCGGCCCGACCCGGGCCAACGCCGCCACGGCGGCGACCAGCAGGGCGTAGGCGCCGAAAGCCCAGTACGCCTCCCGGGGCGTGGCGACCACCGCGACGGTGAAGAGCACCATCGCGGCGATCTTCACCTCCGGCGCGAGGCGGTGCACCGGTGAGGCGGACTCGCGGTAGAGCACGTGCACGTGCCCGGCACCCATGACGGCGGGTCCCTCAGCGGGTGCCGGCGGGTCGCGCGCCGGCGTCCCGTGCCGCCGACCCGGTCGGGGCGCCACCGGCCGGATCGGTCGGGACGCCGTTGGCGCGGCCGGTCGGGACGCCGTTGGCCGGACCGGTGGGAGCGCCGTTGGCCGGACCGCGGCGGCGGGCCAGCCAGAACAGGCCGCCGCCCAGGGCGAAGGTGAGCAGCACGCCGATCACGCCGGAGATGCCGGTCGAGAGGAACCCGTTGCCGACGCCCCGGACGCCGTAGTCGGCCAACGGGCTGTCGGCCAGCTCGTGGTCCTTGGCCTGCTGGGCCGGGCAGCTCCCGCCGGTGATCTCGTCCTCGGCGTTCACCGTGCAGCCCTTCAGCAGCGACGAGTCGAGCCCGTCCGGGTGCGACGAGGCGTAGTTGCTGACCACGCCGGCGAGCAGCAGGGCGACCAGCAGGCCGCCGAGGATGAAGGGCCAGGGACGCTTGCTCATCGGACACCTCCGGCGGCCGGGACGGCGGGAGCCGGCACAGCCGGCTTGCGGGCGCGCAACGCGTACACCAGATCGGGACGGACCTTCGCGACGGTGACCACCGTGGTCGCGGTGATCAGGCCCTCGCCGATGCCGATCAGCAGGTGGACGCCGGCCATCGTGCCGGCCAGGCCGGCGAGGTTGCCGCCCAGGTCGGCGGTGCCGCCCAGCCAGTACTGCAGGACGAAACCCTGGCTGGCGACCACCACGCTGACCAGCGCGGAGACGAAGGCGGTGACGCCGAGACCGGCCGTGGTGCGCGGCAGCACCCGCAGCAGCAGCGCGATCAGCAGGTACGCGGCGGCGGTGCCGAGGATCGCCATGTTGGTGATGTTGAGGCCGAGCATGGCCACCCCGCCGTCGCCGAAGACCAGCGCCTGCACGACGAGGACCACGGCCACGCAGAGTGCCCCGACCCACGGCCCGACCAGCAGCGCGGCGAGGGCGCCACCGAGCAGGTGGCCACTGACGCCGGCGGTGAAGATCGGGAAGTTGAGCATCTGCACGGCGAAGATGAACGCGGCCACCAGGCCCGCCATGGGGGCCAGCCGGTCGTCGAGGTCGCGGCGCCCGCGCAGCACGCAGCAGGCGAGCACGGCGAGCGCGAACGCGGCGAAGATCGCGGCGACGGGACCGTCGATGATCCCGTTCGAGATGTGCATCGCCAGTGTGTCCACTCGACCTCCCCGGACGCGGCGGGAGGATCCACGCCGACACGGGCAGCTTATTTGCGATGGCCCGTTGTTGCCAATCCCTTGCAACAAGCTATGGTGATCATCACGCCACCGCGCGTCGCCACCGTCCCGGTCCGGCCATGCGGCGGTATCGTCTGCGCCATGACCGACCGCCTCAGCCCCGGCGACCCCGCCCCCGAATTCACCCTCCCCACCGACAGCGGCGGGAGCCTCTCCCTGGCCGACCTGCGCGGCCGCAAGGTCATCCTGTACGCGTACCCGGCCGCCATGACGCCCGGCTGCACCAAGCAGGCGTGCGACTTCCGCGACTCGCTCGCCTCGCTCCAGGCCGCCGGCTTCGAGGTGGTGGGCATCTCCCCGGACAAGCCCGAGAAGCTGGCGAAGTTCCGCGACCGGGACGCCATCACCTTCCCGCTGGTCGCCGACACCGACAAGGCCGTGCTTACCGCGTACGGCGCGTACGGCGAGAAGCAGCTGTACGGCAAGACGGTGACCGGGGTGATCCGCTCGACCTTCGTCATCGACGAGGACGGGAAGATCGAGCGGGCGCTCTACAACGTCAAGGCCACCGGGCACGTCGCCAAGCTCCGCCGGGACCTCGGCCTGGACTGAGCCGGTCCAGACCGCCACCTACGCCGGCAACCGCCGCCCGGCTGTGGTGGCTCCGGATGTGGTCTACGATCCGGAGGCTGTGACACCGACCGCCTTCCCGATCGGCAGACGCCTGCGGCGTAGGCCAGAATGGCCGTGGAAGACGACGGTGTTCACCGTGAAGGGGCCGTAGCCCAACTGGCAGGAGGCATGCGGTTTAGGTCCGCACCAGTGCGGGTTCGAGTCCCGCCGGCCCTACGTCTCCATGGCGCCGTGTCAGGTGGTGTCGTGAAGGTCACGAAGGTGGGTTCACGCCGCGCCATTCCCGCAGGATGGCGGGCGTGAACCTGCGCTTCGTCCTCGACCCCGAACTCACCCCCGAGCTGCGCGAGCAGATCGTCGCCCTCTGGGTGGACGTCACCAACACTGGCGGTGCGGTCGGCTTCGTGGCTCCGGTGACGGCGGCCGAGGTCCGGCCCCTCGCCGAGGAGACCTTCGCGGGTCTGGCCGACGGGCCGGACCGGCTGCTGGTGGGCTACGCGGGGGACCGCCTGGTCGGCATCCTGATCATCTCCGACAACCGGTTCCATCTGAAGACCCACTGGCGGGTGCTCAAGCGGGTGATGGTGCATCCCGACACCCAGGGCCGGGGGTACGGCGCGGCGCTGATGCGCGAGGCCGAGCGGATCGGCCGGGAGTTGGGCCTGGCGGCGCTGCACGTGACGGTGCGGGACGGCCTGGGCCTGGGCGCGTTCTACGGCCGGCTCGGCTACCGGGAGGTGGGGCGGCTGCCCGCCGCGCTGCGCCTCGTCCCCGGCGACGACCGGGACGAGGTCTTGATGTGGCTCGACCTGGGCACCGCAGCGGCCTGACCGTTCCGGCAGTGTCGACAGCCGCGGCGGGCGGTCGATGCTGCCGGAGCTCTGGCGGCCCGGACAAGCGGCCTGACCGAGAGCTAAGGCGCGACCGTCACCAGGCGACGCCGATCCCGTCGCCCGGGTACCAGTGCCGGGCCGGGGTCTCCCGGTATGCGAGGAACCGGCGGCCGGTGCGTTCGGCGTGCTGGGCGAGGACGTTGGTGATCGTGGCGTTGTCGGTGAGCAGCATCGCCGCGGGAGCGAGCTGCGCCTCGATCGCGGCGAACTCGCGCTGCTCGTGCCCCCGGCTGTGGTCGCTGTCGTGCAGGAAGAGGTCGACCGGCCGGTCCAGTGCGTTGATGGAGGCGATGGAGTCGCCGATGACGAGGTCGACCACGTCGGCCCACGGGGCGGCTTTGGCGAGGTAGCCGGCCTCGGGGTTGATGTCGAGCGAGGTGAGCCGGCCGGGGTGCCCTTCGGCGGTGTTGCGCAGCAGGGCGGCGGCCAGGACGCAGCTGCCGAGGCCCTTGTCCACGCCGGTCTCGACGACGTGGGCGGGTTTGCGGGCGCGGACGATGGCGTACCAGCCGATCCGGCGGGCGTAGCGGACCTGCCGGTCGGCCAGGCCGCGCCGGGACGCGGTGGCGGTGGAGGTCTCGATGTGCCCGCGCAGCTTGTCGTCGCCTTCGAGTTCGGCGAACCAGCCGCGCACCTGCCCGACGGGGACGTCGCACACGACGCTGACGAACCAGGCGAGGTGGTGCTGGCTCAGGGTGGTCAGGTCGTACGTGTAGTTGTGATGCTCGCGGGAGGTGAGCAGCCAGCGGGCGGAGGCGCGCAGCACCTTGCCGTCGTGCCGGGCGACCTTGGCCAGGCGGGTCGGGAAGGCGGCGACCGGAGCCAGCCGGGTGCGGGCGATGGCCCGACGGAGCTTCGTTGCGTCCACCTGTGCGGTTGTATCAGGTTGGGCGGGCGACTGGCGAGAGAAGTTTCCAGACGCCGATCGGGTGGGTGGCACCGGCCGGTCGGACGAGGGTCGGTGCGGCGGAGCGTGTGTCAGTAGCATCTCCGCCATGTCAGATCGCCAGCAGACCGTCGACGACGACCCGCGCTTTCTCGGATCCCCAATGGAACATGACGGCGCGCAGCAGCCGTCCGTCCCGGCTCCGCGTCGCCGGCGTGGCCGGCGGATCGTCCTGATCAGCCTGCTGGTGGTGGCGCTGCTGGCCGGCGGCGGTCTGATCGCCGGTGGGATCTATCTGAAATCGGTGGAGTCCGACATCGATCGGGTCGACGCCTTCACCGGTGTCCCCGCGCAGGAGCGCCCCGTGGCCGGGGCCAAGGGGGCCCAGAATCTCCTGATCCTGGGCAGCGACTCCCGTGACCCGGAGAACACCGCCGGGTCACGGACCGACACCATCATCGTGGCTCACCTCCCGGCGGACAGGTCGAGCGCGCAGCTGATCTCGATCCCCCGCGACACCTGGGTGCCGATTCCGCGGTCGGCGGACGGCCAGCACGGGGGTCGGGACGCGAAGATCAATGCCGCCTTCGCCTGGGGCGGCGTCCCGCTGATGGTGCAGACGGTGGAGAAGTTCACCGGCGTCCGGATCGACCACGTGGCGATCATCGACTTCGCCGGCTTCAAGGAGATCATCGATGCTCTCGGCGGCGTCAACGTCGACGTGGAGAAGTCGTTCACCTCGATCCACCCGCCGCACCGCTCCTTCCAGGCTGGGCCGCAACTGCTCGATGGTGAAGCGGCCCTCGACTACTCCCGCCAGCGCAAGCAGTTCGCGGACGGCGACTTCGCCCGGATCCGGCACCAGCAGCAGGTGATCAAGGCGATCCTGGACAAGGCCGCCTCCGGGGGCATCCTCGCCAATCCCGCGAAGCTGAACGCCTTCCTCAAGGCGACGTCGAGTTCGGTGTCGGTGGACAAGGGGATGTCACTGTTCGACATGGGGATGCAGATGCGCGGGGTGCGCGGCAACAACCTGTCCTTCCTCACCAGCCCGACGAAGGGCACCGGCCGCATCGGCAGCGAGAGCGTGGTGCTCGCGGACCCCGCCCGGGTGAAGAGCTGCTACGACGCGGTGCGGCGGGACGCGGTCGAGGAGATCAAGGAATACGCCCGGAAGTGATCCGCCGACGGCGGGCCGGAAGGTGCGACGGGGTGGCGGGGTCGAATGATCCCGCCACCCCGTTTCCGTCGGCAGGCGCGGCACGGATCGTGCTGACGGTCCACAAGGGGGTCCACGAACTGAGACCGCCGCCACGCCGTTCGTCGGAAGATGATCAAGGGCGACGGAAAGTAGGAGGTTGGATCGTCCTGCCGGCTGAGGTGCCCTCCTCACCCCGGCCGTATCCTGCGTTCGCCCAGTCAGCCGCAACGGCCAGGCGAGGGCGTCACGGGGGAAGGACCAACAATGTCACAGCAACCGGCGGTGGGCGACCGCATCGTCGGCACGGATGGCGCTGCCGGGCACTCTCTTGCGGCCGGAAACGGCGGCGCCGAGAGTCCGCGCGCCACCCCGCCGTTCCTGGAAACCCGGCGGCCCGATGCGCCGCCCGCGCCCGATTCCGGCCGGCCGGGGATGGACACCACGACGGTGCTGCCGTATGCCGGGTCCCGGGCCTCCCGTCGTACCCGGGCGCTGCGGGCGTGGATGATGACGGCGCCGGTCGACGTCGCCGCGCTGCTGGCCCCGCTGCTGCTGACGCAGCAGTACTGGCGCGGAACCCTGGTCATGGCCGGTCTGACGGTCGTGTTCTTCGCCGCCGGTGGGCTCTACCACGCGCGGCGCCACGTCAGCATCCTGGACGAGCTGCCGAGTCTCTGCGGGCGGCTACTCGCCTCGGCGGCGGTGGTCGCGATGATCGCGGCCCTGCGGCACGAGTCGGCGGAGTACGTCCTGGGCTTCACGCGCGGCGTCGGTATCGCCGCCGGGCTGGTCATCGTGGGGCGGGTGGGCACCCGGGAGTTCGCCATCATCGCCCGCAAGCGTCGGTGGGTGGAGCACAACGCGATCGTCATCGGCAGCGGGCCGACGGCCGTGGAGCTTGGCCGGCTGCTGCGCCGCTACCCGCAGTACGGCCTGCGCTTCGTCGGCTGCGTCGACACCCCGTCCCGGCCTGGTCCAGGCGCCCACCCGCTCATCGGCGGCCTTGACGAGCTGGAGTACCTTGTCCGACTGCTCGAGTGCGACGTGCTCATCGTCGCCGACCCGGACTGCCCGGAGTCGGTGCTGATGGAGGTACTGCGCCGACCGGCGACCGCGGGTTGCGACCTGTGGGCGGTGCCCCGGCTCTGGGGCTCCCGTTCCCATGGCGACCACATCGGGGCGATCCCGATCGTCAAGATCGGCGACACCACGCTCTCCGGGCCGCGGTGGGCGCTCAAGCGCGCCTCGGATGTCGCGTTCGCCTCCACGGCGCTGCTGCTGCTGAGCCCGATCCTGCTGCTCTGCGCGATCGCGGTGCTCATCGACGGCGGGCCGGGCATCTTCTTCCGGCAGGAACGGATCGGTCGGCACGGCAAGCCGTTCCACATCATCAAGTTCCGCTCGATGCGTCCGGTGGACGAGCGCGAGTCGCAGACGAACTGGTCGATCGCGCACGACCGGCGGGTCGGGCCGATCGGGCGGTTCCTGCGCCGTACCTCGCTGGACGAGCTGCCGCAGCTGTGGAACATCCTGCGCGGCGACATGAGCGTGGTCGGGCCGCGCCCCGAGCGTCCGTTCTTCGTGGAGAAGTTCTCCGCCGAGTACCCCACCTACGCGATGCGTCACCGGGTGCCCGTGGGGCTCACCGGCCTGGCGCAGGTCAGCGGGTTGCGCGGGGACACCCCCATCTCCGACCGCGCCCGGTTCGACAACTACTACATCGAGAACTGGTCCCTGTGGCTGGACATGAAGGTGCTGCTGCGCACGGTGGCGGAAGTGTTCCGCGGCGGTGGTCGCTGAGCGTCCCCCGCCAGCCGGCCCGTGAGGCGCACTCCGGGCCGACCCGACACGTGGTTCCGCCGCGGCGGCCGAACCACCCCTGATCACCTGGAGAAAGCCTTGCCGGACGTTTCGGTCGTCATCCCCACGACGGGCAGGCCCAGCGTCGCCGAGGCGGTACGCAGTGCCCGCGCCCAGCGCGGGGTGTCCGTGCACGTCGTGGTCGTCTGCGACCTCGCCGAGGTGCCCGCCACCGTGCGTGAGCTGCGCGGCGAGGTGGACGAGGTGGTGTGCACCGGCGGGGGCCGGCGCGGCTCGTACGCCCGCAATGTCGGGGTTGCACACGCCGCTCCGGGCAGCCACGTGGCGTTCCTCGACGACGACGACGCCTGGCTGCCGGGCAAGCTGGCCGCGCAGGTGCCGGTGCTGGAACAGCTCGCCGCCCAAGGCTGGCGACCCGTCGTGTCGTCCCGGATCCTGCAGCGCAAGGCCGGCGGCGAACCGCTCCCGACGGCTGCGCCGGACACGCTGATCGCCGATGGCGCCCGGCCTGAGGACTACCTCTTCCGCCGCCGTCGGCTCGGCGTCGGCCGCCAGTCGATACCCACGTCGACGCTGCTCACGACGGCCGAGCTGGCCACCGAATGCCGCTGGGACGAGACGCTGCCTCGGCACCAGGACTGGGACTGGCTGATCCGGGCAGCCCGCCTGCCCGGTGCCAGGATCACCCAGGTGCCGGAAGCCACGGCGGTCTACACCGTCGGCAGCCCCGGATCGATCTCGGCCGGCGCGGACTGGCGTACGTCGTGGCAGTGGGCGCAGCGGTGGGAGGGAGTGTGGGCCCGGGAGACCTTCTCCGACTTCATCGCCGCGCAGACCCTCCGCTACGCCTTGCAGGCCAGGGACTGGGAGGGTGTCCGGGAGATGGTACGGGCGATCCGACGGAACTCGGCCCCCTCCGCCCCCAACGCCGCGCTGGCCGCGCTCGGTATGGTGCCACGGGCCACTCTCGAGCGCATCGCGATGCGGCGGTCGCGGACGGCCACCGAATCCACCATCCCCCGACAGACGGGCCGATCCAGCTGATGCACCTGCACTTCGTACTGCCCCAGCTGGAGCCGCTCTACGGCATGGAGCGCGCCGCGGTGCTGCTGATGCGAGGGCTGCAGGCGCAGGGCGTCACGGTCTCCGCGACCGTCCTGTCCCGGGCCATCCCGCCGGGCCTTGCGGACCTCGACATCGACCATCTCGGCATGGGCACCCGAATCACCCGCCTGGTGGAGGCCGTCCCGCCGCTGCGCCGGCGGTTGCGCGCCCTCCCGGCCGAGGTGGAGATCGTGTCGAGCGGCCTCTGGGCGACCGTTCCCGTCAGCGCCGCGCTGGCCAGCACGGGCCGCGACTTCGTCGCCTGGGAGCATTCCCTGCTTCCCGAGCGGCTTCGGATCGACCGGCGGGTTCGGGCGCTCGCCAGGATGACCCGGATCGGCGCCCTGCGCCCCCGGCTGGTCGTCGCGGTCTCCGACGGGGTGGCGCGGACGGTCTGGCAGGGCGCACCGAAGCAATCGGTCGTCACGATCACCAACCCGATGCCACTGGCCGGGTTCGTCCCGCCTCGCGAGATCGCCGACCGGGCGCGGATCGGCCTGCTCACGACCGCCGCGTTCCGCCCGTACAAGAACCACGCCGCCGCGCTGGCCGCGCTGGCCCGGCTGCCGGAGAACTACCACCTGACCCTGGCCGGGGACGGTGAGGAGCGGCAGATGCTGGAGGCGCGGGCGCGCGAGCTGGGCATCGCGCACCGGACCACGTTCCTGGGCCGGGTGCCGGGCGTGGCCAGGCTTCTCGCGGAAGCGGACCTGCTGGTGCATCCTTCCCGCGCCGAGACCTTCGGATTCAGCCTCGTCGAGGCGGCCGAGGCCGGTCTGCCGGTCGCCACCCTCCCGATGCCCGCGATGGACGAGCTGATCCCGGCCCTGGTGCCCGGCACGCTGGCCGCGGAGCCGACGCCAGACGCGCTGGCCGAGGCGGTCCTGCGGATGACGGGCGATGAGCGTCCCACTCTCGCGGACTTCGAGAAGGCCTGGCGAGCGCGGTGCGAGGCGCTCGACCCGGCCACGGTGAGCCGCCGGTGGGTGGAGGTGCTGGACCGATGACGGTCGCCGACCGCACTGCCGGCCAGGTGGGCGCGGAGCCGCCCGCCGCCGCGCCGGTGCGCCCCGCCGCCGGCCGCGGCGACGGTTTCCTGCGCAAGTCCGGCAAGTTCCTGACTGGAACCCTGCTGCGCACGGTCGCCCAGGGCGCGCTGTTCGTGCTGCTGGCGCGCGAGATGTCGATCGACAAGTACGGCCTCTTCGTCGGCGTCACCGCGCTCGTGGCGGTGGTGTCACCGTTCGCGTCGGCCGGCGCGCCGAGCCTCATCATCCAGAACTTCGCGGACTCACCGTCCGACTGGCCTCGCCATCTGGCCCGCGGCCTGTTCCTGTCCACGATTTTCGGCTCCGGTGCCACGGTGCTGGTGGCGGCTGCGGGCCTCGCCATCTGGGGTGCCGACGTCGGGCTCGTCGACCTCCTCTGTCTCGCCTTCGCGGACCTGGTCGCCTGGCGGCTCATCGAAGCCGTCGGAGCCTCGATCCATGTCCGGGGCCGGGTCCTGCTGGCCTCCCTCCTTCCCGCCTTCCTCCACCTCAGCCGGCTAGCCGGCGCCGTGGCGCTGGCCATGTCGGGCGGGCCCATCACGCTGCACGGGTGGGCGACGACGTCTGTCGTACTGTCCGTCGTCGTGTGCCTGCCGGTGGTCCTCGGTGGCCTGCGCGGCGCGGGCCACGGTGCACTGAGCGTCCGGGGCTCGCTCACCCAGGCACGTACCGGGATGCTCTTCGCCGTCGGGCTCTCGGCCCAGTCGATCTACAACGACATCGACAAGGTCATGCTCTCCCGCATCGGCACCGCGGAGAGCGCCGCCATCTACGCCGCGGCCTACCGCGTGGTCGACCTCGCGTACACGCCGGCCCGGTCCATGGGCGCCATCGCCTACCCCCGGTTCTTCGAAGCGGGGCGCGACGGTCCGCGGGGAGCGCTGCGGATGGCCCGTGGACTGCTGCCGCGCTTCCTGGCGTTCAGCGTGCCGGTGAGCCTGCTGCTGGTTGCGCTCGCCTGGATGATGCCGCTGGTCTTCGGGCCCGACTTCGAGGCGGCCACCCCGGCGCTGCAGGGGCTGAGCGCGCTGCTGGTGCTGAAGTCGCTGCACTACCTCGCCGCGGACGCACTGTCGGGTGCCCGCTTGCAGGGGCGGCGGACCGTCTGCCAGATCAGCGTCGGAGTGATCAACGTCCTGCTGAACCTGTGGCTCATCCCAACCTATGGTTGGCAAGGCGCGATCGCCTCCAGCCTGGTGTGCGACGCGCTGCTCGCCATACTGCTCTGGGGATGCCTCGCCGCCGCTGTCCGCCGCGACCCGGCCGGCACACCCGCTCCGGGGCGTCACAGGGAAAGGGTCTGACGTGACCACGCTCTTCGGTGTGCTGCTGAGCATGGGCGGCATCTCGGTGGCTGTGTGGCTGATCCGCGCGCGGCGGTCCGTCGCCGCCACGTTCGGCAGCGGTGGGGCCGCCGTCGCGATCATCGGGTTCGCAGTGCTCGCGAACGCCGCGCCCGTGCTCGCCGGCGACAATTCGTCCGCGGTCATCGGCCTGTTGGTGCTCGGTCTGCTCGCGTGGCTGGTCGTCTCGCGGCGGGGGCAACTGCGCGGCCCGTCCGGGGTCTGGCCGCGGATCTCGCTGGGGATGGCCGGGGCGCTGCTCGTCTGGTGCCTTGGCGTCGACGTCGTCGCCGGCTCCGGCGTGTACGGGTCGAGGTTGCCGGCGTACGCCGCCGCGGGGCTGCTGCTGCTAGCGGTGTGGCTGATGGCGGCCCGCACCACCCTGAGTCTCGGGGCCATGGCCTACACCGGGCTGGCCGTCCTGTCGTTGCTGACGCTACCGGCCGCCGTAGACGGACAGGCGTGGCGTGCCTGCACCGCCGGGAAGCTGGAGAAATGCTCGCTGGCGGGGGCGTTGTTCAAGAGCTTCTACGAGTCCGAGAACTACATCGCCCTGATGGCCTCCTTCACGCTGGTTGCCGCCGTCTGCGCCCTGCGCCGCGCGGAACGGCTGGCGGCGGTGTCGTTCTGCCTGCTGATCATTGTCGCCACCGGCTCCCGGACCAGCTACCTGGCCATCGCCGCGGTGGGTGTCTGGGTGGTCGGCGCCCTGGTGCTCGAGCGACGGCGTCCGTACCCACAGATCAACTTCGCGGTCTGCGTGGCCCTGGTCGTCGGGGCCATCGGGATGGCGACCTACCTGACCTGGAGCGCGTCGAAGACCACCCTGAGCAACCGCGGCAACATCTGGATCCACGTCCGGGACTACATCGCGGGCTCGGAGGGCACCGGCGTAGGGGTCTCCAAGTGGTACTACCTCCGCGACATTGGCGAGGCGCCGTACCACTTCTTCCACTCGGGTTATGTCCTGGCCATCTTCTCTGGTGGCTTCATCGCGCTGACCCTGTGGGGCCTCTGGTTGGCCGCCCTGCTGCACGGGGCCGTCGTCGACGGCCGGGCCTTGTCCGCCAAGGCACCGGTGGTGCTCTTCGTCATCTACTCGTTCACCGAGGTTGTCTGGAATCCGCTCTCCGTTGACGGGCTGACCTGGATCTTCGTCTCGATGATGGCGACCGCGTCCGCGTTCGTACCGACGGATCCCGGCCCGGCCAAGGGACCGGTGGAGGCCGGCGACCGACCCGAACTGCTGGCCCGGCTCCGCCGGCTGACCGGCGGAACCGGTGCCGGCCGGGTCACGGCCGACGCGCGAGACTGAGCGGCAAGATCCCGAGACGTCCCCGAACGCGTCCGCACCGGCCGCAGATCCGCTGGTATCAGGGAAGGAACCGATGGCGTCAGTCCCCCTCGCGAGGCCGGTTGGCCGTGCCATCCCTCCGCGACCCGGGGCGCGCCATGCGGGCTTCCGCCCGGACATCCAGGGGCTACGCGCCTTCGCGGTCGTGGTGGTGATCCTCGACCACGTCTTCCGCTGGCCGGCCGGCGGGTTCGTCGGCGTCGACGTCTTCTTCGTCATCTCCGGCTTCCTCATCACCGGCCTGCTGTTCAAGGAACACGAGCGAATCGGCTACGTCTCATTCGTCGACTTCTACCGGCGACGGGCGCGGCGCATCCTGCCCATGGCGGTGCTGGTCCTGGTGAGCACGTATCTCGCGGCGTCGCTGCTGTTCCTCGGCGAGCGGGTCCGGTCGACGGCGTGGGACGCGCTGTGGGCCGGGCTCTTCGCGGCAAACTGGCGCTTCGCGTCCGTCGGCACCGACTACTGGCAGAACGATGGGCCCGTCTCACCGCTCCGGCACTACTGGTCGCTGGCGGTGGAAGAGCAGTTCTACGTCGTCTGGCCGGTGCTGCTCGTGCTGGTGCTCGGCATGGCCGCGTGGCGGGGCCGGTACGGGAGCCGGGCTCGGCAGGTGGCGGGCGCGGCCCTGGGAGCGGTCGTCGTCGGCTCGATCGGGTTCGCGTTCTGGGAGGTCGCCAACTCCCCGACGACCGCCTACTTCTCGGCCTTCTCCCGTGCCTGGGAACTGGGAGTCGGCGCGCTGCTGGCCGTGGCGGCACCGTGGTTGGCCCGCATACCAGCACCGGCCCGTCCGGTACTCCAGTGGCTGGGGCTGATCGGTCTGGTCGTCTCGGTTCTCACCATCACCGCGCAGACCCCCTTCCCGGTCCCAGGAGCGTTCCTGCCGGTGCTGTCGACGGCGCTGGTCATCGCCGGTGGCGTGGATGGGCAGCGGTTGATGTTCCTGTTGACCAACCCGGCCGCACGGTACGTCGGCGACGTCTCCTACTCGCTCTACCTGTGGCACTTTCCCCTGCTCATCCTGGTCGGTGCCGCGCTGCCCGATGGCGGGTACGTCACACCGCTGCTCGTACTCGGCGGCACGGCCCTGCTCTCGGTGCTCTCGTATCACCTGGTGGAGGACCCGATCCGCAGGTCGTCGTGGCTGGAGCGTCGACCGGCGGGGGCGCCCCGCCGACGGACCGGAGCAGCGCTGGTCCGGCGGGTCGCCGGCCTCGTGGCGCTGGCCGCGACCGTGGCCGCGGTCGCCACGGTGGCGCTCCGGTCACCGTCGCCGACGGTTACGGCGGAGGCGACGGCGGTCACCTCGCAGGACGAGTTGGCGGCGCAGATCCGAACGGCGCTGGACGCCACCGACTGGCCGGTGTTGACGCCCGCCGTGGGCGAACTGGGCACATTGGGCTTCACACACGGGGACGGGCGGGGGTGCCGGCCGGCGGCCCGGGACGGCAACGACTGTGCCGTCCCGACACCGCGCCCCCGCAGGCTGGCCTTCGTGGTCGGGGACTCCATCGCGACCGCCTGGCTGCCCCTGGTGCGAAAGGCCCTGGAGCCGGCGGGCTGGGTGGTCCAGGACCTGACCTACGCCGGATGCCCCTTCCTCGCCGCGGACACCGCCTCCCCGATCGAGACCATCACCCGAACCTGCCCGGGTCACCGGGAGGTGGTACGGCGACTCGTCAAGGAACTCAAACCCGAACTGGTGATCGTGAGCAACGCCTACCGCCAGCGGTTCGTCGGGGCCGGCGGGAACGCGTCGATCCCTGAGTGGGAACGCGCCACCCGTATCGCAAGGGAGGAGTGGCTGGCGGGGGCGCGGAATGTCGTCGGCATCCAGCCACCACCGGTCGGCCTGGACCCGAGAACGTGCATCACCCGGCTCTCCGCACCCCGGGACTGCGTCTCCGCACTCTCGGCGGAATACCGGTCGTACGCGACGGCCGACCGCCGCCTCTGGAGTGTCCCGGGCTCGCGGCACATCGCCACCACCGACTGGTTCTGCGCCTCAGGGCGGTGCCCGATCTTTGTGGCTGGGGTCATCGTCCGACGCGACGCCAACCACGTGACGGCGGAGTACGCCCGCAAGCTGGCGCCGCTGCTCGAAGAGGCCCTGGAGCCGGTCCTCAAGGGCATGCAGGACTAGGCGGCGAGCGCCGCGCGACATCGGTCGGTTCGCCCGGACGTGCTGGCGGGCCCGGAGTGAGGCGTCGTCGCGCCACCGGACGGCCTACGGCAGAATCCTCGCCATGAGAATCGCCGTATGCTCGGCCGAGGGGCGCGCCGACGACATCCTCACCTGGTCCGGGATCCCGGCCAACGTCGTCCGGACCATGCGGGCGCTCGACGCCGAGCACGTGGTGCTCGACGAGCCCGCGCCACTGCTCGTGCGCTCCGGGAAAGTCGTTGCGGCAGCGTCGAAGCGGGCGCGGTTCAAGCTGAACTGGGAAGTGGAACCGTGGCTCGTCCGCCGCATGACGCGTGAGGTGCAGGCGCAGGCGCAGCGGGCGAACGCCGATGTCCTCCTCCTGCTCGGGTGGCACACGCTGGGCGTCGAGGACGGCGACGTTCCCGCGGTGATCTGGACCGACGCCACCTTCGCCCAGCGGATGGAGAAAGCACCGCACTGGCAACACCTCTCCGGTCGAACCCGGCGACAGGTCGAGCCGATCGAGGGGGAGTCGCTGCGCGAGATGGCCGCAGTCATCATGTCTTCGACCGTCGCCTACGAGGACGCGATCTCGCGGTATGACCTCGACCCGTCCCGGGTCCACCGCATCGGTTTCGGCGCCAACCTGATCGGTGTGGAGGCGAAGCCGAGGGTCCCGTCGGGTGGCCCGCCCCGCCTCCTCACCGTAGGGGTGAAGTGGGAACGGAAGGGTATCGACCGGTGCGTGCTCATCGCGGACGAGTTGCGCCGCCGGGGCGTCCCGGTCCTGCTCGACGTGGTAGGCGTCCAGCCGCCGGACAACTCGTGGCGGCGCGAATACGTCACCTACCACGGGTTCCTGCACAAGGACCGGGACGAGGACCGGGGGCAGTTGGACCGCCTGTACGCGGCCGCCGACCTGTTCCTCCTACCCACCCGGAACGAGCCCTTCGGCATCGTGTTCGCCGAAGCTGCGGCGTACGCCCTGCCGTCGCTGGGCAGCGCCGTCGACGGCGTACCAGATGTGGTCCGGCACGGCCACAGCGGCATCCTCCTCCCGGTGGATGCCTCGGCCGCACAGTACGCCGACGAGATCACGGACCTGCTCGTCCGCCCGGATCGCTACGCCGAGCTGAGTCATGGCGCCGTGACGCACTACCGCGCGTCGCTCACCTGGGACAGCGCCGTGGGCGGGGTGCTCGACGTGTGCGATATCGCGGCCAAGAAGTAGCTCCCCGAGCCGGGACGTGCGCAGCAGCGGCGGCCGGAGCCCGACTGTCAGGGGTCCCGGCGCCGCCGCGACCAGGCCAGCGTGCCGAGCCCGCCCGCGAGCGCGACGGCGGCGACGACGAACAGCAGCACCACCAAGCCGGTCCGGGACGACGACTCGCCGCCCCCCTCGACGATGGCCGCCTCCCGGTACGCCTGTGCCAACGCGTTCGTGGGCGAGCCCTTCACGACGTCGTCGAACCGCGAAGCGGCGCTCGCCTTGTCGCCGGTGAAGTAGGCGTCGAGAGCACTGCGGTAGGCCCGGTCCGGCTCGCCGAGGCTGTTCTCGACGCCGGCTGCGCCGAGCAGTTCGGTCATCTTGGACACCGGCGCCACGAGGCGGTTGGCGTTGTCGGACCGGAGCAGGTCGTTGTCGAGCATTCCGACCACCCGGCCCTGCAGGTCGAGTGCGATGCCCCCACGCGAGTAGGTCCCGACGTCCTCGCTGATCCGGTAGGCCGACGACTGAAGGTCCACTTCGGTCACCTTGACCGGCTTGGACAGCACCGTGTAGGTGGCGGAGCGATAGTCGGTGTCGGTGGTGCCGTAGCCGAGAGCCAGCAGCGAGGTGTCCGGGGCGACCGTGGCGGAGGTGTTGAGCTCGACAGCGGGGAGGCTCGCCTGGTCGAGCTTGACCAGCGCCAGGTTGCCCTCATCGAGGGTGAGGGCCCGGACGACGGTACCGGGGATCGCCGGGCTGCCGGTGACGTCGCCCCTGGCCACGTTCAACTGCCCGTACAGCTTGGACTCGGGGCCCGCGCCGGCCTCGGGACCGGTGAAGACGGTGCTCGACTTCCGGGCCCGGGTGTAGCCACTGACGTCCCCGGCCTTCAACTTGCCGTCGGCGACGAGGGCCCGGGCCAGGGCGTCGAGCGCGTGGTCGCGCATGATGTCCGGGGAGGGCCGCACGCACTGGCCGTTGGTGAGGACTTGCCCGTCGTGGTTGACGACGACCCCGGTGCAACGGCGGCTGAAGGTGAACGGCTCCGGGTGCAGCAGGCGGTTATCCTGTTTGTTGCGGACGTAACCGGTGATGATGGTCTCCAGGAAGACCATCGAGGGCGCCGCGGTGGCGAGGGCCCGCTCCTCCTGGCTACGCGGCGCGGCCTCCGCCCAAGGCTTGAGGCCGGGCGCGGGCGGGGTGGCCGTGGCGGTGACCGTAGGAGCGGCCTCCGGCTCCCCCACGGTGCTGACCCAGAGGCCCGCTCCGCCACCGACGACGGCCACCAGGAGCAGCGCGGCGACCGCGGCCCAGAGGCCCCGCTGCCGCTTCGGCGGCTCGGAGGGCTGGATTCGGCGGCCCGGCGCCGCGAACGGGT
Organism: Micromonospora sp. NPDC007230; assembly: GCF_042869115.1. Lineage (NCBI taxonomy): Bacteria > Bacillati > Actinomycetota > Actinomycetes > Micromonosporales > Micromonosporaceae > Micromonospora > Micromonospora sp. NPDC007230. The sequence goes on along the minus strand of NZ_JBIAFE010000004.1, from coordinate 192,477 downwards.
CGTACTGCGGAACCCCGGCGGGCGGACCGACCTGCACGGTCGGCAGCTGAACAGTCGCGTCGGCTGCCGGCCAGGCCGGAACGCCCGGCGCGGGCACACCCGACGCGGGCACACCCGAGGCGGGGGCACCCGACACCGGCCCGCCCGACGCGGGGGCACCTGACACCGGCACGCCCGACGCGGGGGCAACCGATCCGGGGGCGGCCGAAACGGGGTGCAGGGCCGAGGGGACCGGCTGCGGCGGAGACGGGGCCTGCTGCGGCACGGGGGACACCTGCTGCGGCGGCGCCGACACCTGCTGCGGCACGGGAAGCACCTGCTGCGGCGGCGCCGACACCTGCTGCGGCACGGGAAACGCCTGCTGCGGCGGCGCCGACACCTGCTGCGGCACGGGAAGCACCTGCGGTGGCGGCGCCGACACCTGCTGCGGCACGGGAAGCACCTGCTGCGGCGGGGCCGACATCTGCTGGGGCGCGACCGGCTGCGCCGGTGTCGAGAGCTGCTGTGCCTGCCTCGGGTCGCCCTGCAGCGCCCAGGGGGCGGGCTGCGACTGGTCCGCGGGCACCTGGAGCATGGCGACCGTGCCGTCCTCGTTCGCCTGCTCGCTGCGGATCTCCTGGCCCAGGGCGAAGAAGAGGTGCTCAGCCCCCGGTCCGGCGCCGGCGATGTACGCGGCCCAGGGCGCCGGAGCCGCGAAGTCGGCGGCCAGGTAGGGCTGTCCGCTACCGCCGGGCGCGGCCAGGGTGTCCGCCATGCCGGAGAACGCCTGCCGCCAGGCCGGATCCTGGGCCACCGCCGGGTCGAGCACGGCGACGGTCACCAGCCGGTCCTGCCCGTCGACGGCCCACCAGACTTTGCCGACCTGGCAAACGCCCATCACCTCGGTGAACCTGTACGGACCAACCGGCTGCATGCCCCACTCCTCTGCTCACCCGCCGTGCGGATAGTACAGAGCGGACGCACGTGCCCACTTCCCCCGGTCGCCGGGTGAATGCAGTCGAAGGTCCCCCGTCGACACGGCACGAGGTTGCGCACTGAAAGTTTTTATGCATAGAGTCTCGCTATGAATGAAAGCGGTGCGGCACCCACCGACCGCCTGCTCGACCTGTTCCACGGCGTACGGCTCACCCCCACCCAGCGCCGGATCGCGCACTGCCTGGTGCAGCACGCGGGCGCGGCGGCGTACCTGTCCGCGGCGGAGGTCGCCGAGCTGGCCGGGGTCAGCCAGCCGTCGGTGACCCGGTTCGCCATGGCGCTCGGGCACGACGGCTACCCCGCGCTGCGCCGCCGGCTGCGGGAGCTGACCACCGGTGCCGCCGACCCGGCCGACGCCGGCAACGCCCTCCAGCGGGCGGTCCGCGCCGAGCTGGGCAACCTCGACCGGCTCGCCACCCAGCTCGCCGACGCCGGCCGGATCGCCGAGGTGGGGAAGCTGCTCGCGGCCAGCCGCCCGCTGCCGGTGCTCGGGCTGCGTGCCGCCGCGCCGCTGGCCGCGTACTTCGCGTACTTCGCCGCGAAGGTGCACCCGGACGTGCGGGTCCTCGACGACGGTGGCAGCCTCCTCGCCGACCGGCTCGAACAGGCCGCCGCCGCCGGGGCGACCGCGCTGCTCGCGTTCGTGCTGCCCCGCTACCCCCGGGAGACCCTGGACGCGCTGCGCGAGGCCCGGGACGCCGGGCTGACCGTCGTGGCGATCACCGACTCCCCGGTGAGCCCGGCCACCGACCACGCCGAGGTGGTGCTCCCCGCCGCCGTCGGCACCGACCTGGTCTTCGACCTGCACACCGCGCCGATGACCCTGGCCATGGTGGTGCTCCAGGCGATCTGCGACGCCACCCCGGCCGAGACCCAGGCCCGACTCGAGGCGTTCGAGTCGTCCGCCGCCCGCCGTCAGTTGTTCCTCGGCTGAGAGGAGTAGGAAATGCACCAGCCCGTCCGCGCCGCCCGCGGCACCGCACGCACCGCGAAGGGGTGGCCGCAGGAGGCCGCGGTGCGGATGCTGATGAACAACCTCGACCCGGACGTGGCCGAGCGCCCCGAGGACCTGGTGGTCTACGGCGGCACCGGCAAGGCCGCGCGGGACTGGCCCTCGTACCACGCGCTGGTCCGGACGCTCACCGAGCTGCGCGACGACGAGACGATGCTGGTGCAGTCCGGGCGTCCGGTTGGCGTCATGCGCACCCACGAGTGGGCGCCCCGGGTGCTGCTGGCCAACTCCAACCTGGTCGGCGACTGGGCCACCTGGCCGGAGTTCCGCCGGCTGGAGCAGCTCGGCCTGACCATGTACGGGCAGATGACGGCCGGCTCCTGGATCTACATCGGCACCCAGGGCATCCTCCAGGGCACCTACGAGACGTTCGCCGCCGTCGCCGCCAAGCGCTTCAACGGAAGCCTCGCCGGCACGCTGACGCTGACCGCCGGCTGCGGCGGGATGGGCGGCGCGCAGCCCCTGGCGGTGACCATGAACGGTGGTGCCTGCCTGATCGTGGACGTGGACCGCAGCCGGCTGGAGCGCCGGGCGCACGACCGCTACCTGGACGAGATCGCCGACTCGCTGGACGACGCGGTCGAGCGGGTGCTCGCCGCGAAGCGGGACCGCCGGGCGCTCAGCGTCGGTGTGGTGGGCAACGCGGCCACCGTCTTCCCGGAGCTGCTGCGCCGGGGCGTCGCCATCGACATCGTCACCGACCAGACCAGCGCGCACGACCCGCTGTCGTACCTGCCGGAGGGGTTGGAGCTGGCCGACGCCCGCGACTACGCGAAGGCGAAGCCGGCCGAGTTCACCGACCGGGCCCGGGCGTCGATGGCGAAGCACGTCGAGGCGATGGTGGGCTTCCTCGACGCGGGTGCGGAGGTCTTCGACTACGGCAACTCGATCCGTGGCGAGGCGAAGCTCGGCGGCTACGAGCGGGCGTTCGACTTCCCCGGCTTCGTGCCGGCGTACATCCGGCCGCTGTTCTGCGAGGGGAAGGGCCCGTTCCGCTGGGCGGCGCTCTCCGGCGACCCGGCCGACATCGCGGCCACCGACCGGGCCATCCTCGACCTGTTCCCGGAGAACGAGTCCCTCGCCCGGTGGATCCGGATGGCCGGCGAGCGGGTCGCCTTCCAGGGCCTGCCGGCGCGGATCTGCTGGCTCGGCTACGGCGAGCGGGACAAGGCCGGGGTGCGGTTCAACGAGATGGTCGCCGCAGGCGAGCTGAGCGCGCCGGTGGTGATCGGCCGGGACCACCTGGACTGCGGCAGCGTCGCGAGCCCCTACCGGGAGACCGAGGCGATGGCCGACGGGTCCGACGCGATCGCCGACTGGCCGCTGCTCAACGCGCTGGTCAACACGGCCAGCGGGGCGTCCTGGGTGTCGATCCACCACGGCGGCGGGGTGGGCATCGGCCGGTCCATCCACGCCGGCCAGGTCTGCGTCGCCGACGGCAGCGCGCTGGCCGGGCAGAAGATCGAACGGGTGCTCACCAACGACCCGGCCATGGGCGTCATCCGGCACGTCGACGCCGGCTACGACGACGCCCGCGAGGTCGCCGCGCGCACCGGCGTCCGGGTGCCGATGGCGGAGGGTTCGGCGTGAGCGCGAGGAGTGCAGCGCAGCGGAGCCGCGCAGTCGCGAACAACCGGGGTGCGGCGTGACGGACCTGGCCGCCCGGTTCCGGAAGCTGTGGGACGAATTGGCCCCGGTCGGGCGGGACGCGGGCAGCGGCGGCTACCTGCGGTACGCGCTGACCGAGCCGGAACTCACGCTGCGTGCCTGGTTCCGCGAGCAGGCCGAGCAGCGGGGCATGCCGGTGCAGGAGGACGGCAACGGCAACCTCTTCGCCTGGTGGGGTGACCCGGTGGCGGGCGGGGCGGTGCTCACCGGCAGCCACTTCGACTCGGTGCCGCACGGCGGCGCGTACGACGGGCCGCTCGGCATCGTCAGCGCGTTCCTCGCCGTGGACGAGCTGCGGGCGGCTGGCGTCGCCCCGGTCCGGCCGGTGGCGGTGGCCGCGTTCGTGGAGGAGGAGGGGGGCCGCTTCGGCGTACCCTGCCTCGGGTCGCGGCTGCTCACCGGCGAGATCGCGGTGGACCGCGCGGCCGGGCTGCGCGACACCGACGGGGTGAGCTTCGCCGAGGCGCTGGGCGACCGGCCGGCGGGCGCCGACCCGGCACTGCTCGGCCGCTTCGCGGCCTTCGTGGAGCTGCACGTCGAGCAGGGCCGCGCGCTGGTCGACCAGGCCGCGCCGGTCGCCGTGGCCAGCGCCATCTGGCCGCACGGCCGCTGGCGCTTCGACTTCCACGGCGAGGGAAACCACGCGGGTACGACCCGGATGGCCGACCGTCGCGACCCGATGCTCACCTACGCGTTCACTGTGCTGGCGGCGAACAAGGAGGCCCGGCTGCGCGACGCGCACGCCACGGTCGGTCGGGTGGCCGTCGAGCCGAACGCCACCAACGCGATCCCGTCCCGGGTGACCGGTTGGCTGGACGCCCGGGCGGCCGAGCCGGAGACGCTGCACGGCCTCGTCGCGGCGGTGCGGGACAAGGCCGCCGAGCGGGCGCGGCGGGACGGCACCGAGCTGACCTGCACCGAGGAGTCGGCGACCCCGCTGGTGGCGTTCGACGGCGGGTTGGCCGACCGGTTGGCCCGGCTGCTCGACGCGCCGGTGCTGCCCACCGGGGCGGGGCACGACGCGGGCGTGCTCGCCGCGCACCTGCCCACCGCGATGCTCTTCGTCCGCAACCCGACCGGGGTGTCCCACTCCCCCGCCGAGTCCGCCACCGACGCCGACTGCGCCGCCGGGGTGACCGCCCTGGCCCGGGTGCTGGAGGAGCTGGCATGCCGCTGACCCGCTGGCTGGCCGAGTACGCCTGGCTGCCCGACCACGCCGAACCCACGCCCGACGTGCTGATCGAGGCCGAGGGCGGCCGGATCACCGCGGTCACCCCGCTGGTCCGCGGCGGCACGCCGACCGCCGGGGTCGAGGTGCTGCACGACGCGGTACGGCTGCCCGGGCTCACCCTGCCCGGCCTGGCCAACGCCCACTCGCACGCGTTCCACCGGGCACTGCGCGGGCGCACCCACGGCGGGCGGGGTGACTTCTGGAGCTGGCGGGACGTCATGTACGACGTGGCCGCCCGGCTCGACCCGGAGTCCTACCTGGCCCTGGCCCGGGCCGCGTACGCGGAGATGGCGCTCGCCGGGATCACCTGCGTCGGCGAGTTCCACTACCTGCACCACGCGCCGGACGGGACGGCGTACGACGACCCGAACGCGATGTCTGCGGCGCTGGTCGAGGCGGCCGCGCACGCGGGCATCCGGATCACCCTGCTGGACACCGCGTACCTGACCGCGGGGGTGGACGGCGCGCCGTTGGCCGGGCCGCAGCGGCGGTTCGGCGACGGGGACGCGCTGCGCTGGGCGGAGCGGGTCAGCGGGTTCACCCCGGGCAACGACCACGCCCGGGTCGGTGCGGCGATCCACTCGGTGCGGGCGGTGCCGGCGGAGCAGCTCGCCACGGTGGCCGGCTGGGCGGACCGCCAGGGCCTGCCGCTGCACGTGCACCTGTCCGAACAGCCGGCCGAGAACGACGCCTGCCGGGCCGTGCACGGCTGCACCCCGACCCGGCTGCTGGCCGACCACGGGGTGCTCGGCCGGCACACCACCGCCGTGCACGCCACCCACCCGACCAGCGCCGACATCACGTTGCTCGCGGAGAGCCGGACCGGGATCTGCCTCTGCCCCACCACCGAGCGGGACCTCGCCGACGGGATCGGGCCGGCCCGGCGGATGGCCGAGGCGGGCAGCCCGCTCAGCCTCGGCAGCGACAGCCACGCCGTGGTCGACCTGTTCGAGGAGGCCCGCGCCGTGGAGCTGGACGAGCGGTTGCGCACCCGCAGACGGGGGCACTTCACCGCCGCCGAGCTGCTCACCGCCGCCACCGTCGGCGGGCACGCCGCGCTGGGCTGGGGTGACGCCGGCCGGCTGTCGGTCGGCGACCGGGCCGACCTGGTCACCGTACGGCTGGACAGCGCCCGGACCGCCGGGGTGCCGCCGGTCGGGGCGTTCTTCGCGGCCACCGCGGCGGACGTAACGCACGTGGTGGTCGACGGGCGGACGGTGGTCGCCGACAGCCGGCACCGCACCGTCGACGTGCCCACCGAGCTGCGCGCCGCCATCGAGGAGGTGACCTCATGACCGGCTTCCCGGAGCGGCCGGTGCGGCCGGGCGACCGGCTGCGGCCGGCGGTGCGGAACTCGGGCAGCCTGCTGGTGGACAACATCGGGGAGTTGGTCACCAACTCCTTCGGGGCGGGCGCGGGCGGCCCGCTGGGCATCCGGCGCAACGCCGCCCTGCTGGTCGAGGACGGCGTGGTGGCCTGGGTCGGGTCGGCCCGCGACACCCCGGCCGCCGACCGGCGGATCGACGCCGAGGGGGCGGCGGTGCTGCCGGGCTTCGTGGACAGCCACGCCCACCTGGTCTTCGCCGGGGACCGGGCCGCCGAGTTCGCCGCCCGGATGGCCGGCGAGCCGTACACCGGGGGTGGCATCCGCACCACTGTCGGCGCCACCCGCGCCGCCGCCGACGACGAGCTGCGGGCCACCGTGCAGCGGCTGCGCGCCGAGGCGATGCGGCAGGGCACCACCACCATCGAGATCAAGAGCGGGTACGGGCTCACCGTTGCCGACGAGGCCCGCTCGCTGCGCATCGCCGCCGAGTTCAGCGAGGACACCACGTTCCTCGGCGCGCACGTGGTCCCCGCCGAGTACGCCGACCGCCCCGACGACTACGTGGGCATGGTGTGCGGACCGATGCTGGCCGCCGCCGCCCCGTACGCCCGCTGGATCGACGTGTTCTGCGAGCGGGGCGCCTTCGACGTGGACCACGCCCGAGCGATCCTCGCCTGCGGGCAGGCGGTGGGGCTGGGGGTGCGGGTGCACGCCAACCAGCTCGGCCCCGGGCCGGGCGTGCAGCTCGGGGTGGAACTCGGCGCGGCCAGCGTGGACCACTGCACGCACCTGTCCGACGCCGACGTCGAGGCGCTCGCCGCGCAGCGGGTCGACTGCATGTGCGCCGAGGGCGGGCACACCGCCACCGTCGCCACCCTGCTGCCCGGCGCGGAGTTCTCCACCCGGTCGCCGTATCCGGACGCCCGGCGGCTGCTCGACGCGGGGGTGACCGTGGCGCTGGCCACCGACTGCAACCCCGGGTCGTCGTACACGTCGTCGATGCCGTTCTGCATCGCCCTCGCCGTACGCGAGATGCGGATGACCCCGGCGGAGGCGGTCTGGGCCGCGACCGCCGGCGGGGCGGTCGCGCTGCGCCGCACCGACGTCGGGCGGCTGACCCGGGGCGCTCGGGCCGACCTGATGATCCTCGACGCCCCCTCCCACCTGCACCTGGCCTACCGGCCTGGTGTGCCCTTGATCCGCCAGGTTCTGCACAACGGAGTGCTCCAATGACCGTGACCATCCAGCCCACCGGGATCTCCCCCGCCGACGTGCTCGCCGTGGCCCGCGGCACCGCCAAGATCGTGCTCGACCCGGCCGCCGTGGACGCGATGGCGGCCAGCCGGTCCATCGTGGACGGCATCGAGGCGGCCGGCCGGCCCGTCTACGGCGTCTCCACCGGCTTCGGGGCGCTCGCCAACACCTTCGTGGCGCCCGAGCGGCGGGCCGAGCTGCAGCACGCGCTGATCCGCTCGCACGCCGCCGGAGTGGGCGCGCCGATGCCCCGCGAGGTGGTCCGGGCGATGATGCTGCTGCGGGTACGCTCGCTCGCCCTCGGCCGCTCCGGGGTCCGGCCGCTGGTCGCCGAGGCCCTGGTGGACCTGCTCAACCACGAGGTCACCCCGTGGGTGCCCGAGCACGGCTCGCTCGGCGCCTCCGGTGACCTGGCCCCGCTGGCGCACTGCGCGCTGGTGCTGCTCGGCGAGGGCTGGGTGCTCGGCCCGGCCGGGGAGCGGATCCCCGGCGGTGAGGCGCTGCGCCGGGTCGGCCTCGCCCCGATCGAGCTGGCCGCCAAGGAGGGGCTGGCGCTGATCAACGGCACCGACGGTATGCTCGGCATGCTGCTGCTGGCCATCCACGACGCCCGGCACCTGTTCACCATGGCCGACGTCACCGCCGCGCTGGCGATCGAGGCGATGCTGGGCTCGGAGCGGCCGTTCCTGCCCGAGCTGCACGCCATCCGGCCGCATCCGGGCCAGGCGGAGTCGGCGGCGAACATCCACCGGCTGCTGCAGCAGTCGGCGGTGATGGACTCGCACCGGGACGACCTGGCGCACGCCGTGCAGGACGCGTACTCGATGCGGTGCGCTCCGCAGGTGGCCGGGGCGGCCCGGGACACCCTGGACTTCGTCGCGACCGTCGCCGGGCGGGAGCTGCTGTCCGTGGTGGACAACCCGGTGGTGCTGCCGGACGGGCGGGTCGAGTCGACCGGCAACTTCCACGGCGCGCCGCTCGGCTTCGCCGCCGACTACCTGGCCATCGCCGCGGCTGAGGTGGGCGCGATCGCCGAACGGCGGGTGGACCGGCTGCTCGACGTCACCCGCTCCCGGGAGTTGCCCGCGTTCCTCTCCCCCGACGCCGGGGTCAACTCCGGGTTGATGATCGCCCAGTACACGGCGGCCGGGATCGTCGCCGAGAACCGGCGGCTGGCCGCGCCCGCGTCGGTGGACTCGCTGCCGACCAGCGGCATGCAGGAGGACCACGTCTCGATGGGCTGGGCGGCGGCCAAGAAGCTGCGGACCGTGCTGGACAACCTGACCAGCCTGCTGGCCGTGGAGCTGCTGGCCGCCGTACGCGGGCTCCAGCTCCGCGCGCCGCTGACCCCGTCGCCGGCGGGTCGCGCGGCGCTGGCCGCGCTGCGCGAGGTGGTGGGCGAGCCGGGGCCGGACGTGTTCCTGGCCCCGCTCATGGAGGCCGCCCGCGAGGTGGTGCGCGGTCCCGAGCTGCGCGCGGCGATCGAACGGGAGGTCGGTCCGCTCGGCTGACCGGATCCCCGGCCGGTCCGGTCCACCTTGGAAGGGTGGACCGGACCACCGCCGGCCGCCGTGGTGCTCGGGGTCTGCTCTGGCTGGGCTGGCGTTTCCTGGCCCGGTGCGGTGCGGCCGGGCGTGGGCTCAGGTGGCCAGCACCGCCACGCCGATCAGCACGGGCAGCGCCGCCACGGTCGACAGCAGCACCGAGTCCCGGGCCAGGACCGTGCCGCGGCCGTAGTGGGCCGCGTAGACGAAGACGTTCTGCGCGGTGGGCAGTGCGGCGGTGATCGTGCAGGCCAGCACGAGCACGTGCGGCAGGCCCAGCGCGAACCGGGCGACCAGGTAGGCCACCACCGGCTGGGCCACCGCCTTGAGCGCCACCGCGAGCCGTACCTCCGGCCCGGTGTCGCCGGAGCCGGGCACCGGGGCGCCGTGCAGCGACAGGCCGTACGCGAGCAGGGTGGCCGGCACCGCCATCGCGGCGACCAGTTCGACGGGCCGCATGAGCGGCTCCGGCGGGGCCCAGTCGGTGAGACTGACCACCAGGCCCAGGACGCAGGCGATGGTGATCGGGTTGGTGAGCGGTTGGGTGACTGTCGCGAGCAGCGACCGTCGCCGTGGCCCGGTCGCGTTCTCCAGGACCACGAACGCCAGGGGCGCCATCACCACGAGCTGGAACATCAGCACCGGCGCCACGTAGGAGGCGTCACCCAGCACGTACACGGCGATGGGGATGCCGATGTTGGCCGCGTTGACGTACGACGAGGCGAGCGCGCCGATCGTCGTCTCGGCCACCGGCCGGCGCCACCACAGCTTCGCGATCAGCACGAACAGGGTCGCCACGGCGGTCGCGCTGACCACCGTGACGACCAGGACGGACGAGATGACCGCGTGGATGTCGGCCCGGGCCACCGTGGTGAAGAGCAGCGCCGGGGTGGCGACGAGGAACGCCACCCGGGACAGCACGCCGCCCGCCTCCGGGCCGAGCACCCCGCCGCGCCCGAGCAGGTAGCCGACGGCGATCACGGCCACGATGACGGCGAAGCCGTTCAGCACACCCTGCACGTGGGCCTTCCTCCGCCTGCCGGGCCGGTCAGGGCCGCGCGCCGGTCTCCGTCCGGGCCACCGTCCAGGCCTCGGCCTGCTCGCTGAGCGTGACGCCGAGACCGGGCCGGTCCGGGACGACCATCCGGCCGTCCCGCAGCTCCAGCCGCTCGTTGAAGAGCGGCTCCAGCCAGTCGAAGTGTTCCACCCAGGTCTCCCCGGGGTACGCGGCGGACAGGTGCAGGTGGATCTCCATGGCGAAGTGCGGGGCCATCGACAGTCCCCTGTGGTCGGCGAGGGTGGTGATCCGCAGGAACTGGGTGATGCCGCCGACCCGGGGCGCGTCCGGCTGGATGAAGTCCACCGCGTCGGCCTCGATCAGCCGCCAGTGCTCGGCCGGGCTGGTCAGCATCTCCCCGGTGGCGATGGGGGTGTCCAGGGTGGCGGCCAGCCGGGCGTGTCCCTCGACGTCGTACGCGTCCAGCGGCTCCTCGATCCAGACCAGGTTCAGCGGTTCCATGGCCCGGCCGAACCGCTGGGCGGTGCGCCGGTCCCACTGCTGGTTGGCGTCGATCATGAGGGGGAACCGGTCGCCGAGCGTCTCCCGGACGGCGGTCACCCGCTTGAGGTCGGCCGCGGTGTCCGGCTGCCCCACCTTGATCTTGATGCCGCCGATGCCGCCGGCGACCAGCGCCCGGGCGTTGTCCAGCACCTCCTCCAGCGGGCTGGACAGGAAGCCGCCGGAGGTGTTGTAGCAGGGCACCGAGTCGCGGTGGGCGCCGAGCAGCTTGGCCAGCGGCAGGCCGGCCCGCTTCGCCTTGAGGTCCCACAGGGCGATGTCGAGCGCGGCGATCGCCTGGGTGGCCAGGCCGCTGCGGCCGACCGAGGCGCCTGCCCAGACCAGCTTCTGCCACAGCCGGGCGATGTCGTTGGGGTCCTCGCCGACAAGCTCCGGTGCCACCTCGGCGGCGTGGGCGAACAGGCCCCGGCCGCCGGCCCGCTTCGAGTAGCTGAAGCCCAGGCCGTGGTGGCCGTCGGTGGTGACCACGTCGGCGAAGAGGAACGCCACTTCGGTCAGCGGCTTCTGCCGGCCGGTGAGCACCTTGGCGTCGCTGATCGGGGTGCGCAGCGGCAGGTACACCAGGCGCAGGCCGACCCAGGCGATGCGGTCGCCGGAGGCGGCGGGGGACGAAGCGGCGGCCGGGTGCGCCGGGGCGGGAGAGGTCACCATCACTCCTCGGTTCGGGTGGCGGCGACGGCGAGGCCGCCGTCGGGGGTCGGGGTGGTCACCTGGTGCTCGACCTGGGCGGCCTGCCGGCCGCGGACGGCCCGCAGCGCCGGTACGACGACCACGGTCAGCACCAGCAGGGCCACCAGCGCCGCCGAGACGGGACGCTGGACGAAGCCGGTGAAGTCGCCCTCGAAGAGGCGCATCGACCGGCGGAACGACGACTCGAGCAGCTCGCCGAGGACGAACGCCAGCACGAACGGGCCGGGCTCGAAACCGAGCTTCTTCATCCCGTAGCCGACCAGGCCGAGCGCGACCACGAGGAACATGTCGAAGACGTTGTTCCGGATGCTGTAGACGCCGACCATGGTGATCAGCACGGTGAGCGGGGCCAGGATACCGGCCCGTACCCGCAGCAGGCGGACGAAGACACCGATCAGCGGGATGCTCAGCAGCAGCAGGAAGATGTTCCCCACGTACATGGAGTTGACCACGCCCCAGAACACGTCCGGGTGCTCGGTGATGAGCTGCGGCCCGGGCGGGATGCCCTGCAGCAGCAGCGCGCCGAAGAGCACCGCCATGGTCGCGTTCGCCGGTACGCCGAGGGTCAGCAGCGGGATGAAGGACGAGGTCGCGGCGGCGTTGTTGGCGCTCTCCGGGCCGGCGACGCCCTCGATGGCGCCCTTGCCGAACCGGGACGGGTCCTTGGCCGCACGCTTCTCCACGGCGTACGCGACCAGCGAGGACATGGTGGCGCCCCCGCCGGGGAGCACCCCGAGGACGAAGCCGACCACGGAGCCGCGCAGCACGGCCAGCCGGGACCGCAGCCACTCCGGTCGGGTCGGGATCGCCCGCCCGAAGGACAGCACGGCCGGTTGGGGTCGCAGCCGGTGTTCCAGGTTGTAGAGGATCTCCCCCACCCCGAACAGCCCCATGGCGACGATGACGAAGTCGATGCCGTCGGCGAGCTGGTCGCTGCCGAAGGTGAAGCGGGGGGTGCCCACCATCGGGTCCAGGCCCACGGTGGCCAGCAGCAGGCCGACGCCGGCGGCGGCCACGCTCTTGACCAGGGAGCCGCTGCCGAGGGTGGCGACCATGAAGATGCCGATCAGCGCCAGCAGGGTGTATTCGGCCGGTCCGAACTGCAGGGCGAAGTCGGCGACCAGCGGCGCGATGAGGGTGAGCAGGATGATCGAGGCGGTGCCGCCGATGAACGAGCCGATCGCGGCGATGCCCAGCGCCGAACCGGCCCGGCCCTTGCGGGCCATCTGGTAGCCGTCGAGCGCGGAGACCACGGTCGACGCCTCGCCGGGCAGCCGGAGCAGCACCGAGGTGATGGTGCCGCCGTACTGGGCGCCGTAGAAGATGCCGGCCAGGAGGATGACCGCCGCGGCGGGCTCGATGCCGTACGTGACCGGTAGCAGGATGGCGATGGTGGCCGCGGGTCCCAGCCCGGGCAGCACCCCCACCAGCATGCCCAGCGTCACGCCGAGCAGGCAGTAGAGCAGGTTCTGCGGTTCGAACACCACCGCGAACCCGGACAGCACGGGGGTCAGGTCCATGGTGGATCTCCTCTCTGGCGGAGGGTCAGATGACGATCAGGTGGGGCAGCGGCACCCCGAGCGCGGTGATGAAGAGCCCGTACAGGACGGCCGTCGTGAGCACCGACACCAGCGCGGTGGTGCGCCACCCCTCGCGCCCGAAGAACCGCAGCCAGAGCACCAGCACCAGCACGGTGGGGATCTCGAAGCCGACGAGCTCGAACAGGAACGCGTAGAGGGCGAGACTGGCGGCGCCGACGAGCACCACGCCGGTGCCCCGGGTGAACGCCTCGGTGTCCGTCGTCCCGCGGGCGCGCAGCACCAGGGCCACCCCGCTGACCAGCAGCAGCACCGCGACGATCGTCGGCCACAGGCCCGGGCCGGGCTCGGTCAGCGTGCCGAGCCCCAGCCCGTGGGCCAGCCAGAGGGTGACCAGCCCGAGCAGCACCGGCACCGCGCCCGCCACGGTGGCGAGGACCGGGCCGCCCGGGGAGATCTCCTCCCCGGGCGGCGCGGTCGCGGGCTCCGCGGCCTCCTGCGGTACGCCGGCCGACCCGCCCGGCGACTCCGGCGGTGCGGCGTCGGCCCGGGAGGCCGGTCGGGTGTCGCTCACCGTCATTTCCCGGATCCGAAGGTGAGGCCGAACTTCTTGCTCAGGTCGGCGTACTCCTTGGCGGCGTCGGTCAGGTGCTGGCGCGCCTCCTGGTCGGAAACCTCCCAGCGCTCCATGTAGTTGTCCTTGAGGAACTTGTCGTACGCGGCGTCCTTGCGTGCCTCGGCGAACGAGTCGGTCAGCTTCTTGGCGACCGCGTCCGGCAGGCCGGTGGGCGCGACGATGAAGCGGCGCTGGTCGACCACCACGTCGAAGCCCTTCTCGGGGGCGGTCGGCACGTCGGGCAGGTAGCTGCTGCGCTTCTCGGAGAAGATCGCCAGCGGGCGGAACTTGCCGGCCTTGATCTGCGGCATGGTCTCGGCGAGGGAGCCGGAGAGAACGTCCACCTGCTTGCCGAGCAGGGCGGTCGCGGCCGGCGCGCCCCCGTCGAACGGCACGTCGGTGGCCTTGACGTTGGCCGCCTTGAACAGCAGGGCCTGGGAGAGCTGGGCGCCGGTGCCCACGCCGGTGGTGGCGTACCGGAGGGACGGGGCCTTCAGCAGGTCCTCCAGCGTCTGGTGGGGCGAGGCCGCGTTGACCACGAGGACGTAGTCCTCCTGGGTGAGCGTGGTGAGGATGGTCATCTTGTCCGGCTGGATGGCGGTGGGATCCTGCACGGCCAGCGGGGTGATCGCGAAGAGCGACTTCACCAGTAGGGCGATGTTGTAGCCGTCCGGCGCGGACGCCAGCACCTCCTTGCCGCCGACGGCGCCGTTGGCGCCGGGCTTGTTGGTGACGACCACCGACTGTCCGAGCGGCTTCTCGGCGGCCTTGCCGATGGCCCGGCTGATCAGGTCGCCGCTGCCGCCCGGGGCGAACGGCACGGTGAACTGGACCGCGCGGGTCGGGTAGTTGCTGCCCGCGGCGTCCTTGCCGCCCTGCACGCCGGAGCAGGCGGCGACCGGCAGCACGGCGAGCGCGGCGAGGCCGGCCAGCAGCCGGCGGCGGGACGGGGACGGGAGGGGGGATCTCATGACGACTCCTCGTGCGTGTGTGGGGGTGGTGGGGGTCAGCCCCGGACCAGGCACGGACGTTTGGGGTGGAACGTCCAGTCGGGGATGAGGTAGCGCATCGCCTCGGCGTCGTCGCGGGCGCCGAGGCCGTGTTCCAGGTAGAGCTGGTGGGCCGCCTCGACCCGGTCCAGGTCGAGCTCGACGCCGAGGCCCGGCGCGGTGGGGACGGCGATGGCGCCGTCGGCGATGGTCAGCGGGTTCTTCGTGAGCCGCTGGCCGTCCTGCCAGATCCAGTGGGTGTCGATGGCGGTGATCTCGCCGGGCGCGGCGGCCGCGACGTGGGTGAACATCGCCAGCGACACGTCGAAGTGGTTGTTGGAGTGCGAGCCCCAGGTCAGCCCCCAGGCGTCGCACAGCTGGGCGACGCGCACCGAGCCGGCCATGGTCCAGAAGTGCGGGTCGGCCAGCGGGATGTCGACCGCGTCGGCGCGGATCGCGTGGCCCAGCTCCCGCCAGTCGGTGGCGACCATGTTGGTGGCCGTACGCAGGCCGGTGGCCCGGCGGAACTCGGCGAGCACCTCGCGGGCCGAGAAGACCCCCTCGGCGCCGCACGGGTCCTCGGCGTAGGCGAGCACGTCGCGCAGCTCGCGGCAGAGCGCGACGGCGTCCCGGAGCAGCCAGCCGCCGTTCGGGTCGAGCGTGATCCGGGCGTCCGGGAATCGCCCGGCCAGCGCCCGCACCGCCTCGGCCTCGACCGGGCCGGGCAGCACCCCGCCCTTGAGTTTGAAGTCGCGGAAGCCGTAGCGGGCCCGGGCCGCCTCGGCCAGGGCGACGACGGCCTCCGGGGTCAGCGCCTCCTCGTGCCGCAGCCGCAGCCAGTCGTCGGCCGCGTCCGGCTCGCTCCGGTACGGCAGGTCGGCCCGGTTGCGGTCGCCGACGAAGAACAGGTACCCGAGGGTGGGCACGCTGCTGCGCTGCTGGCCGTCGCCGAGCAGGGCGGCCACCGGCACCGCCAGGTGCTGGCCGAGCAGGTCCAGCAGCGCCGCCTCCAGCGCGGTCACCACGTGCACGGTGGTCCGCAGGTCGTACGTCTGCGCGCCCCGGCCGCCGGCGTCGCGGTCGGCGAAGCGTGCCCGGACGGCGGCCAGCACGCCGTGGTGCTGCCCGACGGGCCGGCCGAGCACCAGGTCCCGGGCATCCTGGAGGGTCTGCGTGATGGCCGGGCCGCCGGGCACCTCGCCGACGCCGAGCCGTCCCTCGCTGTCGGTGAGGAGCACCAGGTTGCGGGTGAAGAAGGGGGCGTGCGCGCCGCTGAGGTTCAGCAGCATGGAGTCGTGCCCGGCGACCGGCACGACCCGCATCCCGGTCACCACGGGGGTGCGGGGCGGGGTCACGGTGGGCACCTCGGCAAGTTCGCTGGTCATGGCTCAGTCCCGTTCCGGATGGCCGTCGACGCGCCGCCACAGCCCCAGCGGATTGTCGTCGGCGAGTTCGGCGGGCAGCAGGTCGGCCGGCGCGTTCTGGTAGCTCACCGGGCGCAGGAAACGGTCGATCGCCAGGGTGCCGACCGAGGTGCTCCGCGGGTCGGAGGTGGCCGGGAAGGGGCCGCCGTGGACGACGGCGTGCCCCACCTCGACCCCGGTGGGCCAGCCGTTGACCAGCACCCGGCCGGCCTTGAGCTCCAGCTCGGCGAGCAACCGGCGGGCCTGCGGGTGGTCGGCGGGGGCCGCGTGCACGGTGGCCGTGAGCTGCCCGTCGAGCCGGTCGACGATCTCCCGCAGCTGGTCGTCGCCGGTCACCCGGACGACCACGGTCACCGCGCCGAAGACCTCCTCACGCAGCGCCGGCTCGGCCAGGAACGTCGCGCCGTCGGTGACCAGCAGACCGGTCCGGCCGGCGCAGGCGATGCCCGCGTCCGCGGCGCCCCGGGCCACGGCGCGTACCCCGTCGAGCGCGGCCAGCCGGTCGACGCCCCGGTCGTACGCGGCGTGGATGCCGGCGGTCAGCATCGGCGCCGCCGGGACGCCCCGGACCGCCTCGGCGGCGGCCGCCACGAACTCGTCGAACCCGTCGCCGTCGGGCAGGAAGACCAGGCCGGGGCTGGTGCAGAGCTGGCCGACGCCGACGGTCACCGAGCCGATCAGGGCGGCACCGAGCTCGGCGCCCCGCTCGGCCAACGCGCCGGGCAGCACGAACACCGGGTTGACGCTGGACATCTCGGCGTACACCGGGATGGGTTCCGGGCGGGCGGCGGCCGCGGCGACCAGGGCCAGCCCGGCGGCGCGGGAGCCGGTGAACCCGACCGCCCGGATCCGGGGGTGGCGGACCAGGGCGGCACCCAGCCCCGGGCCGTCGCCGTACAGCAGGGAGAAGGTGCCCTCGGGCAGGCCGTGTTCGCGTACCGCGGCCTGGACGGCCCGGCCGACCAGCTCGGACGTGCCGGGGTGGGCCTCGTGCGCCTTCACCACCACGGGAGCTCCGGCGGCGAGCGCCGAGGCGGTGTCGCCGCCGGCGACGGAGAAGGCCAGCGGGAAGTTGCTCGCGCCGAAGACCGCGACCGGGCCGAGGGGGACGCGACGCTGCCGCAGGTCCGGTCGGGGCAGCGGGACCCGGTCGGGCTGGGCGGGATCGATCCGGACGTCGAGCCAGTCGCCGTCGCGGACGACCGAGGCGAAGAGCCGGAGCTGGTTGCAGGTACGGGCCCGTTCGGCGAGCACCCGGGCCGCCGGGATGCCGGTCTCGGCCACCACCCGCTCGACCAGGGTGTCGCCGAGCGCCTCGAGGTTGGCGGCGATGCTCTCCAGGAACGCGGCCCGGGTCGCCAGGTCGGCGTGCCGGTAGCCGTCGAACGCGGCCCAGGCGAGTTCGGCGGCGCGGTCGACCTCGGCGGCGCCGCCCAGGCCGTACGCCGGTTCCAGCGTCCGCCCGCTGCGCGGGTCGACGGCCCGGACCTCGCCCTCGTTGCCGTGGACCTCGGCGGAACCGATCAGCATGGCGCCGGTGAGCGGCGTGGTCTCGGTGGTGGTCATGGCGGTCAGCCCAGCTTCTCGATGAGGGTGGCCAGCGCGCCCTGCTCGTCGGCGGTGAGGTCGGTCAGCGGCGGCCGGACCGGGCCGGCGGGGCGGCCGACGACCCGCATCCCGGCCTTGATGATCGAGACCGGGTAGCCGGCCTTGCGGTTCCTGATCTCCAGGTACGGCAGCACGAACTCGTTGAGCCGGGTGTAGACGCCGGCCCGGTCCTGGGCCCGCACGGCGGCGTAGAAGTCCAGCGCGAAGGTGGGGGCGAAGTTGAAGATCGCCGACGAGTAGGTGGTGACGCCCAGCTCCAGGTAGGGCAGGGCGAACGTCTCCGCGGTGGGCAGGCCGCCGATGTAGAGCAGCCGGTCGCCGATCGTGGCGTACAGCCGGGTCATCAGCTCGATGTCGCCGACGCCGTCCTTGAAGCCGATCAGGTTGGGGCAGGTCGCCACCAGCTGCTCCATGGTCGGCACGGTGAACCGGCCGTTGGCCCGGTGGTAGACGACCACGCCCAGCGAGGTGGCCGCACAGACCGCCCGCACGTGGGCGGCGAGGCCGTCCTGGCTCGACTCGGTCAGGTACGGCGGGAAGAGCAGGATGCCGTCGGCGCCGGCCCGCTCGGCGTCGCGGGCCAGGTCGACCGCCTGGGCGGTGCCGAAGCCGGCCGGCGCGATGATCGGCGTCGTGCCGCCGCTGCCCGCCACCGCCGCCCGCACCACCCGGGCGATCTCGTCCGGGGTCAGGGAGAAGAACTCCCCGGTGCCGCCTGCGGCGAACAGCCCCGCCGCCGGGTACGAGGCGAGCCAGCTCAGGTTCTCCCGGTACGCGGCCTCGTCGAACTCCAGCTCGGGGGTGAAGTGGGTGACGGGGAAGGACAGCAATCCGCTCCCCAGCACGCGCTGAAGCTCTTCCGGCGTGTGTCGCGTCATCTCGCTGGACTCCTGTTTCGGGTAGGTGACCAGGAGGTTAAGCACCTCGGGTGATACCGGTCCAACACGAGTTGGGCATTGGCTGATACCTTCCCGGCATCATTGCTGGAGGTGCCATGTTCACCCTCGATCAGCTGCGGGGCTTCGTGGCGGTCGCCGAGGAAGGCCACGTCGGGCGGGCGGCCGCCCGGCTGCGGATGACCCAGCCGCCGCTGAGCCGCCAGATCCAGCGGCTGGAGCGCGCCACCGGGCTGCTGCTGTTCGAGCGGACGTCCACCGGCGTCACCCTCACCCCCGCTGGCCGCGTCTTCCTCGATGAGGCGCGGCGGCTGCTCACCCTGGCCGCCACCGCACCGCTGACCGCGCGCCGGGTCGCCGACGGCACCGCCGGGTCGATCCGGATCGGCTTCACCGCCGTGTCGGCGCTGACCGTGCTCGGGCGCTGGATCGCCACCGCGGCCGAACACCTGCCCGGCGTGGACCTGGTGCTCTCCGAGATGGTCACCCGGGTCCAGCTCGACGCCATCCTCGCCGGCGAGCTGGAGGTGGGACTGGTCCGCGAGGTGCCGCGCAGCGAGCTGCTCGCCTCCCGGCTGGTGCACACCGAGTCGCTGGTGCTGGCGGCGCCCCGCGACCACCCGCTGACCCGGCTCGGCCGCCCGCCCCGGCTCGCCGACGTCGCCGAACACGACGTGGTCACCTACTCGCCCTCGGAGGCGTGGTACTTCTACGAGCTGGTGGTCGCCGCGTTCCACCAGGCCGGCGTCGCCCCCCGGTACGTCCAGCACATCAGCCAGGTGCACACCCTGCTGTCGGTGGTCAACGCCGGCCTGGGGGTGGCCCTGGTGCCGCGCTCGGCGTCCGCGCTGCGACTGGAGAACCTGGCCTTCCTCGACGTGACCGACATCGAGGAGGGCACGGTGAAGCTGCACAGCGTGTGGCGCACCGGCCACCAGAACCCGGCCCTGGCGGCGCTGCTGGCGCGGGTGACCGGCTGACCAGGCACCCGCGCCGACGCTCGGTCAGGCCGCCGGCAGGAGCACCTTGGCGGCCAGCTTGGCCAGCTCGCGCAGCGCCTTGCCACGGTGGCTGACCGCGTCCTTCTCCTCCGGGGTCAGCTCCGCGTTGGTCCGCTCCTGACCGTCGCCCAGGAAGATCGGGTCGTACCCGAAGCCGCCGTCGCCGCGCGGGGCTCGCAGCAGCCGGCCCGACTGCCGGCCGTCGACCAGGTGTTCCTTGCCGCTCGGCAGCACCAGCGCCACCGTGCAGACGAAGGCGGCGCCCCGGTGCTCGTCGGCCAGGTCGGCGATCTGGTCCAGCACCAGCTGGAAGTTGGCCCGGTCGTCGCCGTGCCGGCCGGCCCAGCGGGCGCTGAACACGCCCGGCATGCCGTTGAGCGCGTCCACGGCGAGCCCGGAGTCGTCGGCGATGGTCGGCAGGCCGGTACGCCGGCAGCCCTCCCGCGCCTTGATCAGCGCGTTCTCGCCGAAGGTCAGGCCGGTCTCCGGCAGCTCCGGATACTCCTCGACGTCGTCCAGCCCGAGCAGGGCGATCCGGTGCGCGCCGAGCGCGCCGTCGAGGATCCGTTGGAGCTCGACGAGCTTCTTCCGGTTCCGGGTGGCGAGCAGGACCGTGTTCATGAGAGATCACCTTCGTTCGCGACTGCGGGGCTCGCAAGCTCGCTCCGCGCGCTCACTGGAGCGCCTTCCGCTGCGCGTCGGCCAGTTCCAGGCAGCCCACCACGCCTAGGTCCAGCAGGGCGTCGAGCTGCTCCCGGGCGAAGACGCCGGCCTCGCCCGTCCCCTGCACCTCGACGAAGTCGCCGGTCCCGGTGCAGACCACGTTCATGTCGACCTCGGCGGCCACGTCCTCCTCGTAGCAGAGGTCCAGGCGCGGCTCGCCGGCGATGATGCCGACGCTGACCGCGGCCACCGAGCGGTGCATCACCTTCTCCACCTTGCCGGCCAGCGCCTTGCGTTCGGCCAGCCAGGTCACCGCGTCATGCAGCGCCACGTACGCGCCGGTGATCGCCGCGGTCCGGGTGCCGCCGTCGGCCTGGAGCACGTCGCAGTCGAGCACGATCGAGTTCTCGCCGAGCGCCTTCAGGTCGATGCAGGCCCGCAGGCTGCGGCCGATCAGCCGGGAGATCTCGTGGGTACGCCCGCCGATCTTCCCGCGCACGCTCTCCCGGTCGGAGCGGGTGTTGGTGGCCCGGGGCAGCATCGCGTACTCGGCCGTGACCCAGCCGAGCCCGGAGCCCTTGCGCCAGCGGGGCACCCCCTCGGTCACGCTCGCCGTGCAGAGCACCCGGGTCGCGCCGAACTCGACGAGGACCGAGCCCTCCGGGTGGGTGCTCCAGCCCCGGGTCAGGGTCACCGGTCGGAGTTGGTCGGGCCGCCGCCCGTCAGGTCGCGCCATGCCTGCACCTTATGCGGTGCCGTGATCGAAGCGCTCCGCGGTGTGCCCTCTGCTCGGGCGGGTCGGCGGCCCGCGGCCGCAGCGCGGGCCGGTCGGTTCCGTCCGACCCGGCAGTGGCGGGGGCCCAGCTCGCCGCCGCAACGAGCGGAGCGGCACGGGTCAGGGCGGGCCGGGCGCCTCCGTGGCGGGCTCGGCGGGGACCGGCTCCACGCCGTGCGCGCGGAGGAAACCGGCGACCGCGGCGGGCCAGCCGAACTCCTCGGCCCGACGCCGGGCGGCCGACCGCCGCGCCGCCTCCGGGCGCTGAAGCAGCCGGACGACCGCGGTGGCGATCGCCGACGGGGTGCCGTAGGCGGCCAGCCCGCCCGGCCCGATCACCTCCGGCAGCGCACTGGCCGCGTTGGCCACCACCGGGGTGCCGCTGGCCAGCGCCTCCAGCCCGGCCAGGCCGAAGGTCTCCACTGGACCGGGTGCGAGCACCACGTCCGCGCTGGCCAGCAGCGCGGCGATGGCGGCCCGGTCGGGCAGGAAGCCGGCGAAGTGCACCGGCAGGCCGGCCGCGCGCCGGGCCAGCGTCGCCAACAGCGGCCCGTCGCCGACCATCACCAGCACCGCGGGTACGCCGGCGCGGCGCAGCCGGGCGAGGGCGGCCACCGCCAGCTCGGGGCGTTTCTCCACCGACAGCCGGGCGCAGTGCACCAGCAGCACCTCGGTGTGGTCGGCGTACCGCTCGCGCAGCACCGGGTCGGCGCGGTCGGGGTGGAACGTGGTCAGGTCGACCCCGAGCGGCACCAGGTCGACGGGCGGGCCGGCGAGCCGGTCGAACTCCTCCGCCGCCCAGCGGGTGGTGCAGACCACCCGGTCGTAGTGGTGCAGGGTCTCCCGGTTGAGCCGGTCGGCGACCCGCCGGGCCGCGGCGCCCGGCACCCGCCATTGCCCGAGCAGCCCGGTCAGGCTCTCGTGCGAGACCATCACCGACGGCACGCCGTGCGCCCGGGCCCACCGGCCGGTCCAGCGCAGGGTGCTCCGGTCGGAGACCTCCAGCCGGTCGGGCGCCAGGTCGGCGAGCACCCCGGCCAGCCGGCGCCGGTCGGTCAGCAGCCGGTACCCGCCGCTGCCCGGCAGCACCGGCCCCGGCACCGTGACCACGCGGCCCCACGGCTGCCGGGTGTCGCCGTACCGCTCGCCGGGGATCACCAGCACCGGTTCGTGGCCCGCGGCCAGGTAGCCCTCGCCGAGGTGCCGCAGGGCGGTACGCAGCCCGCCGGAGCGGCCGGTCACGAAGTTGGCCACCCGGACGATGCGTACCCCGCTCACCCGGGGGCCCGGAGGCCGGCGAGCGGCGCGCTGGCGACGGCGGCCTGGTAGTGCCCGACCAGCTCGTCCCCGACGGCGCTCCAGCTGCGGCGGCTGACCGCCGCCCGGGCGGCGGTGCCGTACCGGGTCCGACGGTCGGGGTCGGCGACCAGTTCGGCCACGGCGGCGGCGAGCGCGTCCCCGTCGTCGGGCGGGACCAGCAGCCCGGTCACGCCGGACTCGACCAGGTCGACCGGGCCACCGCTGGCCGGCGCCACCACCGGCACCCCGCTGGCGGCGGCCTCCTGCAGCGTCTGCCCGAACGTCTCGTGCGGGCCGGTGTGGACGAACACGTCGAGGCTGGCGTAGAGGCGGGCCAGCGCCTCCCCGTGCTGCACGCCGAGGAACCGCACCCCGGGCAGGGCGCGTTCGAGCTGCCGGCGGGCCGGGCCGTCGCCGGCCACCACGACCCGTACGCCGGGCAGCCGGGCCGTCGCCGCGAGCAGTTCCACCCGCTTCTCGGGGGCGAGGCGGCCCACGTAGCCGACGAGGAGTTCGCCGCCGGGCGCCAGGGCCCGGCGCAGCGGGTCGCTGCGCCAGGTCGGGTGGAACAGGTCGGCGTCCACGCCCCGCCGCCAGAGCCAGATCCGCTGGATTCCGTTGGCGATCAGGTCGGCGGCGGCGCGGGTCGAAGGCGCGAGGTTGCGCTGCGCGCAGTTGTGGATCTCGCGGAGCCGGCGCC
Organism: Micromonospora sp. NPDC007230; assembly: GCF_042869115.1. NCBI lineage: Bacteria > Bacillati > Actinomycetota > Actinomycetes > Micromonosporales > Micromonosporaceae > Micromonospora > Micromonospora sp. NPDC007230. The sequence goes on along the minus strand of NZ_JBIAFE010000004.1, from coordinate 169,688 downwards.
AGGCCGCGGCCTCACCCCAGCCGACCCGGTACGCACGGGCGTAGGAGGCCACGTCGGTCTGGTAGACGGCGACGACGGGCAGGTCGTGCCGGACGGCCAGGGTCGCCCCCGCCGCGCCGAGGACGAACGGGCTGGCGAGGTGGACGACGTCCGGCCGGTGACCGAGCAGGGCGGCGGCCAGCCGGGCGGTCGGTACGCCGAGCCGGAAGCCCTGGTAGCGCGGCAGCGGCAGGCTGGGGATCCGCACCACGGGGTAGGGGTGCGGTGCGGTGGGCCGGTGCCGGCCCCGGGCCGGCGCGGGCGCGATGACGAGCGGCTCGTGTCCCCGCGCCACGAGGTGTTCGGCGGTCCGGACGACGGAGTTCGCCACGCCGTTGACGTCCGGCGGGAACGACTCGGTCACGATGGCGATCCGCATGGCCCGAGGGTGCGGGCCGGACGGGTGCGTCAGGCGACCAGCCGCTGACGGATCGGCGAACACTACGGCAACGCGGCGCGCCGCCGTCGCGGTCAGACGTCGTAGCAGGCCCCGGGGCGGACCACGTCCAGCGGCCCGACGTACGCCCCGGCCGCCGACTCGACGGTGTGCGCCTCGCTGCCCCAGGCCGCCACCAGATGGGTGAGCAGCAGTCGACCCACCCCCGCCTTGGTGGCCGCCTCGCCGGCCTCCCGGCCGGTCAGGTGCAGGTCCGGCGGGTTCTCCACGCCGTCGAGGTAGCTGGCCTCGCAGAGGAAGAGGTCGGCGCCCTGGGCGAGGCGCAGCAGCGCATCGCAGGGCGCGGTGTCCGCCGAGTAGCAGAACACCCGGCCGTTGTGTTCCAGCCGCACGCCGTACGTCTCGATCGGGTGGTTCATCCGGTCGACGGTGACGGTGAACGGGCCGATCGGGAAGGTGCCGGGCTGGAGCCCGTAGAACTGGTAGACGTCCTCGACCGTGCTGTCCTCCTGCCCGTACGCGCTGGCGATCCGGTCCGGCGCGCCGGAGGGGGCGTAGACCGGCAGGGGCGGGTATGGGCCGTCGGGGGCGTAGCGGCGCACCACCACGTAGGACGCCGCGTCGAGCATGTGGTCGCAGTGCAGGTGGGTGAGGAGGATGGCGTCGGGGGCGTGCAGCCCGACGTAGCGCTGGAGGGTGGAGAGCGCCCCCGGGCCGAAATCGATCAGGAGGCGGAAGCCCTCCGCCTCCAGGAGGTAGGCGGAGCAGGGGGACTCGGGGCCGGGGAAGCTGCCCGCGCAGCCGAGGACGGTCAGTCGCATCCGGTCGCCCCGATGTCACGCTTCGTAGTCGAAACGCCGGCAGTCGCTCCGCCGATGATCACAACCGACGCGTACGCCACGCTGCGCAGCCTACGCGTCGGTCCGGGCGGGCAAGAATGATCCAACGGAAGTTGTCATCAACGTGACACCCGTACACGTCCGGTGCCGACATGGCGGGGGCGGGCCGGCCGGCGGATGACGCCGACCGGCCCGAACCGCCAACCGTCAGGCCCAGAGCTGCCCCTCGAGGGCGTCCTCGGCGTCCGCCAGGGTGCCCCCGTACGCCCCGGTCGACAGGTACTTCCAGCCGCCGTCGGCGACCACGAACGCGACGTCGGCCGGGCGGCCCGCCCGGACCGCCTCGTGCGCCACCGCCAGGGCGGCGTGCAGGATCGCGCCGGTGGAGAAGCCGGCGAAGATCCCCTCCACCTCGACGAGCTGCCGGGTACGCAGTACCGCGTCCCGGGTGCCCACCGAGAACCGCCGGGAGAGCACTCCCGCGTCGTAGAGCTCGGGGACGTAGCCCTCGTCGATGTTGCGCAGGCCGTAGACCAGCTCGCCGTAACGGGGCTCGGCGGCGACGATCTGGATGCCGTCGACCTTCTCCCGCAGGAAGCGCCCGGTGCCCATCAGGGTGCCGGTGGTGCCCAGACCGGCCACGAAGTGGGTGATCGTGGGCAGGTCGTGCAGCAGCTCCGGCCCGGTCGTCTCGTAGTGCGCCCGGGCGTTCGCCTCGTTGCCGTACTGATAGAGCATCACCCAGTCGGGGTGCTCGGCGGCGATCTGCTTCGCGGTGGCGACGGCCTGGTTCGAGCCGCCGGCGGCCGGCGAGAAGATGATCTCCGCGCCGTACATCCGGAGCAGCTGGACCCGCTCGGTGGAGACGTTCTCCGGCATCACGCAGACCAGCCGGTATCCGCGCAGCTTGGCCACCATGGCCAGGGAGATCCCGGTGTTGCCGCTGGTCGGTTCCAGGATGGTGTCACCCGGCCGGAGCTGCCCCGCCGCCTCGGCCGCGCGGACCATGAACAGGGCGGCCCGGTCCTTGATGCTGCCGGTCGGGTTTCGGTCCTCCAACTTGGCCCAGAGCCGCACCGGCGGCGCCCCGTCGGGCACCGTCGGCGAGAGCCGGGGCAACCCGATCAGGGGCGTACCGCCGCAGGCATCGAGCAGGCTGTCGTACCGCGCCATGACGACCGCCGTCAGCGGCGCGCTGCGCGCACGCCAGCCGCCGCGGCGGCACTGTGCTGCGCGATCGCGGCTGCCGCCGCACTGTGCTGCGCGATCGCCGCAGCGGCGGCGAAGCCGAACGCGCCGCCCGCCACGGCCGGCAGGATGGTGACGCTGTCACCGTCGTTGAGCTTGGCGTCGAGCGCGCCGAGGAAACGGACGTCCTCGTCGTTGACGTAGACGTTGACGAACCGGTGCAGCGCGCCGGCGTCGGTGACCAGCCGGGCCTTCAGGCCGGCGTGCCGGGCGTCCAGGTCGGTGAGCAGGTCGGCGAGCGTGTCGCCGGTGCCCTCGACGACCTTCGCGCCGCCGGTGTAGCTGCGCAGGATGGTGGGGATGCGAACCTCGATGGCCATGATGTCTCGTGCTCCTTGAACGGGTAGTGCCAGGTGACGGGGGAAAGAAGGAGGTGCCGGTGCTGGAAGGTCAGCGGCCGGAACACTCGTAGTCGACCGTCGCCGGGCTCTGCCCGAACATGTAGGACTGGACGGCGTGCGGGTCCACGGCGGCATCCACGATCCGGACCGGCTCCTCGGTCACCACCCCGTCGACGATGCGGAAGGAGCGGATCTCCTCCGTGTCGGGTTCGCGGGTCGAGACGAGCAGGTAGTGCGCTCCCGGCTCACCGGCGAAGGAGATGTCCGTCCGGGACGGGTACGCCTCCGTCGCGGTGTGCGAGTGGTAGATGACGACCGGCTCCTCGTCGCGGTCGTCCATCTCCCGCCACAACCGCAGCTGCTCCATCGAGTCGAACTCGTAGAAGGTCATGGAGCGGGCGGCGTTCTCCATCGGGATGTGCCGGGTCGGGGTGTCGCTGCCGGCGGGACCGGCGACCACGCCGCACGCCTCGTCCGGGTGGTCCCGACGCGCGTGGGCCACGATCGCGTCGATGATCGACCGGTCGATGCTCAGCACGCCGACCAGCCTAGCGCCTGGGCGTCACGGGCGGCGAGGTGGTGACCGTCACGAATCAGTCGATCAGGGCGTTGAGCAGGGATTCCTGCAGATACCCGAGGTATGCGTAGACCGACAGTTGGAACACCCGGGAGGAGGTCGGGTCCTCGGCGACCGCGTCGTCGAGCTCCTCCCCGAGGTCCATGCCGTCCTTGATCTCCAGCCGGACCCCCATGGCCAGCCGGGCGTCGTTGAGCGCCCGCAGCCACGCCTCGGCCGCCTCCGCGTCGAGGCGCACCTCGCCGCCGGCCTCACCGTCGGGCAACGCGGCGAGGATGGCGCCGGCCTGGTCGATCTTGGCGGTCTTGAGGTCACCCTCGGTGTAGCGGCGGAACTCCGCGGTGCTCGCCGCGTCCTCGGGGTAGACCGCGGGGAACAGCCGGCCGACCACCGGGTCGCCGTGGTCGAAGCCGTCGGTGAGCAGGCCGACCACCTCGGAGGCGACCTTGCGCAGCACCCGGACCTCGTCCACCGCGAAGATGGCCACGTAGCGGTCGCCGTGGCGACGGAACATGCTCACGACCTGTCCACCGTCGCCCAGAGGCCGTACGCGTGCAGCTGCGACGCGTCGTGCTCCATCCGCTCCCGGGCGCCACTGGAGACGACCGCCTTGCCCTTGTGGTGCACATCCAGCATGAGCTGCTCGGCCTTCTCTCGGCTGTACCCGAAGAGCTTCTGGAACACCCAGGTCACGTACGTCATGAGGTTGACCGGATCGTCCCAGACGATGGTCACCCAGGGCCGGTCGGAAGCCGGCACCTCTTCAGTGTCCGGCGTCTCGACCGGCGCAACCTGTGGAGCCGCCATGCCCCCCATCGTGCCACCGGATCCGGGGAACCGATGAACCGGAACGTCACCCCGGCCCGGATCACCCGCCCGGGCCGCCCACGGCGACCCGGCCGGCCGGCCGGCGACCCCGACCTCAGGCGAGCAGGATGCCGTGGTCGACAGCATCGGTGAGCACCGCCCCCAGCGAGAGCCGGATAACCTCGAAGCGACGGGACACCTCGCGGGACAGTTCCAGCTCGACCTCCCGCAGTGCCCGCTGCGACCAGGAGCGGGCGCTGTTCGGGTCGTCGTTGCCGGGGACGCGCCAGTGCTGCCAGCAGCCCCCGGAGAGCGCCACCCCGATCGGCGGCAGCACCTCGTCGCGGGCCGCGCCGGGGAAACCGGCCAGGGCGTCCGTCGCCCCGGTGCCGCTCAGCCCGGCCACCCCGGCCGTGCTGGTGACCAGGAGCACCCGGTCCAGCTCCCCGCCGGCCGGCTGGTCGGCGAGGCCCCACCGGACGGCGTGGGTGATCCGGCGCCGCACCCCCTCCGCCAGCGGCGCGCCGAAGACCCGGGCCGCCAGGTCGTCGACGATGCTCCGGACCGCCTCGTCGCACTGGGCGGTGGCGAGCAGCGACAACGCCTCCATCTCCCGGTCGAGCAGCTGCGGCAGGCCCGCGCAGCCGACCCCGAAGACGATCTCCTGCACCACCCGGAGGTGGATGTTGGCCAGCTCCAGGGCGAGGTGCTGGCGGATCCGCTGGGCGCACGAGCGGGCCTGACGGTCGAGGCGGTCGGTGGGGTCGCCCGGATCGAGCCCGGGCAGGACGGCCACCCGGTGGTGCACGCCGGGCGGCTCCGGCGGGTGGGCGCTGGCCCGCCGCAGCCCCTCGTCCGCCGCCCAGCCCACCAGGGCGCGGCGCAGGGCCGCGTGGTCCGCCTGCCGCACCGGGTACCAGCGGGCCGAGGCGAGGCCGGGCACCGCGGACAGCAGGGCCGCCCGGTGCGCCGCCAGGGAGACCTCCGCCGGGTCGACCCGGCGGTCCGCCGCACGCGGCCCGGGCGGCCGGGCACGACCGGCCGGCGCGACGGACGCCCCCGGGTCCTCCGTCGTCGTCGGGCCGACCGCCGGGGCCGCCCAGCCGGCCGCCCCGGGGGTGACCGCGAAGAACACCTCGACCCGAGCCCGGGCCACCTCCGCCAGCAGGTGCAGCTCACCGGCGGTGAACGCCTGGTCGGCGGAGATCACGAAGAGCAGGGCGCCGGCGCGGCCGACCGCGTCGAGCAGCACCTGGTCACCGGCGACGCCGAGGGAGCCGGTGTCCGGCGTGTCGAGCACCGAAAAGTGGCGCAGCAGCGGGTCGGGCAGGCTCAGCTCCACCCGGCGCGGCGGACGGGCCAGTGCCGGGCCGGCCGCGAGCGGATCCCCGCCGTACGAGTGCGGCTGGCGGTAGCCCGGCACGTACGCGGCGCGGGTCGGCACCTTGGCGTGGTTGACGAGCAGGCAACTGCCGGCGGGCAGGGCCAGCATGCCGGGCGCCACCTCGAGCAGGCCGGCGAGCAGCTCGCGCCGACCGGCACCGGCCGGACCCGCGACGACGACGGCCAGCGGCTCCTCGGGGCGGGGCTCGGTCACCCCGAGCCGGGTGGGCAGCGGGGCGCAGCGGGTTCGCTCGGCCGGCGCGCCCAGTTCGGACACGTCGACCGAGGGCAGCGGACGCTGCTTCATGAGATGGCCTCCCAACCAGGCGACCGGGTTGCGGACCGCGTCGCTTGGGAAATCCTGCGGTTAGTCTGGGCTGCCGGAAGAGTACTTCTGTCGCAAGTCCGACAGCGAACACTCCCGATACTCAGGGCTGATCGGCCAGTTACTCAACTTCGGTGCGTGACGCTCTGCGCGCGGACGGATTACCGTCGATATGCTGCTGGGATGAGTCGATGGGAGTTCGTCGGCCGGACGGAAGAGCTCGACCGTCTGTTGTCAACGGTCGGCGGCCCCGAGGGGCGCGGGTTGTTCTTCAGCGGCAGCGCCGGGGTCGGCAAGAGCCGACTGCTGCGCGAAGGGGTGGCCGCCCTCCCCACCGACCGGTACGCGATCTGGTCCGTCGCGGCCAGCGCCACCACCGCCGCGCTGCCCTTCGGCGGCCTGGTGCAGGTGCTCCCGGCCGAGCAGCCGCAGGGACTCTCCCCCGCCGGTGTCCTCCGCTGGGCCGTGGACATGCTCCAGCAGCAGGCCGCCGGCCGACCGATCGTGCTCGCGATCGACGACGCGCACCTGCTCGACCCGCCCTCGGCCGCGCTGGTCCACCTGCTCGCCCGCGCGGAGAACGCGACCGTGGTCGGCACCCTGCGCAACGGCGAGCAGATCCCGCTGCCGATCCGCGCCCTGTGGACCGACGATCTGGTCGACCTGGTCGAGCTGGCCCCGCTCGGCCCGGCCGAGACCGGCGGCCTGCTCGCCGCGATCTTGGGCGGCCCGGTCGACGACAAGTCGTCCGAGCGGCTGTTCCAGCTCTCCGCGGGCAACCCGCTGCTGCTGCGCGAGCTGGTGCTGGCCGCCTCCGGCGGCGGCGAGCTGAGCCGGACGTACGGGATGTGGAAGTGGACCGGCCGGCTGGAGCTGGCCCCCAGCCTCACCGACCTGATCGACATCCGGATCGGCCAGCTCACCCCCGGCGTGCGGTCGGTGGTCGAGCTGGTCGCGTTCGGCGAGCCGCTCGGCCTGCAACTGCTGCAGAAGGCGGTCGACCCGGCCGACGTGGAGGCCGCCGAGGAACGCGGCCTGATCACCATGGTCCACGACGACCGGCGGTTGGACGTCCGGCTCGCCCACCCCCTCTACGGCGAGGTGATGCGGCGGCAGTGCCCGGTCAGCCGGACCCGCCGGCTCCAGGCCACCCTGGCCGAGCTGCTGGAGCAGGTCGGCAAGCGCCGCCGGGACGACCTGCTCCGGGTCGCGGTGTGGCGGCTCGACTCGGGTACGGCGCAGGACCCGGCCCTGCTGCTCGACGCGGCCGCCCAGGCCTTCGGCCGGTACGACGTGCCGCTGGCGACCCGGCTGGCCCGGGCCGCGCTGGACGCCGACGGCGGCTTCGACGCCGCGGAACTGCTCGCCACCATCCTCATGTTCGGCGACCGGCCGGACGAGGCCATCCAGGTGCTCGACTCGGTCGCCGGGGAGATCGGCTGCGACCGGCGGCGCAGCCGCTGGCTCACGGTCCGCGGCATGGTCAGCTACTGGGGGCTCAGCCGCGAGTCCACGGTGGAGGAGATCGCGGCCCGCGGCGACGAGATGACCGACTCGGCCGACCGGGCCCGGGTCCGCGCCTTCGAGGCGATCATGCGACTGCACCGGCTGGACACCGACGCCGCGCTGCGGCTCGCCCAGGCCGTGCTGGACCGCCCGGCCTCCCCCATGGCGGCCCGGGAGCTGGTCCGCTGCACCATCGCCCACCTCCAGGCCGCGCAGGGGCAATACCAGCGCAGCGCCACCGCCATCGCCCTGGTGCAGGCGGAGGCGGCCCGCTGGCGGGGCGACATGCCATACCTCCAGCTCGCCATGGAGCTGGCCCGGGGCACCCGGCTGGCACTCTCCGGCGACCTGGCCGGCATCGACGCGATCGTCGCCGACGAGTTCGCCGACCTGGCCGGCGCGGGTGACTTCCGGCTCGGCACCGGCTACCTGGCCATCCTCCAGGCGTACGCGGCGCGGCTGCGCGGGCGCAGCGACGAGGCGCTCAAGACCAGCCTCGGCGCCTGCGCGGTGCTCGCCACCAGCCGGGTGTACGCCGGGCTGGCGCACGCCGAACGCGCCCAGGCGGCGGCCCTGCGCGGCGACGCCACGCACGCGGCCGAGGCGATGGCCGAGGCGGACCGGACCCACGCCCCGGGCATGGCGGTGCTGTATCCGTGGCTGGAGCAGGCCCGAGCCGCCGTGCACGCGGCCACCGGTGACCTGCCGACCGCCGCCAAGCACCTGTGCGCGCTGGCCGACCGGCTCCGCGAGGACACCCTCGCCGGCCACGAGCTGCTCGTCCTGCTCGACCTGGTCCGGCTGGACCAGGCCACCGCCCCGGTCGGGCCGATGTGCACCGACGGCGGCCGCCGTACCGTGGCGCAGCGCCTGGCCGAGCTCTCCGAGCGGGTCGACGGGGCGCTGCCGCCGCTGGTCGCCCGGTACGCCCGCGCCGCGGTCGAGGACTCCGTCCCCGAACTGCTGGCCGTCGCCGACGACTTCGCCGCCCGGGACCTGACCGTGTACGCCGCCGAGGCGACCGCGATGGCCCTGCATCGGCTCGGCCGGAGCCGGGTCGCGGCGACCGCGCCGGTCCGGGAACGGCTCGCCGGACTGCTCGGCCGCGGCGACCAGCTCTCCACCCCGGCCCTGCGGCGGCTCCGGCCCGCACTGAGCGACCGGGAGTGGGAGGTCGCGAGGCTCGCGGCCGAGGGCGCCACCAGCCGGGCCATCGCGGAGCAGCTCTACCTCTCCACCCGTACCGTGGAGAACCACCTCCAGCGGGTCTACAGCAAGCTCGGGGTGACCGGCCGGGCCGAGCTGCGGGCCGCACTGTGGTCGATGCCGGGGCACGACGGCGGGGATCCGGCCTGAACTTTAGGCTGGAGCCGTGAGCACCCTTCGCCCCGCGCTGCTGACCGACCACTACGAGCTGACCATGGTCAGCGCCGCGCTCCGCGACGGCACGGCCGATCGCCGCTGCGTCTTCGAGGTGTTCACCCGGCGGCTGCCGGCGGGCCGCCGCTACGGGGTGGTCGCCGGGACCGGGCGGCTGATCGAGCTGATCCGGGATTTCCGGTTCGACGCCGAGGAGGTCGAGTTCCTCCGCCGCAGCCGGGTGGTGGACGACCGGGCCGCCGAGTGGCTGACCAACTACCGCTTCACCGGTGACATCGACGGGTACGCCGAGGGTGACCTCTTCTTCCCCAGCTCGCCGATCCTCACCGTCTCCGGCGGGTTCGCCGAGTGCGTGGTGCTGGAGACGCTGGTGCTGTCGGTGCTCAACCACGACTGCGCGGTCGCCGCTGCGGCCGCCCGGATGGTCACCGCCGCCCGCGGCCGGACGCTGATCGAGATGGGCTCCCGCCGGGCGCACGAGGGGGCGGCGGTGGCCGCCGCGCGGGCCGCGTACCTGGCCGGGTTCCGGTTCACCTCCAACCTCGCCGCGGGCCACAAGTACGGCATCCCCACGGCCGGCACCGCCGCGCACGCCTTCACCCTGCTGCACGACGACGAGCGGGCGGCGTTCGCCTCGCAGGTCGCCACGCTGGGCAAGGACACCACGCTGCTGGTCGACACGTACGACATCAGCGAGGGCATCCGCAACGCCATCGCGGTGGCCGGGCCGGAGCTGCGGGCCATCCGGATCGACTCGGGCGACCTCGCGGTGATCGCCCAGCAGTCCCGGGAGCTGCTCGACTCGCTCGGTGCCACCGAGACGAAGATCATCGTCAGCGGCGACCTGGACGAGTACGCCATCGCCGCGCTCGCGGCCGAGCCGGTCGACATGTACGGCGCCGGCACCGCCGTGGTGACCGGCTCGGGCGCGCCCACCGCCGGTCTGGTCTACAAGCTGGTCGAGGTCGACGGCCGCCCGGTGGTCAAGCGCTCCGAGCGCAAGGCCACCATCGGCGGCCGGAAGGTGGCGGTACGCCGGCACAAGCCGACCGGCACCGCGACCGAGGAGATCATCGTGCCGCAGGGTGTGCCGGACCGGCAGCCGAACGACCGGCTGCTCCAGCACTCCTTCATCGTGCACGGCGAGCCGGTGGCGCTGCCCACCCTCGACGAGTCGCGGGAGCACCTGCGGCAGTGCCTGATCTCCATTCCGTGGGAGGGCCTGAAGCTCTCCGGCGGCGACCCGGCCGTTCCGGTCACCGTCGTACCCGCGACCTGAGGAGGACCGCCAGCGTGAGCAACGCTTTGATCATCGTGGACGTGCAGAACGACTTCTGCGAGGGCGGCTCGCTGGCCGTGGCCGGCGGGGCGGGCGTGGCCGCCGGCATCTCGCGGCTGCTCGCCGCCGAGCCGGACCGGTGGGACCACGTGGTGGCGACGAAGGACTACCACATCGACCCGGGCGCCCACTTCGGCGAGCCGCCGAACTACGTCGAATCCTGGCCGCGGCACTGCGTGGTCGGCACCCCCGGGTCGGAGTTCCACCCCGACCTGGAGACCGGCCGGGTTGAGGCGATCTTCCACAAGGGCGAGTACGCGGCCGCGTACTCCGGGTTCGAGGGGCACGCCGAGGACGGCGAGTGCCTGGCCGACTGGCTGCGCCGGCACAGCGTCGACCGGGTCGACGTGGTGGGCATCGCGACCGACCACTGCGTCCGGGCGACCGCCCTGGACGCCGCCCGGGAGGGGTTCGGCACCACCGTGCTGCTCGACCTCACCGCCGCCGTGGCACCCGAGACACTGGACGTGGCGCTGCGGGCCATGGACGGCGCCGGGGTCACCATGCTCGGCACGCCTGTGATCAGGGCCGCTTGACCAGGTAATCGGTTGCTGATTGTCGTACCCCCGGTCGAGGATGTGCGCCGGAGGTACGGACCGTCGTGAACTTGAAGCCTTACCGGGAGGCGCTCGCCCTGCCCGGTCTCCGGTCGCTGCTGCTGGTGTCGGTGCTGGCCCGCATCCCGCTCACCGCGACCGGGGTGACGCTCACCTTTCACGTCGTGCTCGACCTCGGCCGGGGATACGGCGCCGCCGGCCTGGTCGGCGCCGCGTCGACCGTCGGCGCCGCGCTCGGCTCGCCGCTGCTCGGGCGGCTGGTCGACCGGCGCGGGCTGCGCCCGGTGCTCCTGCTGACCACCATCGCCGAGGGGATCTTCTGGGCCAGCGCCCCGGCGCTGTCGTACCCGGTGCTGCTGCCGGCCGCGTTCGTGGCCGGGCTGCTCGCCCTGCCGGTCTTCTCGGTGGTTCGCCAGTCGGTCGCCGCGCTGGTGCCGGCCGAGCGGCGCCGCCCGGCGTACGCGCTGGACTCGATGTCGGTGGAGCTGTCGTTCATGGTCGGCCCGGCGCTGGCCGTGGCCGTGGCGACCGCCGTCTCCCCGCGGCTCACCATGTGGGCGGTCGGGGTCGGCATCGTCGCCTCCGGCATCGGGTTCTGGCTGCTCGATCCGCCGACCCGCAGCGCCGATGAACCGGCCGGCCCGCACCGGAAGGTGCCCCGCCGCGAGTGGCTGACGCCCCGGCTGCTCGCCGTGCTGGCGGTGAGCCTGGCCGCCACCCTGGTGCTCGGTGGCACCGACGTCGCCGTGGTCGCCGTGCTGCGCGCGGGCGGCGAGGTCGGGTGGACCGGGGCCGTGCTGGCCATGTGGGCGGTGGCGTCGCTGGTAGGCGGCTTCGCGTACGGGGCGGTCACCCGTTCGTTCTCCCCGCTGGTCCTGATGGCGGTGCTCAGCCTCACCACGATCCCGGTCGGGTTGGGCGGGGCGCACTGGTGGCTGCTCTGCCTGGCGCTCATCCCGGCCGGGGCGCTCTGCGCGCCCACCATCGCCTCGACCGCCGACGCGGTCAGCCGGCTCGCCCCGGCCGGCGTACGCGGTGAGGCGATGGGCCTGCACGGCTCCGCCGTCACCGTCGGCATCGCGCTCGGGGCGCCGCTCGCCGGCGCGGTGATCGACGCCTCGTCCCCGCCGTGGGGCTTCGCGGTCACCGGCGCGATCGGCGTGCTGGTCGCCCTGGCGGTGCTCCCGATCGAGCTGCGGCACCGCCGGCAGGCCGCCGCCGCCGGACGAGAACCGGAACTCGCGACCGCCACACCGTGACGCACCGCCGGTGAACGGTGTGCCGGCACGACATGGCACGGGACCGCCGCCTCGAAGGCGACGGTCCCGTCATGACTGCCGCTCCGCACGGCACTCCGGGTCAGGTCCGGGCGTTGTACGTGGGGGTGCAGTACTCCTGAGTGCCCTGCACGATGCACATGCGCAGGCCGACGAGAGTGTCCTCGGCGATGTCACCGGTCTGGAAGCCGGTGCACCAGGGCGAGTTGTGGCCGCGGGTGGAGGCGACCCGGTCGGTCTGCCAGGGCGAGGTGGGGTTGATGTCCATCCGCATCTCGATGCCCCAGCCGTCCGCAAGCTCGTCGCACGCCATGATGGCGTCGCCGGGGAGGCCGCCTTCCGGGTCGGCCTGGAACTGACCCCAGCCGACAAGGGTGTTGTTGCCGGAGGTGTAGATGTAGATGTTCTTAGTGCAGGAGGTGGAGCAGCTCCCGGTCGGATTCATCTCGGACCAGTAGCCGGAGGGCAGAGCCGCCTGAGCCGGCCCCTGTGCCGCGACGACGACCGCGGTGGTGGCCAGCGCGATAACAGCGGCGCGGAGCGGTGACAGAGCCTTACGAAGCACGATTGCCTCCTACTGGGGCTGGACGCGCTGGTCCCTCCCCGTGTCCCAGTAGCGGAAAAGTGTCACGGGAAGTTCAGCGGACGGCTACCGCCCCTTCACACCCCCGTGCGCGTTCGACCATAGTGGACGTACGGCCAACGATCAACTCCGATATCTGACGGGCCCAGGACGGCACCAACGGCAGCGGGCGCCGCACCCCGATGGGTGCAGCGCCCGTGACGCAGACTCGGCAGCGGGTCAGCGCCGGTCGAGGTTGCTGGCGACGTCCTCCTGGTAGCTGGCGCCACCGTTGGATTCGCTCGTCAGCGGCTTGGCGCCACCCTCCGGCGGGCCAGCCAGGCTCTGCTGCCCGGCGGCCAGCTCCGGGAACTTGAGGTCGAACGCCGGGCGCTCGGAGCGGATCCGCGGCATCCGGTCGAAGTTCCGCAGCGGCGGCGGGGACGTGGTGGCCCACTCGAGCGAGTTGCCGTAGCCCCACGGGTCGTCGACCTCGACCACCGGACCGGCCTTGTACGACTTCCAGCAGTTGTAGATGAACGGCAGCGTCGAGATACCGGTGATGAAGGCACCGATCGTGGAGAGCGTGTTCAGGAAGGTGAAGCCGTCGCCGGGGAGGTAGTCGGCATACCGCCGGGGCATGCCCTCGTTACCCAGCCAGTGCTGCACCAGGAAGGTGGTGTGGAAGCCGATCATGGTCAGCCAGAAGTGGATCTTGCCCAGGCGCTCGTCGAGCATCCGGCCGAACATCTTCGGGAACCAGAAGTAGATGCCGGCGAACACGGCGAACACGATGGTGCCGAAGAGCACGTAGTGGAAGTGCGCCACCACGAAGTACGAGTCCTGGAGGTGGAAGTCCAGCGGCGGGCTGGCCAGCAGCACCCCGGTCAGGCCACCGAAGAGGAAGGTCACCAGGAAGCCGATGGAGAACAGCATCGGCGACTCGAAGGTGATCTGGCCCCGCCACATGGTGCCGATCCAGTTGAAGAACTTCATACCGGTCGGCACGGCGATCAGGTAGCTGAGGAAGCTGAAGAACGGCAGCAGCACCTGGCCGGTGGCGAACATGTGGTGCGCCCAGACGCTCATCGACAGGGCGGCGATGGCGATGGTCGCGGCGACCAGGCCCTTGTAACCGAAGATCGGCTTCCGGGAGAAGACCGGGATGATCTCGGAGATGATGCCGAAGAACGGCAGCGCGATGATGTAGACCTCGGGGTGACCGAAGAACCAGAACAGGTGCTGCCACAGCATCGGGCCGCCGGTGGCCGGGTCGTACACGTGCGCGCCGATCAGCCGGTCCGCGGCGAGCGCGAAGAGCGCGGCGGCCAGCAGCGGGAAGACCAGGATCACCAGCAGGCTCGTGACCAGCATGTTCCAGGTGAAGATCGGCATCCGGAACATGGTCATGCCGGGGGCGCGCAGGGTCAGGATCGTGGTGATCAGGTTGACCGCGCCGAGGATGGTACCCAGACCGGAGATCGCCAGGCCGACCACCCACATGTTCCCGCCGACGCCCGGCGAGTGCTCACCGTTGCTCAGCGGCGTGTACGCCGTCCAGCCGAAGTCGGCCGCGCCACCGGGGGCGATGAAGCCGGCGGTCGCGATGGTGCCGCCGAACAGGTACAGCCAGTAGGCGAAAGAGTTCAGCCGCGGGAACGACACGTCGGGCGCGCCGATCTGCAGCGGCACCACGTAGTTCGCGAAGGCGAACACGATCGGCGTCGCGAAGAACAGCAGCATGATCGTGCCGTGCATGGTGAAGAGCTGGTTGTACTGCTCGGGCGACAGGAACTGCAGGCCCGGCCGCGCCAGCTCGGCGCGCATGATCAGGGCCATCAGGCCGCCGATCATGAAGAACGCGAACGCGGTGACCATGTACATGATCCCGATCTGCTTCGCGTCCGTGGTGCGCAGCAGCCGCGCGATGGCCGACCCCTTGACCGGCTCGCGGACCGGCCAGGGCCGGGTCACGACCGGCTTGGGTGCGACGGTGGTCACGAGTGGCCTCCGGTTCTGGGTTGTCCCGCTCGGCAAACGCTGGTCATCTGCGCAGCCGTCATCCGCAAGGAGGATAGTCCCCGGCAGGTGGCACCGCCTCCGGGGGTGGGCCGCTACGATCACCGCCGCCCGGCCCAGCGCCTCAGAGCGGGTCCACGAGAAGCCGGTAGTGCTCCTGGAAGATGCGCCCGCCGCGGCCGCGCAGCAACGGGTCGCGCAGCGCCGGCGGCACGTCGCGGGTCCGGTTGCGGTCCCGGGTGCGGTCCCGCACCCAGCGGGTACGCGGCCGGCGGCGGCTCTCGTACGCGACCAGGGCGGCCTCCACGCTGCCGGCGGCCTGCAGCGACTCGGCGAGCACCACGGCGTCCTCGAGTGCCATGGCGGCACCCTGGGACAGGGTCGGCGCGGTGGCGTGGGCCGCGTCACCGACGAGCAGCACCCGGCCCTGGTACCAGCGCCCCAGCTCGACCTCCTCGGTGATCTCGACGTGCACGTCGTCCAGCGCGGCGAGTATCTCGGGGACCGGGCCGCCGTAGGAGCCGAACAGCTCGTGCAGGCGGGCGAGGGGGTCGGCCGGGACGGTGGTGCCCGCCTCGTCGGCGTAGCAGTGCAGCCCCCCGGCGCCGATGGGCACCACCAGGAAGCCGGCGCGCTGGCCGAGCAGGGCGGTCCAGTCGGCGACCCGGGGGCCGCCGCGGACGATGCCCCGGTAGACCACCTGGCCGGCGGGGCGGGGCGGGCCGCCGAGCGCGCCCAGGGTACGCACCGCGGAGTGCGGTCCGTCGGCGCCGATGACCAGGTCGTAGTCCCCGCAAGTCCCGTCGGTGAAGCCGACGGTGACGCCACCGGGGCGCGGCTCGACGGCGCTGACCTCGGCACCGTGCCGGACCGCCCCGCCGGCGCCGGTGAGCAGCACCCGGTGCAGCTCGGCGCGGGGCAGCGCCCGGCACTCCCCCACCCCGGCCCACAGGCCGTCGAGGTCCACCTCGCACAGCGGCGCGCCGGACGCGTCGAGGAACCGCTGGCGGTGGATGACCTGGCCGAGCGGGCGGAGCGGGCCGTCCAGGTCGAGCCGGCGCAGCGCCCGGGCCGCGTTTCCGGGGAGGTAGAGACCGGTGTCGGCGCGCTCGGTGGGGGGCAGCCTCTCCGTGACGTCGGGCCGGAACCCCGCCAGCCGCAGCGCTCGGGCCACGGCGAGACCGGCGATGCCTGCGCCGACGACGAGGATGCGCAGGGGTGGACCACCCATGGTGGGGTACGCCTCCGGAGGGGTTCGGCACGCGTTGGAGGCACGACACTACTCCCCGCAACCGAAGGGCGGAAGGGCCCATCGGCCCTGGCGGCACCGCCCGTCGGCGCGGCGCGGCGATCCCACCAGCAGGAGTCCCACGTCGACCGGGGGAGGTCGCGCCACGCCACCCGGCGCGGGAGCGAGTGGGCGGTCACCCGACGTCGACATCCGGGACGGATCCGACCGGATGGTTGCGGAAGGCTCTCAGACATGTAAATGTGTTGCGACCGGACTGGGAGCGCTCCCGGTCCTGCTCGCCGGCCCGAACCCGCCATCCTCCCCGCCACCCAAGGAGCACCATGAAGCGTCCACTGAGAGCCCTCGCGGCCGCCGCGCTGCTGGCCGCCGGTTCGCTCGTCGCCGTCGTCCTCGCCGGTGGCAACGCCTCCGCCGACACCCAGATCTGCGAGCAGTACGGCTCGACCGTCATCGGCGGCCGGTACGTCGTGCAGAACAACCGGTGGGGCACCAGCGCGCAGCAGTGCATCAACGTGACCTCCACCGGCTTCTCGATCACCCGGCAGGACGGGGTGGGGAACACCAGCGGCGCGCCGGTCTCCTACCCGTCGATCTTCGTGGGCTGCCACTACACGAACTGCTCGCCCGGCACCAACCTGCCGGTCCAGGTGAAGAACATCAGCAGCGCGCCGAGCAGCATCAGCTACAACTACGTCAGCGGCGCGACCTATGACGCCGCGTACGACATCTGGCTCGACCCCACGCCGAAGCGGGACGGGGTCAACCAGATGGAAATCATGATCTGGTTCAACCGGCAGGGCCCAATCCAGCCGATCGGCTCGCCGGTGGGCAACGCCACCGTGGCCGGGCGGACCTGGGAGGTCTGGCGGGGCAGCAACGGGTCGAACAACGTCATCTCGTACCTGTCGCCGTCGGCGATTCCGAGCCTGAGCTTCGACGTCCTGGCGTTCATCAACGACACCAGAAACCGTGGTGCGATCACCAACGACTGGTACCTGACCAGCATCCAGGCCGGCTTCGAGCCGTGGCAGGGCGGCGTCGGCCTGGCGGTGAACTCGTTCTCGCAGAGCGTCAACACCGGCGGCACCCCGCCGCCGACGACCGCTCCCCCGTCGTCCCCGCCGCCGACCACCACCCCGCCGTCGGGCAGCGCGTGCTCGGTGAAGTACACCCCGAACGCCTGGAACAACGGCTTCACCGCCGACGTGCAGATCACCAACACCGGCTCCGGCACCGTCAACGGCTGGACGCTGACCTACAACCTGCCCGCCGGGCAGCAGATCACCAGCGCGTGGAACGCCACGGTGACCCAGAGCGGGTCCGCGGTGACCGCGCGGAACCTGGCCTACAACGGGACGCTGACGCCGGGTGGCTCGACCAGCTTCGGCTACCAGGGCGCGCTGAGCGGGACGTACTCCTCCCCGACGACGTTCACCCTCAACGGCAGCACCTGCACCAGGGCGTGATGTTGGGGGCACCTGGTGAAGGGGGCGGGCCGCAGCCCGCCCCCTTTCATTCGTTCCGGCTCAGCTCACCAGTCCTCGCACGGGACGTGGCTCGACCTCAGGCAGTGGTCGTCCAGCATGAGCGCCACCCGATACCGGCCAGTGTCCGCCAGCTTCTGGTAGACCTGCTCCCCCACCTCCGCCTCACGTAGCTTCTCGGTGGTGAGGTCGAGATGGAAGGGGTGGCTCAGCGGCTGTTCGTCGTCCCTCGGCCAGTAGGTCACCGACACCTCGAATTCCTCGGTGCCAGCAGCCCCGACCCCGTACCTCAGTGCCGCCTCACGCGTCGGTCCATCGACTGGTGGCACGTAGGCGAAGAACGTCCGATGTCCCTTCGTGACGTCGTGAAACTGGACGCCGAACAACGCAGCCAGCTCAGCAACCAGCGACTCGAGAGGATCGCCGCCGACATCGTCGAGACGGCCCAGCACGATCTCTACATCCATGGATCTACGATCCTGAAATGGAAGCTCGACCTTCTGCTGGCTGGCTGCTTCGACCTCGCAGGACCGAGAGGATCAGCAGCGCCATTCCAGCCGCATTGACGGAGGTCAATCCCAGATCGGCCGCGACCAGCCCGGGCGGGAAATCGGTGATCTCGGGAATGCCACCATCGAAGTGGTCCCGACCCATGGTCCGGGACCACTCGTCCAGGAGGACCCCCCACCACAGCCCCGCGGCGTAGCCAACGGCGAGAATCGCGAAGCCGGTGATCGCTGTGCCGGCCGCCGAACCCAGCCGCCGACGCTGCAGAATCGCCATGACCAGACCTACCAACACGATCGTGGGGTAAGGCAAGTCCGAGAGGTGGTTCATCGCATCACCCTGCCAGGCACGTTGTCGACGCTGCCAGGCTCGGAATCCCTGTCGGCCGGGTCAGCGTCGGGGCCTCGCGGCCGCCGGGCCGCGAAGATCGACAGCACCAGTAGCAGCATTCCGATGATGCTCAATGCCCCGGCGAGAGTCCTGATCGGCTTGTTCCACCGCAGCACGATACGCCAACCTTCGTCGTGGTCACCGACCAACAAGTCCAGCTGATACAGCGTCCACACCGTGTTCGCCATCAGCGCGACGATCAGCATCGCCAACGCCCCCAAGGCCGCCCACGCCACCGGGCCGAGCCGCCGCCGCCGAAACAGCACCAGCCCCGACCCGGCCAGCAGGACGACGAGTTCAGGCATGGCCGCAACCACCAGCAGCAATGTCAACAGGTGTCTCCCCCGGGGCATTCATCCGTAGCTAACGCTACGGCGAGCCGCTGGCGTCCGCCGAAACAGGCCCGCGCAGCAGCGTACGCATCCGTTCCGGAGCCGCATCCTGGCCCCGCTGCGCAACCTCGCATCAGCGCCCTGCACCTGTCCGAACGCCCCGCCATCACCGAAAGCCATCCGATGGGCTCAGGTCGGTTCGAGGCAACGCGAATCGGCGGGCAGAACCTGCCCCAATGGCAAACCCGGACGCCCGCAAGAGAACCGCCCGCGGATCGCGGCGACAGCGCACCAACGACTCGAGTCAGCCACCCAAGGCGTCGATGTCGCGCATTTCCTCGGCGGTGAGCGAGAAGTGAAAGACGTCGGCGTTGGCCTGGATCCGCTCCGGGTGGACCGACTTGGGGATCACCACGATCTCGTGGTCGATGTGCCAGCGGAGCACCACCTGCGCCGGGGAGACGCCGTGGGCCTGGGCGATGCGCACCAGCACCGGGTCGGAGAGGTCGCTGGTCTTGAACGGGCTGTAGCCCTCCAGCACCACGCCCCGGTCCCGGTGGGCGGCGTGCGTCTGCCGGTCGTACAGCGTCGGGCTCCACCGGATCTGGTTGACCGCCGGATTCTCCTCGGTGGCCTGGATCAACTCGTCGATCTGGCTGATGCTGTAGTTGCTCACCCCCACCGTGCGGACCAGGCCCTCGTCCCGGGCGGCCAGGAACTCCCGCCACACAGGAATGCTGTCCCCCGGCGCGGACGGCGGCCAGTGGATCAGCCACAGGTCGACGTAGTCGGTGTCGAGGGCCCGCAGGCTGGCCTCGATGGCCTCCCGCTCCCGGCCGACCTGGTCCGGCAGCATCTTGGTGGTGAGGAAGACGTCCTCCCGGCGCAGCCCGCTCTCCTTGACCGCCCGGCCCACCTCCTCCTCGTTGCCGTACATGGTGGCGGTGTCGATCATCCGGTAGCCGGCGTCGAGGGCGGCGAGCACGGCGTCGTAACCGGCCCGGCCGGTGGCCTGCCAGGTGCCGAACCCGAGCAACGGGATCCGGACGTCGCCGGAGAGCGGGACGGTGGGTTGCTGCTCAACACCAGTCATGGCGGCTGTTCTACCCCTGATCGGGCCCACCATGCCGGCGACCCGCCGGCGGACGGGTCCGGCGCCGACGGCGGAAACGGGACGATCCGCCCCACGACACCCCTGCGGAGCGCCGCCGCGTACCGGACAATGCGGGAGTGGCTGACCGGCTGGAGGAGTACCGGCGGAAGCGGGACGCGGCGCGTACCCCCGAGCCGGTGCCGGAACCGGCCCCGGAGCGGAAGCGGACCTCCCGGCGCAAGCCCCGCTTCGTCATCCAGCAGCACCACGCCCGCAGCCTGCACTGGGACCTGCGGCTGGAGCACGACGGCGTGCTGGCCTCCTGGGCGGTGCCGCGCGGCCTGCCCCGCGACCCGGGTCGCAACCACCTCGCCGTGCACACCGAGGACCACCCGATGGAGTACCTCACCTTCCACGGCGAGATCCCGGCCGGCGAGTACGGCGGCGGGAAGATGACCATCCACGACACCGGGACGTACCGCGCCGAGAAGTGGCGCGACGACGAGGTGATCGTGGTGCTCGACGGGAAGCGGACGAAGGGCCGGTACGTGCTCTTCGCCACCGGGGGCCGGGGGCGGGACTGGATGGTCCGCCGCACCGACCCCGCCCCCGAGGGCTGGACCCCGATGCCCGAGCTGGTCCGCCCGATGCACGCCGCCCCGGGGAAGGGCCTGCCGAAGGACGAGACCGCCTGGGGGTACGAGCTGCGCTGGGCCGGCCTGCGGGCGGTCGCGTACGTCTCGGGCGGCCGGCTGCGGCTGCTCGACGAGTCGGACGCGGACGTGACCGGGGACTACCCCTGGCTGCGGGCGATGGCCGAGGAGTTGGCCCCCACCGAGGCGGTGCTGGACGGCGTGCTGGTCCGCATCGACCCGGCCGGGCGGGTCAAGCCGCCCACCAAGCGGGACGGCCAGTTCCTGGGCGTCGACCTGCTCTGGCTGGAGGGCGTGACCACCCTCGACGTGCCGTACGCCCAGCGCCGCGAACTGCTCGACGGTCTGGCGCTGGCCGGGAAGCACTGGCAGACTCCGCCGTGGTTCCCGGGTGTCGGCGCGGACGCCCTGCGGACCGCCCGCGAACAGGGGCTCCCGGGAGTCGTGGCCAAGCGGCTCGACTCCCCGTACGAGCCGGGTCGGCGCAGCCGGCACTGGCTGAGCATCGACCCGAGCTGAGGACCACCGTGCACCTGACGCACCTGGAGTGCCCGCGCTGCGGCCGGGAGCATCCGGCCGACAAGCTGCAGAACCTGTGCGAGTGCGGATCCCCGTTGCTGGCCCGCTACGACCTGGCCGCGGTGGCCGCGTCGGTGACCCCGGAGCAGTTCGGTCTCCGTCCGGCCGACCTGTGGCGCTACCGGGAGCTGCTGCCGGTGGCCGACCAACGCTTCGTGGCCACGCTGGGCGAGGGCTGGACTCCGTTGCTGCGCGTCCCCGGGTACGGCCAGGAGATCGGCATCCCGGACCTGATCGTGAAGGACGAGGGGCTCACCCCGACCGGGTCGTTCAAGGCCCGGGGCGCGGCGGTGGGGGTGAGCCGGGCCCGGGAGCTGGGCGTCGAGCGGATCGCCATGCCGACCAACGGCAACGCCGGCGCGGCCTGGGCGACGTACGCGGCCCGGGCCGGGATGGGCGCGACCATCGCCATGCCGCTGGACGCCCCGACCATCTGCCGGCGGGAGTGCCTGGCGGCCGGGGCCGACCTGCGGCTGGTCGACGGCCTGATCAGCGACGCCGGCCGGTGGGTGGCCCGGTTGGTCGCCGAGTCAGGCGGGCGGATCTTCGACGCCGGCACGCTGCGCGAGCCGTACCGCCTGGAAGGCAAGAAGACCATGGGGTACGAGATCGTCGAGCAGCTCGGCTGGCAGGTGCCCGATGTGATCATCTATCCGACCGGCGGCGGGGTGGGGCTGATCGGCATCCACAAGGCGCTGCACGAGTTGCGCGAGCTGGGCTGGGTGGAGGATCGGCTGCCCCGGCTGGTGGCGGTGCAGTCCACCGGCTGCGCGCCGATCGTCCGGGCGTTCGCCGCCGGCGAGCCGCGCGCCACCGCCTGGGCCGACGCGCGGACGGTGGCGTTCGGCATCACCGTGCCGGCGCCGCTCGGCGACGAGCTGATCCTCACCGCGCTGCGGGAGAGCGGCGGGACGGCGATCGCGGTGGACGACGCCGAGATCCTCGCCGACCTGCGTGACTTCGCCGCACGGGAGGGGCTGCTGCTCTGCCCGGAGGGGGCCGCCTGCCTGACCGCCGCCCGGCAACTGCGGGCCGGGGGCTGGATCCGGGCCGGCGAGCGGGTGGTGGTGTTGAACACCGGCGCCGGGCTGAAGTACCCGGAGACGGTGGACGTCTCCGGGGTACCGCTGGTGGCGGTCTGATCCCCACCTTGATCCATCGGCCGTAGCTCAGACGTCGAACCGGTCGGGGCACCACCGGTCGACCGACCCTTCCCGGTCGGATCAGGCCCGGCCGGTCACCCGGCGGGCGGCTCGTCCCGGCCGGCGGCCTCGGCCGCGTCGGCCTCCTCCTTGGTCCGGTGCACCGCGCCGTCGGCGTGATCGGGCGGGCCGTAGACGGTGTAGAGGACGAGCGGGTTGGGGCCGGTGTTGACGAAGTTGTGCGTGGTGCCGGCGGGTACGACCACCAGGTCGCCGGCAACGACCTCCTTCTTCTCCCCGGCCACCCGGGCCTCCCCGGTGCCGCTGACGAAGGTCAGGATCTGGTCGATGTCCTCGTGCACCTCCTCGCCGATCTCTCCACCCGGCGGGATCGTCATGATCACCAGTTGGGTGTGCTGCCCGGTCCAGAGCACCCGCCGGAAGTCCGGGCTCCTCTCGGCGACGGTCGCGATCGTGAAATGCTCCATGACGGGCACATACCCGATCGCCCGCACCAGTCACGCCGAAACTCGCGGATGGTGGAATTTGCCACCCGCCCTGGTTTGGACCCCCTCTGGACGGGCATCCGCTGCGCCAGGACCGGTGCACCCTGGCCGGTCGAGCCAAGTCCCCGCTGTCGTACCGCCGTTCGGCTGCGGTGGTGGGAGACGGCCAGAGCGCGGCGACGTTACGACCCCGGTCGAGCGGCGCCGTGCGCTCGTCTGCGTGCCCGTTCCGGCAGCCGGGCGGCTCAGTCGTGGGGGTCGGCCACCGGCTGCCCGCCGACGCACCGCACCCTCAGCTCGTACTCGCCCCCGGGGCCGACGAACCGGACCTTGACGTGGTCGTCCGGTCCTGGTTCGGCTTCCTTCTCCCGGTAGCCCTGGGCGGGCGACCAGGTGACCAGGCGGGCTCCAGCCGGCCCGCACTCCGCCACCGCCGTGCCACCGGGGGTGGCGAAGCTGCTCCGGGCTCCGGTCGGGCGGCCGGTGGGCGTCGGGCTCGCCGAGGCCGGCGGGGTCGTGGTCGGCGAGCCGGTCGGGCTTCGGGTAGGCCGCGGGGATGCCGGCTCGGGGGACGCGAGCGCCCGCTCGACCTCCTGCTGGTCGCGTACGCCGCCGGGGGTGCCGGCGATGCCCTTGCCGACCAACTGGATCGCGCCCACCCCGACGAGGGTGGCGGCGACGGTGGTGGCCAACCACCCGACGGCGGCGAGGATCTGACGACGGCCCATGCGCCGAGTGTCCCCGAGGGAAGGTTAAGGCCGGCACTGGGGAACGTTAAATGAGTCAGCGGGGCTTCGACGACGGCCGCAGCCGTTCGGCCGAGTTAGTCATCCGGCGGCGGTGGCGGTCGGCATCCCGCCTGGGGTCGGGGCGGGGGTCGGTGTGGCGCTCCCGATGGCCTTGACGACCGCGACGGCCACCGCCGTGGTCAGCGGGATCGCGAGCACCAAACCGATGGAGGCGACCAGCGTCCGGACGATCTCCTCGGCGATCTGGGCGGTGGTGAGCACGTTGAGCAGCGGGCGGTCGTAGGCGTTGATCAGCAGCAGGACGGGTAGGGCCGCCCCGGCGTACGCGAAGGCCATGGTGTAGACGGTCGAGGCGATGTGGTCGCGGCCGATCCGCATGGCACTGCCGAACAGTTGTCGGGCGGAGCTGTTCGAGCCCAGTTCGTGCAGCTCCCACACGGCCGAGGACTGGGTGATGGTGACGTCGTTGAGCACGCCGAGTCCGGCGACGATGACGCCACAGAGCACGATCTCCGGCAAGTTGATCCGGGTGTCGAAGAGGGCGAGCGCACCGCTGTCGTGGTCACCGAGGCCCGTCAGGTGGGCGGCGCTGGTGGCCCAGAGCCCGATACCGGCCGTGGCCAGCAGGCCGAACAGCGTACCGATCAGCGCGGAGGTGGTGCGCACCGAGAATCCGTGGGCCAGGTAGAGGACGACGAACATGATCGCCGACGAGCCGACCACGCCGACCAGTAGGCCGGATTCACCGGTCAGCAGCGCGGGCAGCATGAACTTGACGATGATCAGATAAGCGAAGCCGAGCCCGATCAGGGCCTTCAGCCCGCGCATCCGGGCCACTGCGATGACGACCACGGCGAAGGCCGCCGCGAGCAGTGAGATGGGCAGGGTCCGGGAGTAGTCGTAGAAGGCGTACATGGCCGGGCCGCTCTGGTGGTTGAAGACGCGGACCAGCTTGATCCGATCACCGGGTTCGAGGCCGGCGCGGTAGACCTCCGCCGGCACGTCGACGGCCACGCTGCCGCCACTTTCCGGCCCGGTCTCCAACCGGGCCTGCACCGAAGCGCAGGTCACCATCTGTTGCCGGCCGTCTGGTCCGGGCTGTTGACTGCCGGCGGGGCAGTCGTACGTCGCGACGCTCTGCACCGTCGCCTCGGGATGGCTCCGGCTGGGCGCGCTCGCGGTGGCGCTACCGCTCGCCGGCTTGCCGTCCGGCCAGAGCAGCACCATCCCGAGCAGCGTCGCCGCGGCCAACGGCGCCAGGATCAGCGTGAGCAGCAGCAGGGTCCGGCGTCGGGTCGCGCTGTCGCGGGACGGGTCGACCGGCGGCCGGGAGGTCGGCCGGGTGTGGGTGTGCATCGGTTGCTCCGGTGGGTAGCGGAGATGGGCGTGATCGGGGTGGCTGCGGGGACGAAGCCGAGCCGGGCATGCCGGGACAACGGCGGTGGCCGCCGACCGGAGGTCGACGGCCACCGCTTCCCATCGATGTTGATTACTGGATGGCTACCGTCTGCTTGTTGTAGTTCTTGCCGTTGCCGTCCGGCTTGTAGTTGCTCTCCACGTTGCCGGCGATGTCGATCGAGAACCAGTTGACGGTGGTGTTGCCCTTGACCGTGAGGGTCTGGTTGCCCTCCCGCATGCCGGCCAGCGCTAGCTTGGGGGAGTCGAACGTCGGCCGGCTGCCGTCGAGCGTGTAGTAGACGTTCGCCGGCTCGCTGGTGGTGAAGGTAAAGGTTGTGGCACCAGGTTCCTGCTTGACGGTCTTCAGCTCGGATCGCGGCTGGAGCTTGTCCGTCGCGTAGGACCGGGCGACATCGAGGATGGCGATGTTGCCGTTGGCGAACTCCATCGCCTCCTCGTGCCCCTCGGCGAAGGACGGCTGGAAGCCGACCGCGGTGAACCGCTTGGTCGTCGGGTTGTAGACGTCCGCGCCGACCTCGAAGTCCCAGCCGATGATGCCCCGGTTGTACCAGTGCTCGTCGGCGCTGTTACCGGCCGCCGAGTAGAGCACGTCGGTCACCGGCCCGGTGCGACCCGGCCAGATCCCGGTGCCTCGGTGCTCCTGCACGCGGGAGAGGATGTAGTCCGAGGAGGTCCAGAAGAAGGCCTCGGTGCCCTGGTCCACCCGCGGCAGCACCTCCCGCCCGGCGGTCTTGTACGCGCCCGGGGGCCACATGAAGTAACCACCGTAGGAGTGGTTGTTCATGGCGAACTTGATGTTCGGGAAGGTGTCGACCAACCACACCTCGTTGCGTGCTTCCGGCTCCGACAACTTGCTCGGACCGGCGTAGGTGTCACTGGTGCAGCTCGTCGAGCCCCCGTTGTAGCCGTCGTAGACCGAACCGATCGAGAAGTTCCGGTTCAGGTCCACGCCCCAGGCGTTGCGGTTGGCCGGGTCCGCCGAGGTGGCCGGGCAGTAGTTGGTCATGTTCCGGCGCTGCATGTTGTAGTCGTACATGCTGTAGTGCGAGCCGTCCGGGTTGACCGTGGGCAGGATGAAGATGTCCAGGTCATCGACGAGCTTGCGGGTGTTCGGGTCCTTCGCGTAGTTGCGCAGCAGCCGCTCGGCCGTCTCCACGCAGACCAGCGGGGTCACCCACTCCCGGGCGTGCTCCTGGCAGTAGAGGAAGACGCCGACCTTCGAGCCGTCCCGCTGCTTGCCGATCCGCAGCGCCTTCATCTGGAACGGGTCGCGGGACACACTCGCCGGGGCCTTCAGGTTGTCGGTCAGCCTGGTGACCGCCGCCGCGGCCACCACACCGGCGCCGGCGTTACCCCGGTAGGTGCTGGCGGTGAGCAGCTTCGCGGCGTCGGCGTTGCCGTTCGCCGCGGCGACGACCTGCGCCGCGGTGCTGCTGATCGCGCCGGAGCCGTTGGTGGCCAGGTTCACCGTGACGGCCTTGCCGGACACGCCGACCGTCAGCGGGGCGTTCGCCACGCCCGGGTTGACCAGCGACATGGTGATGTCGTTGCCGCCCTCAGAGCCGTACGCCTTCGAGGTGACGTAGACGATGCTCGCCGAGGCGGTGCCGAACTGAGCCTGCGCCTGGCGCCGGTAGCCGTTCGTCTTGTACGGCAGGTCGATCAGCTGGGTCAGCTTCGGGAACTCGGCGGCCAGGCTGCTGATCCGCGCGGTGACCTCGGTCGCGTCCATGTAGTGGTCGACGAAGTCCGACACGTACGGGTGGTTGCCGGTGACCTTGCGCGGGCTGCCCAGCCACTTGCTCACGTCGACGGTGACCGAGCCGCCCTTGTTGCTGGTGATGGTTGCCTTGGCCGGTGCGGCGCTGATGGCCACCGGGTTGCTGAACCGGTGGTACATGTACTGGCCGGCGTCGGTGAACCGGGACATGGTGGCGGTGCCACCGGAGCCGATCTCGGTACCCGCTCCGCTGTCCCAGCTCGCCGTCAGCACGGTCGTCGAGTCGGTGCCGGCGCTCGACTTCACCTCAATGTTGAGGAAGAGCTGGTTGTCGAGGCTGGTGAACCACTCCGCGCGCAGCATGGTCAAGGTGTCCGTGCTGGCCGCCGCAGCCGTCAGGGCGCGCATCGTGCCGGCCCGTTCGGTCATGTTCTCCGCGTAGTCGTTCTGGTCGGAAATGGCGTCCTGGACGTCGAAGCCCATGTCCCGCAACGCCTGGCTCTCCTCCGGGCTGAGGATTGCGTGCACCTCGATGCCGTTGTCGACCGGCTTGACGTACTCGGCGAGGTCGACACCCAGCTCGTTGAGCTGATCGATGCCCGACTTGTCGGCGACCACGATGCGCATCAGCCCGACGCCGTTCTGCGCACCACTCGACACCCTGTCGGGGGCCACCTCGCCGTCCGACGTCATCGCGAGGCCGGGGGCGCTGAAGGCGAGCGCCAGCGGTAGCGCGAGCAGGGCCAACCAGCGGCCCGTTCTGACCGATTTTCTGCTACTCCTCATGAGAGTCCTTCCAGGCAAGGGGGTTCCCGAGGGCCGCTTGGTGGGGGAGTGTCCGGCACGACCTCCGGCTGCCACAGTTGGGCGGAAGTGTGAGCCGCCTCTCAGCCAGTGTCAAGATCAGCGGCGACAGGGCGGACGTTGGTCCGACCGATCGGAACGATCATCCTGACCGGGCTGCCCGCACCGCCAAGCCCTCGACCCGAGCAGCTCGAACCGCATCATTAGCCCAGCTAACATTTCTGTGCACTCAATCGGGCCTTCGGTCGAAGACCGGACCGCCTCGGCAACCCAGACTAGGACTGACCCGGACGGCTCCAGCGGGCTACCGTGCACCCTGTGCCCCGGCTGCTGCTCATCGAGGACGACCTGACCATCCGTGCCCCGTTGATCCGGGCCCTGCGTGAACGCGGCCATGCGGTGGCCGCCGCCTCGACCGCGATGACCGGGTTGCGCGACGCACTCGACGACCGGCCCGACCTGGTTGTGCTCGACCTGGGACTGCCCGACCTGGACGGTCGTGAGCTGCTGCGGATGCTGCGCGCGGTCAGCTCGGTGCCGGTGATCGTGGCCACCGCGCGGGACGACGAGAGCGAGATCGTCCGGCTGCTCGACGCCGGGGCCGACGACTATCTGGTGAAACCGTTCACCGCGGCGCAGCTGGACGCCCGGGTCCGGGCAGTGCTGCGCCGGTCGGCCGGCGACTCCGGGGCGGAGGACGCGGCGCTGGTGGTCGGCGGGCTGCGGATCGACCCGCGCTCCCGGCAGGTGAGCCTGGACGGCGTCCCGGTCGAGCTGACCCCGCGCGAGTTCGACCTGCTGCACCACCTCGCCGGCCGCCCCGGGCAGGTGGTCAGCAAGCGGGAGCTGCTCACCGAGGTCTGGCAGATCCCGTACGGCGGCGCCGACAAGACCGTCGACGTGCACCTGTCCTGGCTCCGCCGCAAGCTGGGCGAGACCGCTCAGGAACCGCGCTACCTGCACACGATCCGGGGAGTCGGAGTGCGGCTGGAGGCTCCCGGGGCCAGCCGGTGAGGGGCCGGCTGGCGCTGCTCGTCGCCGCCGTCAGCGTGCTCGTCCTGACCGCCTTCCTGGTGCCGCTGGCGCTGCTGCTGCGCACCGTCGCCGCGGACCGGGCGACCGTCCAGGCCACCGCCGACGCGCAGAGCCTGGTACCGGTGGTCGGCACGGCCGACCCGGACACCATCCGGCTCACCGTCGAGCAGCGCGCCGCCGACTCGGGTCGACCGGTCAGCGTGTACCTGCCCGACGGCACGGTGCTCGGCACGCCGGTGCCACGGACGCCCGCGGTGGCGCTCGCCGCACTGGGGCAGAGCCTGACCGTCGAGTCGGCCGACGGCCGGGAGGTGGTCATCGCGGTCCGGGGCCGCGATGCCGGGACCGGGGTGATCCGGACCGTGGTGCCCCGGTCGGAGCTCACCGCCGGGGTGACCCGGGCCTGGCTGGTGCTGGCCCTGCTCGGCGTGCTGCTGGTGCTGGTCGGGCTGGCGGTCGCCGACCGGCTGGCCCGCACGCTGGTCCGGCCGATCAGCCAACTCTCCGCGGTCTCCCACCGGCTCGCCAACGCCGAACTCGACGCCCGGGTCACCCCGGCCGGGCCGCCTGAGCTGCGGGAGGTCGCCGGCGCGCTGAACCACCTGGCCGGCCGGATCCAGGTGCTGCTACGCGAGGAGCGTGAGCAGGTCGCGGACCTGTCGCACCGGCTGCGTACCCCGCTGACCGCGCTGCGGCTGGAGGCCGAGTCGCTGCGCGACCCGGACGACGCGGCCCGGCTGACCACCGCGGTGGACGGCCTGGAACGGGCCGT
Source organism: Micromonospora sp. NPDC007230 (assembly GCF_042869115.1). Classification (NCBI taxonomy): domain Bacteria; kingdom Bacillati; phylum Actinomycetota; class Actinomycetes; order Micromonosporales; family Micromonosporaceae; genus Micromonospora; species Micromonospora sp. NPDC007230. The sequence continues at coordinate 140,655 of NZ_JBIAFE010000004.1, read as the reverse complement.
CACCGGCCTGATCCGGCAGGCCCGGTGGCGCAGCGCGGCATCGGACGGCCGGCCCGGCTGCGACGCGGCGGCGGTCGTCGGCGAGCGGGTGACCTTCTGGTCGGTGCTCGCCGAGGACACCGGCCGCACCGTCACCCTCGACCTGGCGCCCGGCCCGCTGCCGGTCGGGGTGCCCCAGGACGAGTTGGCCGCAGCCGTGGACGCGCTGCTGGGCAACGTCTTCGCGCACACGCCGGACGGCACCCCGTTCGCCGTCCGGCTCGCCCCCGAAGCGGGGCAGGTCGCGCTGACCGTCGCCGACTCCGGCCCGGGTCTGCCGTCCGGAACGGTCCGGCGGGGCGCCAGCCACGCGGGTTCGACCGGGCTGGGACTGGACATCGCCGACCGGGCCGCCCGGGCCAGCGGTGGGCGGCTGGAGCTGCAGACCGCCCCCGGCGGTGGAGCGCTCGTGCTGCTGCGGCTCGGGCCGCCCCGGCCTTAACCCCGGCTTATCACGCGGGTAGCGCGCCGCTATCCACTCCGGACCGATCCTCGACGGCACAACCGAGGAAAGGTGGAGACGATGCGACGGACTTCTTTGGTCCTGGCGGCGGCCGGCGGGGCCGCGGTGCTGGCGGTGACCGGTGTGGCGCTGGGCGTGACCGCGGCCGACCCGCCGGCTCCCGGCCCCGCGCTCGCCGCAGAGACCGCCGACGACAACCCCAAGCCGGACGACGACGCGACGTCCAGCGGGGCGGCGCCGAGCGGCACCGCCGACGGTGCGGTGAGCGGCAAGCGGGCGGGCGAGATCGCGCTCGCCCGGCTCGGCGGCGGCCGGATCGTGGAGATCGAGGCCGAGCTGGAGCACGGCCGTCGGGTGTGGAGCGTCAAGGTCGCCAAGGACGGCACCACGTACGAGGTGAAGGTCGACCGGGGTGACGGCACCGTGGTCGAGATCGAGCAGCGGCGGGCCGACGACGGTCGCCGCGGCGACGACCGCACCGCCGCCCGCAGCGGCAGCGACGACCGCAACCACGACGTCGGCGACGACCACGGCGGAGACCGGCCCCGCACGGGCACCGACGACCGCGGTGACGACCACGGCGGCACCCGCACCGGCAGCGACGACCGCAACCACGACGTCGGCGACGACCACGGCGGGGACCGGCCCCGAAACCGCGACGACGACTGAGCAGCCCGCCGCACAGCTCCGGGGCCCGGGCGGACATCGTCTGCCCGGACCCCGGAGTGCCAGCGCGCAAGCACGCAGTCGGCTCAGGAGGTGGTCAGGAATGATGTCCTGCCCGGCGACGCCCGCCCGTGCCGGCACCGCTGGTCATCGGCCGTCAACGACGTCCCGATTCCGTCGAAAGTGTGGGCGAACGCGAATCGCCCGATACATTGAAGTATGGTGCCCGCCCACGGGGGTCGGGCGGCCGATGCGGTCTACCGTCCTGTACTCAATGGCCGCCGGGGTGAGCTGGAGGCGCTGGCCCATCTCGACGAGGTCACCGCTCCGCTGCTCGCTCCGGTCATCGACGTCCACGCGGTGGAGCCGTACACCGTGGACCTGGTCGGCCGGCTTCCGGCCGGGCTGCTTCCCTCGGTCGATGTCTCGGCGCTGCCGGACGGGCCGCGCAGCGAGCTGGTCCGCTGGGGCGTACCGCTGGTGCCGGTGATCGGGCTCGCCGAGAGCCACCGGCGGCTGGTGGCGCACGGCGCCGCCGCGCAGGCGTACGCCCAGCGGGCGGTGCTGCGGCTGCGGACCGGGCAGGACCGGGCCGGGCCGGACGCGACGACCGGCGCGGTGGAGCGGGTGTGGCGGCTGGCCCGGCTGGTGCCCGAGCAGTGCGACCTGCTGATCGACGCCGGGGACGTCTGCTGCCCGGCGGACGTCCGGCTGGCCGAGCCCCGGGTCCGGCGGCTGGCGGAGTGGGCCCGGCGGCACGCGTGGCGTTCGGTGACCGTGGTGGCCGGCGGGATGCCGCCGACGCTGGCCCGGCTACCCACCGACGAACCGGTCCGCCTGGACCGCTTCGACTGGCAGCTCTGGCAGCGGCTGGCCGACCTCGGCGTCGGCTACGGCGACTACGGAGTCTGCTGCGCGGTGCCGGACGCGGACGTGCCGGGCGACCGGCTGCCGACGCTGCGCTACACCACGGACGGGGCGTGGTGGCTGTATCGCTGGTCGCGGCGGGGCGGCCGGGGTGACGAGCGCTTCGCCGACCTGTGCCGCACACTCGTGGCGGCGCCGCACTGGCCGGTTGCCGGGGCCGGCTTCTCCTGGGGCGATCACGAGATCCTGCGCCGGGCCCGGCGGGGTGCGGGGGCCGGCACGACGGCGAACTGGATCGCCTGGAGCACCTCCCACCACCTGGCGCACGTGCTGGCGGCGCTGCTCCCCGCCGGGCCGGAGCAGCGCGACGAGCCGTGGCACGCGGACGGGCCTGAGCGGGGCCGCTCCGGCCGGCCGCACCGCGGCAGTGAGACTCACCGCCGGGCCGGGTGACCGGTGGTCGTCACTCCTTTGTGGTGAAGCCGAACTGGACGATCCCCTCCTCGTCGACGACCGCGTCGACGGAGGTGTCGTTGAGCAGCTGGGCGGCGTCGGCGTCGAGGAAGATCCGGGCGCCCTCGGTGTCGACCACCTGGTCGCCCTGCACCGGCTGCGGCACCAGCTCGATCGAGAGCGAGCCGGCGTCGGTGTCGGCGGCGATGCGCAGCCCGCCCCCATCGGCGACGTCCTGCTGTTCGGCGAGGTCGCGGATCACCAGGACGGCGTTGTCGGTCATGGTCAGCATGGCGGACTCCTCGTGGCAGGTTCGGGATCGAGGACGGGTCGACGCGGCCGTACGCGGCCGGGCCCGGAACCGGAACGGCGAATCACTCTTCGCCGGGCAAATCTGGGCAGCTCGCACTGCCCTCATGGCCTACGGTGCCCCTTGCGCGGGCATCCGTCAAATAGAGCCGGATCAGTGGACACCGGGGCCGTGGCTTGGGCACCCGAATGGGTGACCAGGGGGTTGACCAGGGGTTTTGCGGTTCGCGAGGTGGGTATTCAGCGGAGTTTCAGCCGCGCTTCCATTCGGCGGCGACCATTACGGCAATAACTTTCGCTCCAGAGCCTTCTCCGGAAGAAAACTCCATGGCAGCATCGATACATGCATCGTCGTCTCTTTTCGCGGGCGCTCGCCGTGCTGGCAGTGGTCGCCACCGCGGCCACGGCCGGCGCCTCGACCGCCACCGCCGAGTCGCCCACCCCCGCGCAGACCCGGCTCAACGCGACCATCGACGCGGTCCTCGCCGACTCCCGGCTGGCCGGGGCGCAGGCGGGCGTGGTCGTGGTGGACACCGCCACCGGGCAGACCCTCTATCACCGCAACGGTGACCGTCGGCTGATCCCCGCCTCGAACACCAAGCTGCTCACCTCGACCGCGGCGATGAAACTGCTCGGCCCCGGCCACCGCTTCACCACCGACGTCGCCAACGACGGCGTACGCCGCGCCGGGGTGCTCACCGGCAACCTGTACCTGCGCGGCGGAGGCGACCCGACCATGCTCGCCGAGAACTACGACGAGCTGGCCGCGCGGGTCGCCGCCGCGGGCGTACGGGTGGTGACCGGGACCCTGGTCGCCGACGACACCCGCTACGACCGCACCCGGCTGGGCCCGGACTGGACCTGGGACGACGAGTCCTACTACTACGCGGCGCAGGTCTCGGCGCTGACCGTGGCCCCGGACACCGACTACGACGCCGGTACCGTGATCGTGCACGCCGCCCCGGCCGGCGCGGCGGGCGCGCCGCCGGTGGTCACCATGACCCCGCCCAACGGCTGGCTGCGGATCGACAACCGGGCCGAGACGGTCGCCACCGGCGAGACGAGCATCTCCTTCGAGCGCGAGCACGGCGGCAACACCATCGTGGTGACCGGCCAGATCGCGGTCGGCGAGGACCCGGCGAGCGACTGGATGACGGTCTGGGAGCCGACCGGGTATGCCGCCGACATCTTCCGGTCGGCCCTGCTGCGGCACGGAGTGCGCGTCCTCGGCCGGACGGTGCTGGGCGAGGCCACCCCGCGCGACGCCACCACGATCGCCCGCCACGACTCGATGCCGCTGGCCGAGCTGATGGTGCCGTTCCTCAAACTCTCCAACAACGGCCACGCGGAGGTGCTCACCAAGGAACTGGGCCGGGTCCTGTCCGGCTCCGGCACCTGGTCCGCCGGGCTCGCCGCGATCGGGACGTACGCCGGCAACTCCGGAGTGGACACCGGCACGCTGCGCCAACGCGACGGCTCCGGCCTCTCCCGACGCAACATGATCCCGCCGTCCCAGTTCGTGACGCTGCTCGCCGCCGTCCGGGCCGAACCCTGGTTCGACACCTGGTACGCGGCGCTGCCGGTGGCCGGCAACGCCGACCGCTTCGTCGGCGGCACGCTGCGCGGCCGGATGCGCGGCACGGCCGCCGCGAACAACGTGCACGCCAAGACCGGCAGCCTCACCGGGGCGTCCAGCCTCTCCGGCTACGTCACCGACGCGGACGGGCGCCTGCTGGCCTTCTCCATCGTGCTGAACAACTACCTGACCTCGTCGGTCAAGGGGCTGGAGGACCAGATCGCGGTCGCGCTGGCCGCGTACACCGAGAAGGGGACGAGCACGGCGCGGCTGACGGTGCCGACGGCGCCGGAGGCACCGCGGGCGCCCGAGGGCAGGGAGTGCTCCTGGGTGAAGCCGATCGTCTGCTGACTCCGGTGGAGCCCCGGCCCGCGGGACGGGCCGGGGCTTCACCGGTCAGGCGCCGGGCCTGTGCGGGCGCGGCTCGGCGTTCGGGTCGCCGCGCTCGATCAGGGCGTCGATCTCGGCGGGCGGCAGCCCGTGCAGCGCCAGCACCCGCCGTCCCCAGCGGTGCAGCCGGCACGGGTGCGGACTGGCGTCATTGCGGCAGATCGTCCCGCCCGACCAGCGCTGCGGTGCATGCACCACCACCGCCCGGGCCGCGAACTGGGCGTCCTCGCCGGTCACGTACGGCGGCAGCGGGATCTCCCGGAGCACCTCGCCGGACGGGTCACCCGGGCCGGACAGGCCGACGGGACGGACGACGGACGCACTGCTGCACATGAGAACAGCCTCCACAGGGGACGGTCGAACGGGGACATCGGAAAGGTACGACGGCCCATGGCGCCCCTGACGGACAAACTGTCCCGCCGTCACCGGCCGCAGTGCCGGCACGGCCGACGGGTCCGCAGGTGATAACCGACTGCGGCGACGCCCAGCCCCCAGCCCCACACCCAGTAGCCGGACTCGGCGAACCAGAAGAAGCCCAGCGGGTAACGCCCGTCGCCCAGGTCGACGGTGCCGGTCGCGGTCTCGACGGCGAGCTGGGCGAGACCGACACCGAAGTAGCTGACCAGGCCCACCGCGAAGACGACCGCCGGTGCCAGCGGCACCAGGCGGGGCACCCTACGGCCGGCGAGCAGCGGCACCCACCCCGGCCACACCGTCCCCCACCGGTACACCAGGGCCAGCGGCAGCAGCACCCCGGCGAGCAGGAACCCCACCTCGAACGCCACCACCGAGGCGCCCTGCGCCAGCGGCAGGTCCCCGAAACCCACCGCCACCTGGGCGGCGAGCCGCACCAGGCAGCCGGCGACCGCCGCCCACGCCGCGACCCGGGCCCAGCGCGGCGCCGGCCCACCGGACCTGCGAGCGCGGCCGCACCGGCCGCAGTCCCCCCGGAATCGGCGAAGGTGCGCGAGCGCCGCCGCGTGCAGCAGCGCGGCGCCGGTGAGCGCACCGGCTCGGCTGAGGAACCCGGCCAGGGTGAACGCCGGGCTGAGGTCGAGGATGAGGAAACCGACCAGGTCCAGCAGCAGCAGTGCGCAGGACAGCAGGATGGCGGCGCAGACCGTCCAGGCCGCCGCGGCCAGCGCCGGCCGCCAGGCGTGGGCCCGGGCCAGCCCGACGCCGGCCGTTGCCGCAGCGGCCTGGAGCGCCACGGACCACCAGCCGGTGACCACCACCAGGTCGGTCCCGAGCGGCCCCAACGACGGGGGCCCCACCACCCAGGCCGCGCGCAGCGTGCCGTAGCCGATCGCCCAGGCCACGGCGGCGTACGCCAGCCAGGCGGCACGGCGCCGGGTGGCGGCGGCGGTCGGGGGCGGCACGGTGAGCGTCATGCGTCCCACCCTGCCGCCGCCGTGCCCACGGTCCCTCCCGAGCGGGAGGGGACCGACTCCCCCGGGTGGGGGATCCGCCTCAGCCGGCGTCCTGGCGCAGCCGGGCGGCGGTGCGCGCGGCGCTGTAGTCCGGCCCGACGCCCTGGATGATGATCGCCGAGCCCTCGATGTGCCGCAGGCGCAGCGGCAGGATCTCCTGGTACGCCGGGGAGGCGTACCAGGCGTGGGCCTGCTCGACGTCCGGGAACTCGATGACCACCACCGTGCCCGGCCACTCCCCCTCGATCACCTCCGGCGGAGCGCCGTGCACCCGGAACCGCCCCTGGTAGGGGTCGAGGGTCGCCTGGATCTTCTCCAGGTATTCCAGGACGTCCTCGTTGATCTGCGGCGTACGCAGGTGGGCGAGCGCGAACGCGGGCATTTGTCCCTCCCCGGTGACGTGCGCCGACTCCGCGGCGCAGGGCCTGGCATCGATTCTGCGGCCGGCGGCTTCTCCTCGGGTGCCGCGGGCGTGGGCGACTCGCCCACGGGTCCGGCCCCTACCGGACGTACGCCAGCACCAGCGCCAGCGCGGCCAGGGCCGCCGCCCCGAACAACAGCCGGCGCCGGCGCCGCCGGGCCCGGGCCACGCCGACCCGGGTGACCGGCCCGTCGGGGATGATCCCGACGGCCATGCGTACCTTGGCGGCCGCCGGACCGAGCAACTCGGCCAGGCGACCTCTGACGCTCCGCGACAAGTGCCGGGCCGGCGCCACGGCGCCGGACCGCGGCCCGGTGACCGGCGGTGCGGCCGGCTCGGCCGGGGACCCGAACGGTTCGGGATCACCCTCCCCGGGCCGGTCGACCACGGTCGCCGGTTGAGCGTGGTCGCGGACGAGCGACGGATCGGGGTGGTCGCGGACCGGCACCGGATCGGACGGGGTCTCGCCGTCGGCGGGCAGCCGCCGCGGCCCGGTCAACGCCTGCTCCGGTGCCCGCGCCGGTTCGGCCGATACGGCGGGCAGCCACCCACCCACCCGGATACCGGTCTGCGTGACTTCGTCCTCAGCCACCGATCCCTCCCTCGGCCACCGGCGCCGGCGGTCGCCCCGGTGGCCCGCCGCAGGGAGGATGACACACGCCTCGATCGTCGAGTAGCCGTCGAGCGGAGGCATGTTCCCGACAGCTGGCCGGTCAGCGCCGCTCGCGCCGCCGCAGGCCACGGTCGGGATGCCAGCTCTCGATCAGCAGATGGTCCGGCGGGTCGCCGACCCGGGTCAGCACCACCTCGGTCAACTCGATCCGGAACCGGTGCGAACCGTCCTCGCCGGGCGGCTCCTCGTGCGCCCGCCCGGCGATCTTCGCGTCCCCGCCCCATGACGCCGGGTCGTTCTCCGGGGCGTCCTCGCTCGGGCAGTGCAGCGCCACGCGGGGATCGCGCCGCAGGTCGAGCGCCTTGACCGCGCCGGCCATGCTGCCCAGCCGGAGCTGGCCGTCGTCGGAGAAGTCGAACTCGGTGCCGCTGATCCGCGGCGAGCCGTCCCGCCGCAGGGTCGCCATCGTGCCGTGCTTGCGGACGGTGAATCGGGCGCGCACGCGCGCCGCGAAGTCGGGTTCGGCTGCCACCAGGTCGGACCACCATGTCATGCGGGCCAGCCTGGCAAGGAAATCTGACACCGTGCGGCGCATTTTCCGGACTGCTCAGCGGATCTCGAAGCCCAGCGCCTGGGCCAGCACGATCGCCTGCTCGGCGTCGACGATCGCCCCGGCCCGCTCCACGGCGGTGGGGTCGAGCGCGGTCAGGTCGCTGCCACGCAGGTCGGCCCGGACCAGCCGGGCGGCGTGCAGCTGGGCGCCGGAGAGGTCGACGCCGGCCACGGTCGCGCCGGTCAGGTCGGCGCCGGTCAGGTCCACCTCGCGCATGCGTACGTCGGTGAGGTGCACCCCGCGCAGGTCGGCGCCGGGCAGGGCGACGAAGGACCAGTCCCCGCCGCTGACCCGCAGCGGGCGCAGGTCGCACTGCTCGAAGCTGCTGCCGACCAGCTTGCAGCCGGTGAACTCGGCCTCGAACAGGTTGCAGCGCTTGAAGGTGCAGCGGGTGAAGGCCGAGTCGGTGTGCCGGGAGGCGTTGAAGGCGACGTTGCCGAAGACGCACTCGGTGAACACGGCGCCCTGGCTGACCGCCTCGGTGAGGTCGACGTGGAAGAAGGAGCAGCGGACGAAGTGCCGGTCGGCCAACTCCTCGGCGTACCAGTCCTCGTGGCGGTAGGTGACGTCCTCTGTCGGCTCCGGCATGCGGCCAGGTTAGTGGTGGCCGCCGACACTTCCCGGTCGGCGTACCGGCCGGTAGGTTCGGCGGCGTGAGCGTCGCAGTGAGCACTGACCCGGCCCGTATCGGATTCGACCCCGCCCGGCTGGCGCGGATCGACGAGCATTTCGGCAGGTACGTCGACGACGGCCGGCTCGCCGGCTGGCAGATCGTGGTGACCCGCCGGGGCGAGATCGCCCACTCCTCGACCTACGGGCTGCGCGACCGGGAGGCCGGCACGCCGGTCGAGGCGGACACCCTCTGGCGCATCTACTCGATGACCAAGCCGATCACCTCGGTGGCCGCGATGATGCTCTGGGAGGAGGGCCGGTTCGAGCTGAACGACCCGATCAGCCGTTGGCTGCCGGAGTTCGCCGACGTCCGGGTCTACGACAAGGGGTCGGTGCTCAAGCCGTACACGGTGCCGGTGGTCGAGCCGATCCGGGTCTGGCACCTGCTCACCCACACCGCCGGCCTGACGTACGGCTTCGCCCAGAGCACGGTGGTCGACGGCCTGTACCGGGCGGCGGGCTTCGACCTGGGCGTGCCGCCGGGTGCGGACCTGGCGGCGGCCTCGGCCGGGCTGGCCCGGCTGCCGCTGCTCTTCCAGCCCGGCACGAGCTGGAACTACGGCGTCTCCACCGACGTGCTGGGCCGGCTCGTCGAGGTGGTCTCCGGGCAGAGCCTGGACGCGTTCTTCGCCGAGCGGATCCTGCGTCCGCTGGGCATGACCGACACCCGGTGGTGGGTCGACGAGGGGGATGCCAAGCGGCTGGCCGCGCTGTACGCCCCGCACCCGGCCACCGGGCAGGCGACGCGGCACGACGGCATCGGCCAGGCCGCGCTGACCGAGCCGAGCTGGTTCTCCGGCGGCGGCGGGCTGGTCTCCACAGCCGCCGACTACCACCGGTTCACCCAGTTCCTGCTACGCGGGGGCGAATTCGACGGGGTACGCCTGCTGGGGCCGCGGACGGTGCGCTTCATGACCCGCAACCACCTGCCCCACGGCCGGGACCTGGCCTCGTTCGAGCCGGAGGGCTTCGCCGAGACGGTGCTCGACGGCATCGGCTTCGGCCTCGGCTTCGCCGTGGTGCTGGACCCGGTGCCCGTCCGGGTGCCGAGCAGCGTGGGCGAGTACTACTGGGGTGGGCTGGCCAGCACCGCGTTCTGGGTGGATCCGGTGGAGGAGATCACCGCGTTGCTGTTCACCCAGCTCATGCCGTCGAGCACCTATCCGCTGCGCACGCAGCTGCGCCAGCTGGTCTACTCCGCGCTGGTCGACTGACCCGGCTCGCCGCGCCCGGCCGGGATCGCCGTTACGGCACCGGCCGGGCGATCGGCTCCCTAGCCTGAGGGGCGAGGCACCTGGGGCGGGGAGGTGGTCAGCCATGAGCGAGCGCAGCGAGCGAATCATCGGGCGCAGTGCCGTGGAGCCTCATGCGGTCGCCGAGCGGAGCGAGGTGGCGGCATGAGCAACATCGTCGTGTTCGGCGCCGGTGGGACCGCGGGATCGCGGATCACCGACGAGGCGATGAACCGGGGGCACCGGGTCACCGCGGCGGTGCGCCGCCCGGAGGCGACCAGCTACCTGGCGCCCGGCGTACGCACGGTCACCGGCGACGCCACCTCGGCGCGCAGCGTGCGCGAGCTGGCCGAGGACGCGGACGTGTTCGTGGTGGCGATCGGCGGCGGCGAGCGGGAGCTGTGGCGGGAGGCGGCCCGGACACTGGTCGACACGCTCCGCGAGCTGCCGAACCCGCCCCGGGTGATCCACGTCGGTGGCGGGGCGACGCTGCTGACGTCGAAGGGCACCCCCTACCTGAACGAGCCGGACTTCCCCGCGGAATACCGGGACGCGGCGCTGGGCCAGGCCGAGGCGCTGGCCATCTACCGCTCCGCGGACGACGGGGTTACCTGGACGTACCTCTCCCCGCCGCCGCTGGAGTTCCACCCCGGCGAACGGACCGGGCACTACCGCACGGGCACCGACCACCCGGTGACGGACGCGCAGGGCCGGTCGGTGCTCACCTACGAGGACCTGGCGGTGGTCATCGTCGACGAGATCGAGCACCCGCGGTTCACCAACACGCGGTTCACCGCGGCCTACTGAGCCGGTCAGTCGGCCAGCCGGGCGGGGAAGCCGCCGGTGGCGATCGGGCCCCAGTGCTCGATGGTGATCCGGATCAGCGACTTGCCCTGCCGGACCATGGCCTCGCGGTACTCGTCCCAGTCCGGGTGTTCGCCGGAGATGCTGCGGAAGTACTCCACCAGCGGCTCCAGGGCCTCGGGCAGGTCGAGCACCTCGGCGGTGCCGTCCACCTGCACCCAGGGCCCGTTCCAGTCGTCGGAGAGCACGCAGGCGGAGACCCGGGGGTCGCGGCGGATGTTGGCCACCTTCGCCCGTTCGGGGTAGGTGGAGATCACCAGCCGGCCCGCGGCGTCGACGCCGCAGGACACCGGGGAGGACTGCGGCCGGCCGTCGGCGCGGGTGGTCATCAGCAGGACCTTGTGCCGGGGGCGGAGGAACTCGATCAGGGCGTCCCGGTCGACCCGGGTGTTGGTCGCGATGGTGCGTGCCATGCGTCGGTTCTACCAGTCCGCCGGGTCAGGGATTCGGCGCGGGCTCAGCGGGGGCGATTGGCAACCCCGCGTGGGGTGGCCTGGGCCGGCACCCGGGGCCGGGCCGTCGGCCGCCAGGCCCGGCCGTTGGCGTAGATCACCCGAAAGCCGAGGTATGCGGCGAGGGGCGCCCAGTGTGCCGAGCCCATCCGCAGCTCGGCGGCGTTGTGTCGCTGCCCGTTGGCCAGCACGTCGAGCAGCACGGTCTCGAACGCGGCCGACTCGACCCAGTCCACCTCGCGGGTGAAGCCGCAGACCAGGGCCGCCCCGGTGACGTCGAGGAATTCCCGCAGCGCGGCGTCGGAGGCGCGCAGCACCGAGCAGCTGCCGAAATAGAGGCGCCGCCCGTCGCAGCGGCCGGCCATCCGGTCGGCCACGTCGGCCAGTTCCACGGAGTCCCAGTCGGTGAGGCAGAGCCGGCTCGGTTCGCCGTGCATGGCGAAGAAGCCGACCCGGTAGTCGGCGTACTGCTTGAGCAGCCAGCGGTCGATGAAGTAGAAGAGCTCGTCGCGGGTGGCGGCGTCCTTGTGGATGAATCGGATCCGGCCCAGCCGTTCGAGCAGTTCGAGCGTGGGCAGGACGGAGCCGCGCTCGTTGAGGTCCCGGTGCCACTGCCCCTCGACGCAGAAGACGCCACCCCGCGCCAACGCCCACCTCCCCCGCCAGCGAAGGCCGCCCGGGAAGCCGTGCCCGCCCCCCGGCGCAGACGTTACCGGCCGCGGGCCGCCCGGCAACATCACCCTCGGCACGATTCGACAGCCGTTTCCGTCCCCTCTGAGCCGGCACGCGTGTCGACCGCCCGAATGGGCGTTTCCGAGAATTGGTGCAATTTGCAGAAACAGCCCTTGCCTGCGGTTATGAGGCTGATTCGGGTAAAAGCCTGCTGATGGATCGAAACCGTGCCAGGGTGGATGAGCCGGGACGTCCCACCCGACGCCCTGATCGCACCCCAATCGCACTCCAATCAGGAGGAATCTGTGCGCGTCCATACCTTGAAACGGATCGCCGTCGCCTTCGCGCTGGCCCTGCCCGGGGCCGCGATCGCCACGGTGGTCGCCGCGCCCCCGGCCCACGCCGACGGGTGCTACACCTGGAACCGCACCCTCGCCCAAGGGCGCTCCGGCGAGGACGTCCGCCAGCTGCAGATCCGGGTGGCCGGCTGGGCCGCGTACCGGAACATCGTCCGCGTCGACGGCCGGTACGGTCCCGAGACGGCCGCCGCGGTCCGGCGGTTCCAGTCGGCGTACGGGCTGCGCGCCGACGGCATCGCCGGCCCGCAGACCTTCGCCAAGATCTACGAGTTGCAGGACAACGACTGCACGCCGAAGCACTTCAGCTACACCGAGCTGGACAACGGCTGCGGCATCGGTGGCTGGACCGGCGGCCCGCTCTCCGCGAGCGCGACCCGGGCCAACGCGCTACGGCTCATGTGGAAGCTGGAGGCGCTGCACCACAGCCTTGGCGACCAGCCCGTCCACGTGAACAGCGGCTTCCGCAGCTTCACCTGCAACCGGCGCGTCGGCGGCGCGTCGGACAGCCAGCACCTCTACGGGAACGCGGCCGACCTGACCTCGCGTACCTCGTCGCTGTGCCGGATCGCCCGGGAGGCCCGCAGCCACGGCTTCAGCGGCATCTTCGGCCCCGGCTACCCGGGCCACAGCAACCATGTCCACGTGGACGCGCGCCGGGAGAACAACGCCGACAAGAGCGCGAACACGACCACGTGGTCCGCCGCACGCTGCGGGATCTGACCAGGGCGGAGTCGATGTCGACGGCGGCCCGACGCAGGGGGTGGGGAGCCCTGCGGCCGGGCCGCCGTCGGCGTCGCCTCGGGCGCCATTCGGGCTCGGGAGTGCGTGACGCCACGCCGCGGCCGGAGCGGTCGTCAATCCCGCCAGGCGCCGAGCAGTTCCTCCGGCGAGATGATCGACACACCTTCCATAGCTGCCTCGGACCGGGACACCGCCACCAGCGGGACATGCTCGTCCGCGCCGGGCAACCGGGAGCGGTGCATGAGCAACCGGCCCAGGTCATGGGCGTCGAAGGGCCGGTTCTCCAGCCACTTGACGGACCCGACGAAGGTGATCCGGCGGGCAACCGGTGCCCGGTCCGCGCCAACCAGGTCGATCTCCGGATCATTGGTACGGGTCCAGTAGCCGCCGACCACGGCTGTGTCCCCGGGCAGGCCATCGGCAGGAAGCCGGCGCAACGACTCCCGCACCACCGGCTCCACTGCCCGTCCCCGCCAGGACGTCCACGAGGTAGTGACCCGGCGCAGCGTCAGATCACCCCGTCCCCGTTCGATCTCCGGCAAATGGGGGCCGAGGAATGACAACCAGAACCGGAGGTAGGAGTCGGCCACCGTGTAACGCGTCTCCCGGGACGGCCGGGTGGAGAGCGGGGTGTCCACCTCGACGATGCGCTTGGCGACCAGTAGCCGCAGGGCGCGATTGAGGGAGGCCTGCGGCAGGTCCCCGGCGGCCCGCGCGATGAGGGAGAACGTCCGTTCGCCGGAGCCGATGGCCCGCAGTACCAGATCGGCTTGGGACTGCGGGGGAAACTCGACCGCCAGCGCCCGTTCGGCGCTGACCAGCAGGGCCGAGGTGGGATCCGTGACGGCGTCGGCCAGGTAGTCGCGCAGCGAGGCGCCGGTGGGCCACTCGTCGAGGACCAACGGCAGCCCGCCCGAGACCAGGTAGGCGTCGAACGCGTCGGCCGCGGAGACGCCCAGCATGTCCCGCACATCTGCCGGACTGAGCGGCGGGATCACCATCTCGGTGGCCCGCTGGTGGAAGGGCCGCCCGTAGTCGTTGAGCGCCTCCATCATGGCGAGGTCCGAGCCGACGCAGATGAGCAGCACCGGCAGCCGGGACAACTCCCGGTCGAACACCTTCTGCAAGGTGCCCTCGAATCCGGGATCTGTGGCCATCAGATACGGCAACTCGTCGAGAACCACCACGCTGGGACGGTCCGACGGCAGTGCGGTGGCGAGCAGGGTCAGGGCGGCATCCCAAGTCGCCGGGCGCTGGTCGGCGAAGAGGTGAGCACTGGGCAGGCTGGAGCCGGCCGCGGCTTCCACGAACAGGGCGAGATCAGCGGCGACGGTCGGCTGCGCGGAGGCGGTGAAGAACAGGTACGGCACGTCGGCACGGTCGACGAACTCCTCCACCAGTCGGGACTTGCCCACCCGGCGCCGTCCGCGCATCAGGAGGGCGCGGCCGGGGCGCCCCGCTCGACCGCCGCGGCTGACCCGGCCCAGCATGCCGTGGAGAGCTGCCAGTTCCCGGGTACGTCCCACGAATCCGGCCATGCGCTCCCCCGCAATACTCTCACCAGTGATACAACCAAAAATGATAGCAAGATGCCCGGCGAACGGGCCGGCGCCGCTCAGACCAGGCCGGCGTCGTGGACGAGCAGCGCCACCTGCACCCGGTTGTTCAGCTCGAGCTTGGTCAGCAGGCGCGACACGTACGCCTTCACGGTCGCCACGCTCATGAACAGCTCCGCCGCGATCTCGGCGTTGGTCCGGCCCCGCCCGAGCGCGACCGCGACCTCCCGCTCCCGCTCACTGAGCCCGTCCAGCAGCCGCAGCGCCCGGTCCCGCCGGGGGTCCGCGCCCACCTCGGCCGGGGCGGCGGCGGTCACGTGCCGGATGAGCTGGCGGGTCACCGTCGGCGACAAGGTCGCCTCCCCCGCCGCGACCCGGCGGATCGCCTGGACGATCTCGGCGGGTGGCGTGTCCTTGAGCAGGAAACCGGCGGCGCCGGCGCGCAGGGCCCGCAGCACCTGGTCGTCGGCGTCGAAGGTGGTCAGCACCAGCACCTCGGGCGGCCGGGGCAGCGCCCGCAGTGCCTCCGTGGCGGTCAGCCCGTCCACCCGGGGCATCCGGATGTCCATCAGCACCACGTCCGGCCCGTACGCCTCGACGGCGGCCGGCACCTCGGCGCCGTCGGTCGCCTCCCCGACCACCCGGACGTCCGGCACCCCGCCGAGGATCATCGACAGGCCGGCCCGGACCAGCGCGTCGTCGTCGACGATCAGCACCCGGACCGGTTCCGCGCGGGCGTTCACGCCGGCCACGGCAGCCAGGCGGCGAGCCGGAAGTCGCCCGAGTCGTCGCGCCCGTACTCCAGGCGGCCGCCGGCCAGGCTGACCCGCTCGGCGATGCCGACCAGGCCGGTCCCGGCACCCGGCAGCTCCGGACTCCTGGACCCGCCGACGGGCCAGCGGTTACGGATCTCGACAGTGAGCCCCGCGCCGGGCTCGCCGATCAGCTCCACCGTGACCGCGGCCCCGGCGGCATGCTTGCGGGCGTTGGTCAGGCCCTCCTGCACGATCCGGTAGACACTGCGCCCGAGTGCCGCCGGCATTCGTTCCGCCGCGGTCACCCGATCGCGCAGATCGACCCGCATCCCGGCCGCCCGCGACTCTTCGACCAGAGCCGCGAGGTCCGCCAGCGTGGGCTGCGGGCGTTCCGGAATCCGCTCCGCGCCGGTCTCCGCGCGGAGCACGCCGATCACCTCGCGCAGGTCCTGCAGGGCGGCGTGGGCGCTGCCCCGGATCACCCCGGCCGCCTTCGCCACCTCGTCCGGCGGTGCGTCCGGACGGAACTCCAGAGCGCCCGCGTGCAGGCTGAGCAGGGAGATCCGGTGGGCGAGCACATCGTGCATCTCGCGCGCGATCCGGGTGCGCTCCAGCTGTCGGGCCTGCGCCACCCGCAGCTGCTGCTCAGCCTCGGCCCGCTCGGCCCGCTCCCGCAACGACACGACCAGTTGCCGGCGGGCCCGCACGAACATCCCCCAGGCGAGCACGAGGAAGCTGAGCACCACGCCCCAGGCGGTGGCCGCCCAGTACGGCAGGGAGGGCTCGGGGCGCAGGTAGTTGAAGGCGAGGTTGGTGATCATGCCGGCGGCGGTGACCCCCAGCGCGACGGCCGCCCGGCGGTGCACCACCACGGTGAAGTAGATGATCAACAGGGGGCCCGCGGCCGCCAACGAGAACAGGGTCAACGGCAGGGTCGCGACGGCCAGGCCCAGCGGCCACCGACGCCGCACCCAGAGCAGGGCGCAGCAGGCCAGCCCGAGCAGCGCGTCGGCCGTGATCATCCACGGCTGCGCCAGCGGCTCGGCCATCTCCGGATCGGGCGAGGCCGCATCGGCCGTGGCGAGCACGACCCAGCCGAGGCCGAGCAGGAAGCACAGACTGTCGATGATCCAGTCCCGCGTGGTGCGTCGCGGTCGCGCTCCCGCCGCCGGATTCAGCGTCAGCGCCCCCGGCAACAGCCAGGGGTGCTCGGGCACGGCGCTGCTGGTCACGCCCTCATGCTAGGCAGGCATCGGCGAGTCGGACCAGCGACCAAAGTCGACACCTGAGCGTCGACCTCGGTCGAGGCGATGCCGACCGCCGGCCGCTGCGGGTGGCCGGGTGGCGCGGGCAGGCTCACCGGCATGATCGAGGTTGACCACCTGACCAAGCGCTACGGCCCGCTCCCGGCCGTCGACGATGTCTCGTTCCGCTGCGAGCCGGGCACGGTGACCGGCTTCCTCGGCCCGAACGGCGCGGGCAAGTCCACCACCATGCGGATGATCTGCGGCCTGACCCCGCCGACCTCGGGCAGCGCCACCGTCGCCGGGCTGCCCTATCGGCAGTTGGGCAACCCCGGCCGGGAGGTCGGCGTCCTGCTGGACGCGTCCGCGCAACACGTCGGGCGGACCGGTCGGGAGGTGCTGACCGTCGCCGCGAGCACGATGGGCGTGGACCGGCGGGAGGTCGCCGCGAAACTCGACCTGGTCGGATTGACCGGGCCCGCGACAAAGCGCCGGGTCCGGGCGTACTCCCTGGGGATGCGGCAGCGGCTCGGCCTGGCACTGGCCCTGCTGGGTGATCCCCGGGTGCTGATCCTCGACGAGCCGGCCAACGGCCTCGACCCGGAGGGCATCTTCTGGATGCGCGGCCTGCTGCGCGACTTCGCCGACCGGGGCGGCACCGTGCTGCTCTCCTCGCACCTGCTCCGCGAGGTGGAGGCGGTCGCCGACCGGCTGGTCGTGATCGGCAACGGCCGGGTGGTGGCCCAGGGCGGCAAGGACGAACTGCTCGCCGGCGCCGGCACCCTGGTCCGGGCCCGCGACCAGGGCGCGTTGCGCGTCGCGTTGGACCGGGCCGGGCTCGACGCCGACCAGGTCACCGACGGCCTGCTGGTGCGGGCCGAGGCCGAGGCGGTCGGACAGGCCGCCGCCGACGCGGGCGTCGCCCTCAGCGAGTTGCGACCGGCCAGCAGCTCCGGCCTCGAACAGCTCTTCCTCTCCCTCACCTCCGACGCGCCGACCAGGGAGGACGCCCGATGACCACCACCACGCCCGCACCCGCCCCGCCCACCGTCACCCGCCGGGCCGACCGGCACCAGCCGTCGCTGGCCCGGCTGACCGGGGTGGAGCTGCGCAAACTCGCGGACACCCGGGCCGGATACTGGCTGCTGATCACCATCGGCCTGGTCGCCGCCGGCATCGTCACCGTGCAGCTCTTCGTCCTTCGCGACGAGCAGCAGAACTTCGCCGACTTCTTCGTCCCGTCGCTGCTGCCGGTGGGGCTGCTGCTGCCGGTGCTGGGCATTCTGTCGATCACCGCCGAGTGGTCGCAGCGCACCGCGCTGACCACGTTCACCCTGGTGCCCAGGCGGGAGCGGGTGGTTTTCGCGAAGCTCGCCGCGATGGTGCTGGCCGCGCTGGGGTCGGTGCTGGTCAGCCTGGCCGTGGCCGCCGTCGCCACGCTGCTCGCCCGGGCCACCGGCGGCGCGGGCGCCTGGTCGTTCGACGGGTCCATGCTCCTGCACGCGGCCGTGCTGCAGGTCGTCAGCGTGCTGATGGGCGCCGGGTTCGGGTTGCTGCTGCTCAACACGCCGCTGGCGATCGTCACCTACCTGCTGCTGCCCACCCTCTGGACGATCCTCGGCGGGATGATCTCGGCGCTGCGCGGGCCCGCCCGCTGGCTGGACACCGGGGTGACGATGGAGCCGCTGCTCGGACCCGACGTCACCGCGGGGCAGTGGGCACGCCTGGCCGTGTCGCTGCTGGTGTGGATGGTCCTACCGCTGGCCGCCGGGCTGGTCCGGACGCTCCGGCGGGAGGTGTCCTGACCATGACCACGCGGGGGTACGGCGACACGGTGGTCAGCGGCGGCGCCGGAGAACTGGTGCTGATGTGGGCCGGCTTCCCGCTGCTCGGGGCCGGGCTGGGCGCGGCGCTCACGGCCGCGTCCGGCTGGCTGGCCGGCCTGCCCTGGTTCCCGTTCCAGGGCTGGTTCAAGCTGCTGGCCCGGCTGCCCGACGAGCGGGCGTACGCCGGGGGCGCGGCGGCACTGGCGCTGGTCGGGCTGATCGTCGCCTACCTCGGCACCCGGGAGCGGTTGACCGTGACGGTGGGCCGGGCCGGGGTGCGGCTGCACCGCGACGGCCACGGCCGGGACGTGGCCCGGGCCGGGGTCGCGGGGGTCTTCCTGGACGGGAAAACGCTGGTGCTGCTCGACGCCGAGGGCGGGGAACTGGCCCGGGAGAAGTCCGACCTGGACCAGGGCCGGTTGCGTGCCGCGTTCACCGGGCAGGGCTGGCCGTGGCTGGAGCAGGACCCGCACCGGGCGGCGTACCGGCGCTGGGTGGAGGGGCTGCCGGGGCTGCCGGCCGGGGCGGACGCGCTGCTGCGGGCCCGGCAGCGGGCGGTCGAGGCCGACCGTGGCGGCGAGGTGCGGGAGCTGCGCGAGGAGCTGGGCCGGCTCGGGGTGGTGGTCCGCGACGACGGGAAGCGGCAGTACTGGCGGCTGGTGCCGGGCCAGCCCGACCGGGACGGCGACCGCCGCTAGCGGGTGGCCGGTGACCGCCGACGGCGACGGGCCCGCGCCGACGTGCGGCGCGGGCCCGAAGGGGTACGGAACTTACTTCGCGTTGCCGGTGTTGGTCACCCGGAACGTGTAGTCCGCGTCCAGGTAGGTGAGGTCACCGGTCGGCAGGTTGGAGATCAGGACGGCGAAGTCGTCCTGGTTGCCGTTGGCGCACTTCGTCTTCAGCCCGCTGGCGGTGAACTGGTCGCCGGTGGACCGGTAGACCCAGTTGCCCGCGCCGTCGGTGGTCTCCCCCGGCGAGGTGACGCCCGGGGTGAGGTCGCAGTGGCTGACCACCTGGACCGTCCAGTTGTTGTCCTGCACGCCGCTGGTGGCGAACCAGTTGCCCGCCGCCGAGGTGAGGTTCGCATCGGCGCCGTTGACCTTAACGTCGTCGACGAACCAGCCGGTGTCCATGTACGCGGCGTCGGTGGAGTACCGGAACCGCACGTCCGTCGCGCCGGCCGGCAGGTCGGCGGTCAGGTGCTGGTAGGCCGGGTCGTCCACGAAGTACCGGCCGCCGGAGGTGCCGGTCAGGCCGTTGCCCTCCTCGTTGTTGCCGTGCGGGTCGTCGTTGGTGGTGACGACCTGACCGGCGTCGTTGCGCACCGGCACCGTCACCCAGTTGCCGTTGACCAGGGCCTCGACGAAGCCGTAGTCCCAGCCCTCCTCGATGAAGTACCAGCTCCAGAAGTCCAGCGAGGTCACGCCGCCGGAGGTGTCGACGTCGAGGATGTTGTCGTCCTGGCTCTCGTACCCGGCGTACCAGTGGGTCGTGCCGGTGTGCGGCGCGATCACCGTCTCGTCGTCGCCGTCGAAGGCCAGCGCCACGGTCGGGCCGGGGTTGCGGAACCGCTCGACGGACATGCCGAACGGCACGGCGGTGGTGTCGGGGCGGTTCTTCAACCGCGCCCACTTGGCCTCCGGAGTGGCGCCCTGGTAGTGGCCCCGGCCGCCCCAGAAGACGTCGTCGGCGATGTCGATGGTCCAGGAGGTGTCCGCCGGGTCGCCGAAGTCGAACGCCTTGATGTCGTAGATCGGCGACTTCTCGTCGTCCAGGTAGACCGCCACCGACCAGTCGCGGAACAGGTCGGCCGCGCTGCGCAGGTGCGCGCCGGTCGCCGCGTTGAAGCTGTCGATGGCGTTCTGCACGCCGGCCATGCCGTCGGCCTGTTCCTCGAAGATCTTCTTGATGAGCAGGTCACCGGCCTTGCCGTCGTACTGCTTGTCCGGCGTGTAGGTGCCGTCGCCGTTGCCGCCGGCCTGCTCCCAGAGGTACTGGAAGTAGGTGAAGGAGGCGCCGTAGTTGGCCAGGGTGCTGCCCCACCGGGTCAGCGAGGTCTCCTCGTAGAAGACCTGCTGGTTGCTCAGGTGCGAGCCGCCGGCGTCCAGCCCGTTGAGGAAGATGGCGAAGTCGGCCAGGCCCTCGTCGACCCAGGACAGCTCGCCCGGGTCGCTGTAGTTGTGCAGCAGGTGCTGCAGCTCGTGCGCGACGGTGCCCTCGTACAGCTCGGGGCGGTCGTTGGCCGGGTTGTTGTCGCGCCACGGCGAGTCGTTCGGGCCGACCCGGTTGGCCCAGTCCAGGGCGTCGACCACGATGACGTTCATGCCGTTGGTCTGGATGAAGTCCGGCGCGAAGTAGCCGGCGGTGTAGGACGTCTGCGCGCAGTCGTAGTACGCGTCGTCCTGGATGTTGTAGAGCACCATGACCAGCGAGTCGCTGGCCGGCTCGTCCGGGTCGGCCGCATCCATCGGGCCGAAGTGCTCCTCGTCCACCGCGACGATCTGGTTGGCGAGCTTGTCACCGACGTAGTTGATCTGCGCCTGGGTGAGGGTGAACTGCGCCGCCGTGGCGGTGGCGCAGGGGGTGAACCCGTCGCCCGGGTTGTGGTCGAACTGCGGGTCGAGGCTGGCCACGCCGGCCGGCGCGGTGCCGTCGAGCGGGGTGCCCTTCGGGACGTAGATGTAGATCGGGGTGCCGTCGGGCGTGGTGTTGGCGTACACCCGGGTGAAGTCCTGGTTGTAGGTGCCGCCCGCCGCGCTGTCGTTGATCGGCAACGTGATGGTCGGCTCGCCGGGAAGGTTCTCGTGATCGTTGGCCTGGGCCGGGGCCGAGACCGTGAAGGCGAGCGCGGTGGCGCCCGCCACCGCCGCCGCGATCCGGCTCGGTCGTTTCAATAGCACGCGGATTCCTCCTGCTGGTGAGGCGGTGATCAGCGTCGGCCACCGCCGTCGGTTAACAGGGTCGCCCCGGTGGATGCTGCACCGAGCAGCTTTTGACCAGGGGATGTTGGCTTCAGGCAACCACTTGGGACAGTGCGCTGCGAAGCGGCGGCAGGTCACAAAGTCGGCACGAACGGCCCTCACACACCGCCGTACGGATGATGGCCGCGAACCATCCGTACGCCCTCCAGGTCGATCGACGGCAGTTCGGCCAGGAGCCGTCCGATGCCGAGCGCCACGCGCCCCGGGTCGCCGACGCCGCCCGGAGCGGGCCGGGCGGTGGCGAAAACAGACCCCGCGATCGCGTGATGTGTGGCTGGCCGGCCCGGCCGGACGATCAGCGGCATGACCACGATCCAGCAGCTGCGGCCCACCGGACGGGCCGCAATCCCCGCCCGGCCCCGCGTCGCGCCCCTGCTGGGGCCGGGCTTCGTCGCCGCCATCGCCTACATCGACCCCGGCAACGTGGCGACGAACCTGACCGCCGGGGCCACCTCCGGTTACCTGCTGGTCTGGGTGGTGGTGGCAGCGAGCCTGGTGGCGGTGCTGGTGCAGTTCCAGGCGGCCAAGCTCGGCGCGGCGACCGGAAAGAGCCTGCCGCAGCTCAGCCGGGAGCGGTTCCCCCGCTGGGCGAGCCGAGCCCTGTGGGTGCAGGCCGAGGTGGTCGTCCTCGCCACCGACGTGGCCGAGTTCGTCGGGGCGGCCATCGGCATGCGGCTGCTGTTCGGCATGCCGGTCGGCCTCGCGGCGGTGGTGACCGGCGTCCTCTCCCTGCTGATGCTGGAGCTGCGGCGGCGTGGCCGGACCCGCCGCCTCGAGCTGGTCAGCGCCGCCGCGCTAGTGACGGTCGGGGTCGGCTTCCTCTACAACCTGTACGCGGTGGGCCACCAGTCGGCCACCGCCGCCCTGCACGGCCTGACCCCCCGCCTGGACGGCACGGAGTCGGTGCTGCTGGCGATGGGCATCGTCGGCGCGACCGTGATGCCGCACGCCGTCTACCTGCACTCTGCGATCGTCCGTACCGGCGGCCGACCCGCCGAGGCGGCGCGACGCTCGCCGGCCCTCATCCGGCGCGCCCTACGGATCGACTGCGGCGCGGCGCTCGGGCTGGCCACCGTCGTGAACGTCTCGATGATCGCACTCGGCGCCGGCCTGCACGAGGCGAGCGGTGGCGGGTGGACCGGTGACATCGTCGCCGCCCACAGCGAGCTGCTGACCAAGGTGGGCGGGGGTGCCGCGCTGCTGTTCAGCATCGCCCTGCTCGCCTCGGGTCTGTCGTCCAGCGGGGTCGGCACCCTCGCCGGTGACGTGGTGATGGACGGCTTCCTGGCCCGCCGCATCCCGGTACGGCTGCGCCGCCTGCTCACCATCACGCCCGCCGTGCTCGCCCTGCTGTTCGGGGCGCCGCTGACCGGACTGCTGATCGCCAGCCAGGTGGTGCTCTCCCTCGGCGTACCGGTCGCGCTCTTCCTCCTCGTCTGGTTCTGCCGGGACCGGGCCCTGATGGGGTCGCTGGTCAACGCCCCGCTGACCACCCGCGTGGCCGCCACCGCCGGGGCCGCGGTGGCCGCGGTCGGCTGCGCGCTCCCGCTGCTGCTCCTCGCCTGACCACTGCCCGGAGGACCGATGCGGAACCCGCACGTCCCGCACCAATGAACCGATCGAAGGAGTTGACCACCATGGCACAGGACACCGCACCACAGCCGGTACGCGCGGATGGCGGCAGGCCGGACACCGGTCCGCGCAACGTGATGCTCGACCGGCAGAACCCCGACCTGCTCGTCCCCCCGCCTACCGACCACGGCACGGTGCCCAACCTGCGCTTCTCCTTCTCCAACGCGCACACCCGCATCGAGCAGGGCGGCTGGGCCCGCGAGGTCACCCAGCGGGAGCTGCCGATCGCCACCGAGCTGGCCGGCGTCGACATGGCCCTCGAACCCGGGGCGTACCGGGAGCTGCACTGGCACAAGCAGGCCGAGTGGGCGTACGTGATCAACGGCAGCTGCCGGATCGGCGCGGTCGACCACGAGGGCCGCAACTTCCTGGAGGACGTGCAGCAGGGTGACCTGTGGTTCTTTCCGAAGGGCGTGCCGCACCACATCCAGGCGCTCGCCGACGGGGTGGAGTTCCTCCTGGTCTTCGACGACGGGCTGTTCTCGGAGAACGACACGTTCCTGATGAGCGACTTCTTCGCGCACGTGCCGAAGAGCGTCGTGGCCAAGAACTTCGGCTGGTCGGTCGACCAGTTGGACGCCCTGCCGGAGCGGGAGAAGTACATCTTCCAGGGCGAGCTTCCCCCACCGCTGACCGAGGACCGGGTGGTGAGCCCGGCCGGTGACGTGCCGCGCAGCTTCAAGCACCGGCTGCGCGCCCAGGCGCCGCACCGCTTTCCCGGCGGCTCGGTCCGGATCGCGGACACCACCAACTTCGCGGCGTCGACCGACATCTCCGCGGCCCTCGTGGAGATCGATCCGGGTGGCCTCCGCGAGCTGCACTGGCACCCCACGGACGACGAGTGGCAGTACTACATCTCCGGGCAGGGCCGGATGGGTGTGTTCGCCAGTACCGGCGTCGCTCGGACGTTCGACTTCCGGGCCGGCGACGTGGGGTATGTGCCGTTCGCCTACGGGCACTACATCGAGAACCTCGGCGACGAGCCACTGGTGTTCCTGGAAATGTTCCGCAACCCCCGTTTCCAGGACATCTCCCTCGCCCAGTGGATGGCCAACACGCCCGCCGAGGTCATCTCGGACACCATCAACCTGCCCCGCGAGATGATCGAGGCGCTGCCGAAGGAGAAGCGTCCGGTGGTCCGCTGAGCCGCGCGGGGGCGGCCGGGACCCGATCCGCCGCCGAGGCGGGCGGCTCCCGGCCGTCCCACAGCCGGGCCAGTTGCAGCCGGCTGCGGATGCCGAGCTTGGCGTAGATGGCGCGCAGGTGCGTGTCGACGGTGTGGAACGACAGGTACAGCCGGCCGGCCACCTGCTGTTTGGTGGCCCCGGCCGCCAGCAGTTCGGCGATCCCGGCCTCCCGGGCGGTCAGCGCGGCCAGGCCGTGCTCAGGGGCCCCGGGGGCGGGGCGGCGACGGGTCCGGTCGAGTCGGTGCAGCCACCGCTCGGCGCGCGCCTGGTCGCCCGCCGCGCCCGTGCGGCCGTACCGGGCCGCCGCCTCCTCGCCGGCGGCGCGGGCCTCCGCCAGCCGGACCCGGGGCGAGCGGGCGAGGTCGAGGAGGGCGTCCGCGAGCGCCGGCCCGGCGCCGGTGGTCCGCAACGCCCGCACCGCGGCCCGCAGCGCCTCCGGGTCGCGGCGGACCAGGGCGTCCGCGTGACCGGCAAGGCCACGCCAGAGCGGCACCGGGGTCCGGTCGGCCACCTGCGTGAGATGGCCGGCGGCCGTCCGCGCCCGCGGCAGGTCGCCGAGCAGCAGCAGGGCCCGGACCAGGCGGGGACCGTGCTGGGCGGCCAGCAGCACCGGACGGGCCGACCGGGCCAGGTCTTCGGCGGCGGTGCGGATCAGCGCGGGGTGGCGCAGCGGGTCGGGGTCGGCGGCGGCCGCGCAGCGCAGCGGCGCGTACGGCACGTTGTCGGGCCAGGGCCGGTCAGGGTGCGCGCGGTCGATCAGCGTCCGGGCGGCCTCCGGGCGGCCGAGGCGGTACGCGACCTCGGCGCGGACCGCGAGCAGCGTGGCGCGTGCCTCGTCGGTGAGCGGGGCGGCCGGTCGGTCCAGCGTGAGCCGGGCCTGCGCGTCGGCCTCCAGGAGTTCCCCGACGCCGAGCAACCGCAGGCAGGACAGCGCCGCCAGGGTCGGCCGGGCCGCCGCGGGGAGGTCGGCGTACGCCGTGTCCAGCGCGACCGCCGCGTCCTCGTACGCGCCGAGCGCGAGCTGGACGGTGATCCGCTCGGTCCGGACGGCCGCGGCTTCCCCGCGTACCGCCGGCCGGCTCGGATCGACGGTGGCGAGGAGGTCTCGGGCGGTGTGCACGGCACCGAGGGAGATCGCCCGGGTGGCCCGGGCGAGGACGAGCCGTACGCCCGCCGGGGGCGACGGATGGGCGGCCTGCGCTCGGCCCGCCTCGCCGAGCAGACCGTCGGCGTCCGGATGGCCGACCAGGCACGCGATCGACGCCTCGGTGGCGAGCAGCCAACCGCGGTGGTCCGGACCGGACGGGTGCCCGCTGCGGGCCCGGCGAAGCTGGTCGAGGGCGATGGAGGGGCGGTGGGCCGCATGTCCGGCCCCGAGCCGGCCGAGCAGCAGGGCCCGCTCCGTACCGCCGGCCCGGTCGGCCGCGAGTTCGGCGGAGAGCAGGTCGAGCGCCTCGGTGGACCGTCCCGCGAGGACGAGCAGGTCGGATGCCGCGAGCAGCCATCTGGTCCGGGTCCGGGCGTCGGCCCGGGTCAGTGCGGCGAGCAGCAGGTCCGCCCCGGTCGACGGGTCGACCGGGGCGGTGGTGGCGAGCTGGTCGACCAGTTCAGGGTCCGCCTCACCGGTCGCCCGTAGGGCTGACAGCAGGTGGTCGGCGGCGCGGGACGGGTCGCTGTCGGCGAGCAGCCGCGCGGCCCGCCGGTGCAGGTCACCGAGGAGGGATCGGGGCAGTCCGTCCAGCAGCCGGTCGCGTACCGCCGCTGCGACGGTCAGCCCGTCCCTGTCGTCGGTGAGCACGCCACGGGCGGTGAGGGCCACCACCGCGTCGGCGACCTCGGCGGCGGGCAGCCCGGTCAGCCGCTGGACGTAGCCCAGCCGGCAGGGGCCCGACGCGACCGCGACAGCCCTGGTCACCGACCGTTCGGCGGCGGTCGACGGTGGATCGTCGTGGTGCGGGCCGGCCGCTTCCGGTGGTTCAGCCACGGCACCGAATCAACCACGGCTGCCGGGCCGGGGCGGGCGTTCTAGGTGAAAGCCGCTCGGAACGGTGACGCCGGAGAGCCGGGGAGGTAACACGGGATTCCGGCCCGCCCGTTACCGTTCCGGTCGGGGAGGTGCAGGTGTACGTCGTATCGGTGATCAACTACAAGGGCGGGGTGGGTAAGACCACCATGACCGCCAACCTCGGGGCCGAGCTGGCCAACCGGGGGATGAAGGTACTGCTGATCGACCTCGATCCGCAGGCCAGCCTGACGTTCAGTTTCTACGAGCCGGACGACTGGCGGGACCGGCTGCGCGACGAGCGCACGGTCAAGCGCTGGTACGACGGACTGCGCGGGGACACCCCGGCGGTGGCCCTCGGGGAGCTGGTGGTTTCGCCCGGCCCGGCGAACGCCCAGCTGAAGGGTGCGGGGCGGCTCGACCTGATCGCGTCCCACCTCCAGCTGGTCGACATCGACCTGGCCCTGGCCCGGGGCGTCGCCGACGGCGACGAGTACGACGCCGAGCTGTTCCGGGTCCGCGGTTCGCTCGACCAGGGGCTGCACGACCCGGCGCTGGACCCGTACGACCTGGTGCTCATCGACTGCCCGCCGAACTTCAACGTGGTCACCCAGTCGGCCATCATCGCCAGTGACCACCTGCTCATCCCGGCGAAGGCCGATTACCTGTCCACCCTCGGCATCGACTACCTGCACGGCAATGTCCGCGAGCTGGTCGACCGGTACAACGCGGACTCCCGCCGATTCGCCAAGATCCGGCGTCACCACAAGGTCGCCCCGGACATCGCGGGCGTGGTGTTCACGATGATCCAGCTGATGGCGCAACAGCCGCTCGCCGCGCACCAGGGCTACATGGACCAGGTACGCGCGCTGGGCGTGCCGGTGTTCCCCACCGCGCTGCGGGAGAACGTGACCCTGTTCGCCACGAACACGCCGCGCGGGGTGCCGGTGGTGCTGCGGGACCGGGTCACCGCGCCGGCGGTCCGCGAGGAGCTGCGTCAGATCACCACCGAGTTCCTGGCCCACCTCCAGCCCGCCTCGGCGGCAGCGCCCTCCTCCCCCGCCGCCAACGGCGCGGCGGCAACCCCCGACGTCCCCGTCACCAGCGGCGCGACGGGGGCAGACGGATGAGCGACCCGACCCTCGCCGTGCTGGCCCGGGTGGCCGCATTCCTCGGCGGTCTGTCCGCGGCGGAGGTGGCCGACCTGGCCGCGGGACACGCCCGGCTCGCGCTGCTCCCGGCCGCCGCCGACCCCGCGCCGCCCGCCCCCGGCGTCGCCCCGGCGCCGGGGAAAAGGGGCAGTGCACCGGCAGCCGCCGGACGGGCGGCGCCACCGGGCGTGATCCAGGACGTGGAGCGGGCCCAGGCCGCGCTCGCGGCGATGCCCCGGCGCGAGGACGGTACGGCGTACCTGGGGTCGTGGACGACCCGGGAACTGCGGGCGCTGGCCGCCCGGCTGGGACTGCGCGGGACCGCCGGGCTGCGGAAGATGGAGCTGGTCGAGCGGATCGTCGAGCGCACCATCGGCTTCCGGCTCAACTCCACCGCCATCCGCCAGCGCTGAGCCGCGACGTCGCGGCGCAGCGGTCCGGGAGCAGGAGTGTGGTCCGCCGCCGCCTGCTGAGCCGCCCGGGCACATACCTCGTGAGTCGCTGTCGACCTGATGTCGCAGACGATTCACACCACACGGGCCGGCGCGGCCAGCCGGGCGGCGCCGGGGGCCCTAGGCTGGGCGCGAGTGACGCCGAGGCGAGGAGGCCCAGGATGGCCGACGGCAGCAACCGCTACGCCGCCCTGCTGCGGGGCGTCAACGTCGGCAGCACCCGGCTCGCCATGGCGGACCTGCGTCGCCTGGTCGCCGACCTCGGCCACGAGGACGTGAAGACATACCTGCAGAGCGGCAACGTGGTCTTCACCAGCCCACCGACGAAGGACGAGATCCTGGCCGAGGGCATCGAGCGCAAGCTCGCTGACGAGCTCGGGCTGCGGGTTCCGGTGCTGGTCCGCGACGGCGGCGAGTTGGCGGCGGTCGCCGACGCCAGCCCGTACGCGGGGAAGCAGGACGACCCGACCCGGGTGCTGGTGGCCTTCCTGTCGGCCAAGCCGACCGCGGCGAAGGTCAAGGACCTGACCGTGCCGGCCGGCGAGCAACTCGAGTACGCGGTGATCGGCCGGGAGTTGCACCTGCACTTCCCGGACGGCGGCTACGGGCGGACGAAGTTCACCAACGCGTACCTGGAGAAGAAGTTGGGGGTGGTGGCGACGACCCGCAACTGGAAGTCGGTGCTGGCCCTGCGCGATCTGACCGAGGGCTGAGCGGCGGGGCCGCCGGGGCCCCGCCGCGGCCGGCGTCAGAAGTGGTACGCGGTGTGGTACTCAGGCAGCAGCACGCGGCTGCGCGGCGACACCTTGCGCACCGCGGCGATCAGGTCGTCGAGGCGCTTGCGGTCGCTCTCCGCGACCGTCGGCGGGTTGGTCAGCCTGGTCTCGAAGTTGTCCCAGTGCACCGGCACCACGACCTTCGGGTAGTCCAGTGCGGCCATCAGCCGGGGCACGTAATCGGCGGTGGAGGTGGTGGCGGCGGAGGCGACCATCGCCACGTCGGGGGCCAGCCCGGCGAGGTTGCGCTCGTTGAGGTCACTCGCCCCCATGAAGAACACCGCCGGGCCGTCCGCGATCCGGATCTGGTACGCCAGGGTGTCCCCCTCAGGCAGGTCGGCGATGGTCTGCGGCTTCGGCGGCGGGGTGAGGCGTACGCCGGGGAAGGCCATCGACCAGGACGCGTTGCGGCTGTGCAGGGAGCTGACCACCTCGACCGTGTAGTCGCCGAAGTCGAGCACCTCGCCGCCCTTGACCGGGGCGAGCTTCCCGGACGGCAGCCCGTACGCCAGTCCCAGGTGGTACGCGGTCAGCGTGCCGAAGACCCGGGCGCCGGTCCGGCCGGCGATGTGGGGCACGTCGTTGAAGTGGTCCCAGTGGGTGTGCGTGACGAAGATGTTCTCCGCCCGGTCCACCAGCGAGTCGATGACCTCGGCGTTCACCTCCAACGGGGTGTCCTGATCGAACTTTCCCGTGAACAGGCCGGTGTCGAAGCGGCTCAGGTACGGGTCGACCAGCACCGTGCGGTCGCCGATGTCGATCCGCCAGCCGGACGTACCCCACCAGCGGAAGCTGACCGGGCGGGAGCGGCGGGCGCCGGTGGTGGTGAGCGGTGCGGCGGTCGCCGGAGCGGCCTGGGCCGGCCCGGCGAGCGCGCCGGCGCCGAGGCCGACGGCGGAGACGGCGGCGGCGCCGGCCGCGGCGTCGCGCAGGAAGCGGCGGCGGTCGTACGAGCGGTTCTCGGGCATGGTGGGTCCTCCCCCGTGCGGTGGGTGATCGGTGGCACCAGCCCACCATCGGCCGGTTCGCCCTGTCCAAGATCGAACAGCGGCACGGTCGATACGTATTCGCATATCACCGCAGCTCAACGGGGTAACCCTCGGCCGCGGGTGCGGGCGAAATTCAGCGCAGCGCCTCGACGGCGAGCCGGGCCGCCTCGCCCATCGCCAGGTCCACGTCGATGTTCCGGGTGCTCAGCCGCTCGGTGCGGGCGAAGACCGCCACGGCGTACCGGCCGCCGTCGGGATATTCGGCGACCCCGGCCTCCAGGTGCAGGCCGGGCAGGGTGCCGGTCTTCCCGGCCACCCTGACGCCAGGCGGGAAGCCGGCGGCGAGCCGGGTCCAGAAGAGCTGCCGGCCCATCAGCTCCCGGACCAGCGCGCAGGCGGCCGGCGGTCCGGCCTCGTCGCGCCAGATCAGACCGAGCAGCCGGGTCATCTCCCGGGCGGTGCTGGCGGTGGTGTGCGTGGGGTCGAAGACGCGCATCGCCCGGATCCCCTCGGGTGGCAGGGTCGGGAAGATCCGGGCGAACTCCGCCTCGGTGCGGGCGCCGACGTCGGCGAGCATGGTCTCGACCAGTTGCCGGGGTCCGCCGACGATGCGGGTACGCGGCAGGTCCAGCTCGGCGGCGAGCATCGGCAGCACGTCCGGGCCGATCCGGCGCAGCAGCAAATCGGCGGCGGTGTTGTCGCTGACCGACATGGCGAAGTAGGCGAGGTCGCGCAACGACACCTCGACGTCGTCGGCGCAGCCGGCGACACCCCAGCCGCCGAGCCGGTCCGCGGCCCGCACGAGGACCCGCTCGACCGGGTCGAGCTGCCCGGCGACGGCCTGCCGGGCGAACTCCAGCACCAGCAGGATCTTGAAGACGGAGGCGATGACCACCTGATCGTCCGCCCGGACGGCCACCTGCCGGCTGCCGTCGTCCACGTCCATCACGTGCAAGCTGCCGCTGATGCCCGCCCGCTCGAAGATCGCCTCGACCTGCTCCCCCGCTGCCACCGACACACGCTAACCAGCGGCCGTCGGGAGCGGGCGTAGGGTGCGGGACGTGGATCTGCTGCGACACCTGCGGCACTTCGTCGTGGTGGCCCGGGAGTTGCACTTCGGGCGGGCGGCCGAGGTGCTGGGGATGGCGCAGCCGCCGTTGAGCCAATCGATCCAGCGCCTCGAACGGGAGCTGGGAGTTGCCCTGTTCGACCGGTCAGGGCGGCAGGTGCGGCTGACCACCGCCGGTCAGCTCCTGCTCGGCGAGGCCGACGACCTGCTCGCCGGGGAGCAGCGGCTGCGCAACCTCATGGACCAGGTACGCCGGGGCGCGCTGGGTGTGCTGCG
Organism: Micromonospora sp. NPDC007230; assembly: GCF_042869115.1. Lineage (NCBI taxonomy): Bacteria > Bacillati > Actinomycetota > Actinomycetes > Micromonosporales > Micromonosporaceae > Micromonospora > Micromonospora sp. NPDC007230. The sequence continues at coordinate 109,927 of NZ_JBIAFE010000004.1, read as the reverse complement.
GGCGGGCGTACCGCCGGAGACCCCGGCGGTGATACTGCGCGCGCTGCTCGACGGGCTCGCCGCCCGGGCGCCCGGGCTCGACGTCGACCTGCACGAGCTGACCAGCGCCGAGCAGCGGCGGATGCTGGGCGAGGGACGGCTCGACGTCGGCCTGCTGCACCACCCGGTGGAGGAGGTCGGGTTGCGGTTGGGTCCGGCCGTCGACGTGCCGGTGGGGGTGCTGCTGCCGCGGGCGTCGCCGCTGGCCCGGGCCCGGCAGGTGGACCTGGCCGGGCTGGCCGGGCTGGACCTGATCACCGCACCCCGGGCCACCGCACCCGGCTGGCACGACCACGTCCTGGCGGTGTGCCGGCGGCACGGTTTCGTGCCCGCCCGGGTCCGGCACGCCCGCAACCCGGAGTTCCTGTTCGGGCTCCTGCTGGCGGGCGGGGCGGTGGCCGTCGAGCCGGAGGCAGTGGCGCGCCGCGAACCGCGGATCGCCTGGCGGCCGCTCGCCGGCGCGCCGTTGGTGAAGCGCACCTCGGCGGCCTGGCCGGACCGGGCACCGCATCCCGCCGCGCCGATGTTCGCCCAACTCGCGGCCGAGGTGCTGGCGGTGGTCGAGCCGCCGCCCGGGCCGGCGGCGGTCGCGTCGGCCGCCCGCCCGTGGCCGGTGCTGTTCGAGGCGGGCCAGTCACCGGCCGGCTGACGCGCCGGTCAGCGTGGGGCGGGGACGACTGCCGGGGCCTGCTCCAGCACGGCCGTCGGAAGCTGCGGGCCGGCGGGCAGCGCCACCGGCTCCTTGGCCCGGGTGACCAGGTCGACCACGGTCCGGCTGAGCCGCTGGGCGGACTCCGACATGGACTGGTTCGCGGTGACGATGGCGGTGACCACCTCGGCCCGCTTCTGCTGGCCGTAGCGGACGGCGTCCTCGATGCCCCGGGCCTGCGCGTCGATCGACTCGGCCACCTCGAGGATGGTTTCCGGGCGGACGGTGGGGGTCTGGATCACCCGGGCGATCTGCGGCACGGCCGTCTTCGACGCCGCCGCGTACGCCGACAGCACGTCGTTGGCGCCGTCGGCGACCGCCTGCTGCATGTCGGCGGCCTGGTTGGCCTGCAACAGCAGCGCCCACTGGGCGATGGTGAGCTTCATCGTCGGGAGGGTGAGGTTCATCAGCAGGGCGAGACGCTGGCCGAGCCCGTAGTTGAGGGTGCGGATGTTGCGCACCTGCGGCGAGGTGGACCAGGCGACGAAGAGGCGCTGCTGGAACTCGTTGATCCGCACCTCCAGCGCTTGGGCGAACTCGGTGACCAGGGAGAGTCGTTCCTGCTGGTCCCGTTCGTCGGGTGCGCCGGGGGTGACGGTGATCGACCTGGCGTCCGCCAGCGCCGCGTCGCGGATCAGCTCCATCACCGCGACGACGCCGACGAGCTGCCCGATGGCCGCCTCGTTGGCCTTGTAGAGCTCGTCGCAGAGCACCACGTTGCGGCGTAGCTCCAACTGCTTGTCGCTGAGCTGCCCGGCGATCCGGTCGAGCTGCTGCTCGACGGTCCGGGCCTCCTCGAACAGCATCTCCAACAGGTCCCGCCCCTTGCGGAACAGGCCCCGAATGGCGTCGGAGAACTTGGTGAAGGTCTCCCGCACCCTGGGGTCGCTCGGGTCGTACTTGCGGCGGAAGCTGCGCATCCGGTCGTTGATCTCGTGCATGATGCTGGTCAGTTCCGGGATGTCGACCCGGCCGACCTCTCGGAAGATCCGGCTGACCTGCGCGTTGACCTGGTCCAAGGCCTGGTTGCCGAAATTCGCCAGGGCTTCGGTGTTGGCGAGCATGGTCGGGTAGAGCTGGCGGGCGGCCTGCTCAGCCTGGGTCCGCTGCGCCGGGGTGAGCAGGTCGGTGCAGGAGAAGGTCTTCGGTTCCGCGGTGGCCAGCGCGGTGGTGATGGCCGCGTCGGCCGCACCGGCGGGCGGATCGGCCTGGCCGCCGACGATGCTGCCGAAGTCGATCTGGAGTCCCTCGGTCATAACGTGGGTCCCTTCACTTGCAGGTGGTGGCGTCCTTCATGCAGCTGAGCAACGCGAGCGTCACGTCGGCGGCGGGGGCGGGAGCGGCCCGGAGCTGGTCGGCGAGCCCGATGTCGGGGAAGTCGGCGACGTCGTTCGCGCCGACCTGCACCGCCGAGCGGAAGCCATACCGCTGCCAGGCGATGTCCTGGATCTTCGGGTCCTTGAGCGCGTCGATGAGCCGGCCGGCGGCTGGGTCGAGGGCGAGCACCGGGTGGTCGCTGTAGATGGTCGGATCGGGGTAGAGCACCCGGACGTTCTTCAGCAGGTTGGCGCTGTTGTCGCCGCTCTGCACCACCTGCTGGATGATCTGGTTCTCGTAGCCGGCGTACAGCGGGGCCTTGAACTCGCCGCCCTGGGTGAGCCATTCCCGGAAGCCCGAGTCGGAACTGCGGGACTGCAGGCCCTGCGCGTCGTGCAGCGCGCGCATGGTGGGCAGGGCCCGGCGCGCCTGGGCGAGGCTCGGGGCCGAGAACCCGTCGGCGGTGGCGATGACGTTGAGCTGGAGCTGCGCCAGGGTGAATCCGCTGTTGGACTTGGCGGGATCGGTGCTGGCCACGGTGATCGGGCCGCGCAGGTCGGCCGCGCCGATCGCCTCCCAGGTGCCGCGCTTGACGACGTGGTCGAGGAGCAGGCTCTTCATGTCGACCACGAAGTACCGGTCGCCGCGGCGCTGCACGATGCCCTTGCGCAGGAGCGCGTCGGTGCCGCGCGGTCCGGCGTAGATGACCTCGGGCGACTGGAGCAGGTTCTCCCCGCGGTAGTCCGGGAAGGCTCCGGTGTGCTGGGCCTCGAAGACGCTCTGGGCGCTGGCGCTGGAGGGCCAGAGGCAGTCCAGCTTGCGGGCCTTGATCTCGTCGGTGCTCAGCTGCACCTGGTCGTAGGAGCCCAGTGGCTGGAAGGCGACCACCAGCCGGTAGTCCTCGCGCAGGATCCGCTTGACCTCGCCGTCGGCCATCAGCTCGGACTTCTCGGAGCCGCCCACGCAGGTGACGGTGGTGGGTGGGCCGGCGGTCGCCGGAGTGTCCGCGGAGCGGCGCCAGAGCAGCGCCGCGACGACGCAGACGGCGATCACCGTGACCAGCCCGATCAGGAACCGGGTGCTGGGCAGTCTCAACGTGACTCCTTCATCGGCCCAGGTCGGGCAGGCTGGGTGGGGCGACGGTGTCCAGGTTGGCGGTGTACTGCGCGATGTCGCCCTGGTTGACCAGCCGGACGCTGTCCAGGGCGAAGTCGGCGAAGCGCCGGAACGCGGCTTCGCCGTTGCGGCGCAGCATCTCCGGGTCGTGGTAGAGCACCGGCTGGCGCTGGATGTCGAGGTACTGGCGTACCGCGCCGTCGAGGCTGCGCAGATGGCCGCCGACCTGGGCGGCGGTGGAGTAGAGGCTGTCCGGTGAGCGGTCGCGGACCCGCTCGAACAGCTCGGGGACGTACCGGCAGGCGTCGTCCAGGGCCCGCCGGGCCGCCGGGCTGCGCACGTCCCGGGCGAGTCGCTCGACGCCGCGCAGCACGCGCAGCGCCTCGCCCACCCGGTCGTCGGCCTCGTCGGCGTAGCTGTCGCTGGCCACCCGGGCGGCGGAGCGGTCGTCGAGCATCAGGTAAAGCCCGAGCGCGACGGCGGCGGCGAGCAGCGGTGCCCAGAGCAGGCTGCCGGTGATGGCGAACACCAGCGCGAAGGCGCCGACCGCGGCAGCCAGGGCGACGGGCGCGGCCAGCCGGCGCCTCACTTGTACCCCGCCGCCTGCCGCAGGGCCGCCACCAGATCGTCCTGCCGGACGAAGGTGCCGTTGGTGGCGTCGGCGACCTCCTGGAGCTGGGTGGGGTCGGCGCCGCGGCCGAAGGCGATGGCGACGACCGGCACGCCGGCCGACCGTAGCGCGGCCAGGGCCCTCCCGCGCCGCTTGCTGTCGGACTGGCCGTCGGTCATCAGCACGACCAGCCGCTTACGGTCGTCGGGCTGCGGCCGGGCCAGTTCGTCGGCGGCGCGGAGCAGGCAGGCGTACATGTCGGTGCCGCCGTCGGGCCGGTAGCCGGTGACCTTGCGGACCAGGTCGCGCAGTGCGGCGGGGTCGTTGCCCGGCACGGTCCACGGGCTGCCGCCGGTGATGTCGCCGTTGAAGATGCTGACAGTCGTGGTGTCCTTCGGATGGGTCTGCAGGAAGTTCAGGGCGGCCTGCTCGGGGTCGAAGATCTGCCCGGCGGCGGCCTGGATGCCGGTCCAACCGTCGTTGTCGCCCATCGAACCGCTGCCGTCGAGGCAGTAGTAGACGGCGCCCGGCCGGCGGTAGCGGGTCTGGTAGCGGTCCAGCGCGGCCTGGATGACCGGGGCAGACGGGAACTGGATGGCCTGCTCGTTGATGGTGCCCTGGATGCCCCAGGCCGGGTTGAACACGGCCGGGTCGGGTTTGTCGAGGGTGAGTCCGACGCCGGCGGCGGGGCGGCGGCCCAGCTTGAGCAGCGCGGCCTGTGCGCCAGCGTCCTTGAGCAGGTGGTTCTGCAGTTCGGTGAAGATCCGGTGGGCGTTGTCATTGCCGCCGTGCGGCAGGAAGCCCAGCGGCGCGTCGCTGACCGCGAGGGAGCCCCGGGGGTACGCCACCAGCAGCGGTTCCCGGCCGGCCTTGACCAGCTCGGTGTTCTTCTCGATGACCAGGTCCTCGTAGGTGAACATGGCACGGCACTGGTCCGGGCGGGCGAGGCACTCGGTCATCAGGGTGCCGGTGGAGGGCGGGGTCTGGTCCATCGCCTTGACGAACCGGGTGACGCCCTGCTCGACGGCGGGCGAGTCGAGTTGCTGCTGGGTGAGCGGGGTGCCCGGGCCGTTGCTGGCGAAGTGGTTCAGGAAGCCGAAGAGCACCGTGGCGCCGGAGTTGGACTGGGTGGGGTTGGTGATCCACACCCTGGTCCGCCCCGATTCGACGGCCTGCAGGATGTCGGCGATCGGCACGTCGGAGCGGCCGGCGAAGCCGAGTTTGTCCATCTCGGAGCGCCAGGCGGCGAAGACGACCGGGGTGAGGAACATCGGCTGCACGTCGCGCAGCGCGCTGGCCCGGTCGCCCAGTTGCAGGAAGACGCTGGAGGCGAACCAGTACGCGTCGAAGTCGGCGCTGCCGGAGGCGAGCATCCGGGCCTGGTCCACCGAGCCCTTGAAGGTGACCTCGCACCGGTAGTGCCGCTCGGCGCACCACGGCTTCACGACGGTGTCGACGACGGCCTGCTGTTCACTGCCGGCGACCATGCGCAGGGTGCCGGTGGTCGGCCCGTCTGTCCGCCGCGTCGTCGGCCCGTCTGTCGTACAGCCGGTGATCAGCACCAGCGCCACAGCCAGCGCCGTGAGTCTCTTGGCCCGCACCTGCACCCCGCTCCTGTCCGGTGGAAATCCGCATCCGGGCGGATCGAGGTCGTTGGTAGCACCGGCAAACCAACGGGACGGCCAACCTTGAGTGAACTCCAGGTGTCATGATCGTTTGTCGCGGATCACCGTCGGCCCGTCGTGAGGAACCGCCCCGATCGGGTAGGAGAGCCTGGTGGTATGGCCCGGACGAGGACGTGGAAGCGCTTCCGGGCACCCTCGACGATGGGAGATGAGGCTCGACCATCGCACTCAACGACGGCAACACCATCCCGCAGCTCGGCTTCGGGGTCTTCCAGGTCCCGCCGCAGGAGACCGCGCAGGCCGTCGGCACGGCGCTGGAGGTCGGCTACCGGCACATCGACACCGCCCAGATGTACGGCAACGAGGCCGAGGTCGGGCAGGCGGTCCGCGCCTCCGGGCTGGACCGCGGCCAGGTCTTCGTCACCAGCAAGCTCAGCAACGGCTTCCACCGCCCCGACGACGCCCGCAAGGCGTTCGAGTCGACGTTGCAGGCGCTCAAGTTCGACTACCTCGACCTGTTCCTCATCCACTGGCCGCTCCCCACGCGGTACGACGGGGACGTCGTCTCGACGTGGCAGGTGCTGGAGGAGCTTCAGCGCGACGGCGGGGCGAAGTCGATCGGCGTGTCGAACTTCCAGGTGGCGCACCTGGAGCGGCTGGCCGCCGAGGCGCAGGTGATGCCGGCGGTGAACCAGATCGAGGCACACCCGTACTTCGACAACGAGGAGGTCCGCGCGTACGACCAGGCCCACAACATCATCACCGAGGCGTGGTCCCCGATCGGCCAGGGCAAGGTGCTGGACAACCCGACGATCACCGACATCGCCGAGGAGATGGGCCGCACCCCGGCCCAGGTGGTGCTGCGCTGGCACATCCAGCGCGGCGACGTGGTCTTCCCGAAGTCGACCACCCCGAAGCGGATCGAGGAGAACTTCCGCATCTTCGACTTCGCGCTGGACGGCGCCACGATGGACCGGATCGGCGGCCTGGGCCAGGGCGAGGCCGGCCGGCAGGGACCGAATCCGAACAGCTTCGACTACCTGCCGAGCTGAGCGACGGCGAACCGGACCCGTTCGGGCCCCGTCGTCTGCCCGGGGTAGTTCTTACGAGACTGCTACGGCGCCCTTGCCGGTCTGGTTCGGGGCCGGTGGGGCGGGTTGGGATCGGGATACCTCTGTCCTTCCATGAACGGGGACCTGATGCGACCGTCCACTCTGCTTCGATCACTCGGTGCCGCCGCGCTCGCGGGAGCACTGCTCACCGTCACCCCCATCGCCGCAGGCGCCGCGCCCGGCGGCCGACCCGGCAAGCCCAGCCCGAGTCCCACCGCGAACCCGAGTCCCACCGCGAGCCCGAGTCCCACCGCGAGCCCGAGTCCCACCGCGAGCCCAACTGGAAGCCCCACCCCCACACCAAGCAGCACCAGCGCCCTCATGCCTGTGGTGTCGGGCGGCACGGTGACCCCGTCGACCATCACCGCCGGGCAGCTTGCCACCCAGACCGTCATGCTCTCCGGCCCGGCACCGGCGGGCGGGATCTGGGTCTGGCTCTACGCGGACGTGGTCTACACAAGGTTCGTGGGGAGCGGGGTCTACGTGCCGCCGGGGCACAGCAGCGTCAGCTTCCCGATCCGGCTCGCCGCGAACGTGGCACAGACACAGGTCAGGGTCCTCCACGCCCAGGCACCGGGGCAGAACCTCGTCCCCGCGGGGACGGTCACCGTCGTACCGGCCGATCCGACGGTGCAGGGGGTCAAGGACCTGCGGTTCGACCGGCGGGTCGTCATCGAAGGACAGACCGTGACCGGGACGGTGGAGCTGACCTCGCCGGCGATGGCCGGTGGCCTCAACGTCGACCTCTGGTCGAACAGCGCGTACGGCGGAGTTCGGGTGGTGGTGCCGCCGCTGGTCGTCGTGCCCGAGGGAGCCACCACGGTCAGCTTCACCGTGCCCGTCTACGGCGACGGCGTACCGAGCGAGGGGAACCCCGGCGCGTACCTGGGCGGCACTCGCGACAGCACACCGGTCGCCGCGGTGCCGCCGGCCTTCGCCGTCGGACCCAGCTTCGTCAAGGTCGGCCGCACCGTCACCGGCGTGGTGGGCATCGGCCCCGCCTCGAACCCGGACGGCACCCGGGTAGGGCTCACCGTCGACCTGGCCGGGGTGAGCGTCCCCACCACCGTCGAGATCCCGGCGGGCAGCCCGGGGGCGGTCTTCCCGATCACCGGGGCGGCCGACCTGTCACCGTCCGCGATCGGCACCCTCACCGCCACCTGGAACGGGCAGAGCGCCACCCGCTCCTTCGTCACCGGCTAGTGACGCGCGACGTGCGCTCGCCGATCCGGCGGAAGGCCGCCTGGGTCGGCGAGCCCGGCTCGGGCACGTAGACGATGAGCCGCTGGTCGGTCTCCGGGACCTGCAGCACCCGGCACTCGAACTCCAGCGGGCCCAACTCCGGATGGGCCACCCGCTTGACGGTGGGGCGCCGCTCCCCCACCTCGTGCTCGGCCCAGAGCGCGGCGAACCGCGGCGACGTCCCCAGCAGCTCGGTGACCAGCCCGGCGATCGCCGGGTCGGTCGGGTAACGGCCGTACGCGGCCCGCAGGTCGGCCATCGTGGTACGGGCGAAGCGCAGCGTCTCCGCGTCGGTCCAGTACGACTCCGGGACCTCCCGGCCGAACATCCAGCGGATCATGTTGCGTTCGTCGGCCGGCACCGCCGACAGCTCGCCGACGAACCAGGTGGCCAGCCGGTTCCAGGCCAGCACCTCGTACGCGGCGTCGACCAGGTACGCGGGCGTCTCCGTCATCGCGTCCAGCAGGTGCCGCAGCCCCGGCGGCACCTGCCGGCTCGGCCCGGTCGGTTCCGGCGGGCTCTCCCCGGCGATCCGGAACAGGTACGCCCGCTCGTCGCGGCCGAGCAGCAGCGCCCGGGCCAGCGCGGCGAGCACCTGCCGGGACGGGTGCGGGCCGCGGCCCTGCTCCAAGCGGATGTAGTAGTCGATGGACATGCCGGCGAGCTGGGCGACCTCCTGCCGGCGCAGGCCCGGCGTGCGGCGGCGTACCCCCTCGGGCAGGCCGACCTCGGCGGGGCGCAGCCGGGCGCGGCGGGTGCGCAGGAAGTCGGCCAGCTCATCGCGGCGCAGGCTCGTCATGCCCTCAAGCCTGCCGCAACCCCGGCCGCCGAGGGTGGTACCGCCGGTACCAGCCTCGGCGGGCCTCTCCCGGCCAGCCCGTCGCGGCGGCAGCCTCGGTGCCATGACGACGACGATCGCCCTGATCACCGGGGCCAAAAAGGGAATCGGGCTGGCCACCGCCCGGCAGTTCGGCGCGCGTGGGTGGACCGTGCTGGTCGGCGCGCGGGACGCCGCGCGGGGCCGGGAAGCGGAACGGACGCTGCGCGCCGAGGGCACGGACGCCCGGTTCGTGCCACTGGACGTCACCGACGAGGTGTCGGTCGCCGCCGCGGCCGAGCTGGTCGAGCAGGAGTACGGCCGCCTGGACGTGCTGGTCAATAACGCTGGCATCATCCGCGCCGACGGGTCGGCGCTGCCCAGCGAGACCACCCTCGCCACGCTGCGCGAGGTGTACGAGACGAATGTGTTCGGGGTGGTAGCGGTGACCAACGCGTTCCTGCCGCTGCTGCACAAGGCCCCCGCCGCGCGGATCGTGAACGTCTCCAGCGAGGTCGGCTCCGTCGCGGTGATGACCGACCCGCAGGGCGCCCTGTTCGAGCTGACCTCGGTGCCCTACCCGTCGTCGAAGGCGGCGCTGAACATGGTCACCGCGATGTACGCCAAGGAACTGCGGGACACCGCGATCAAGGTGAACGCGGCCAACCCCGGCTACTGCGCCACCGACCTCAACCACCACTCCGGCTTCCGTACCCCCGAGCAGGGCGCGGAGGTGAGCGTGCACCTGGCGACGCTGCCGACGGACGGGCCGAGCGGGCTGCTGTGGGGTTTTCAGATGGACGCCGGCGGCGGCTACGGGGTGCTGCCGTGGTGAGGGCCGTCCCGGCTGCCGCCGTGGCGCGGGCTTGACTTCGAGCGCGCTCGAAGGTCGAGGGTGGTCGGCGACGGCGCTCATCCCACGGGGAGGATCCATGAGATACCGCACGATCGGCACCGACCCGGCCACCCGCCGCGAGGTCAGCGTGCTCAGCCTCGGCGCGATGCTGTTCGGCACCGCCACCGACGAGGCCACCTCGTACGCCATCCTCGACCGCTACGTCGAGGCCGGCGGCACGTTCATCGACACCTCGGACAACTACGCCTTCTGGCAGAACGGGGGCCAGGGCGGGGAGAGCGAGGAACTGCTCGGCCGCTGGCGCCGCAGCCGGGGCGTCGGCGCCGAGGTGTTCATCGCCACCAAGCTCGGCGCGCGGCCCCTGGCCCCGGGGACCAGCTATGTGGACAACCCGGAGGGGCTGTCGGCGAAGGTGATCCGCGAGTCGGCGGAGCGGAGCCGGGAGCGGCTCGGCGTGGACCGGCTCGACCTGCTCTACGCGCACATCGAGGACCGGACGGTGCCCTTGCGGGAGACCGTGGAGGGTTTCGCGGAGCTGGTCGGCGAGGGCAGCGTCGGGCTGCTGGGCGCGAGCAACCACCGCGCCTGGCGGGTGGAGCGGGCCCGGAGCATCGCCGCCGCGGCCGGCCTGCCCGGGTACGAGGTGCTCCAGTATCACCGCAGCTACCTGCCCCCGCGGCTGGACCTGCCCAGCGAGCTGGACCCGGACGGCGACGTCGGCTGGGCCGGCCCCGACCTGGCCAGCTATCTGCGGGCCGAGCCGCAGCTCGCCCTGGTCGCGTACTCGCCGCTGCTCAAGGGCGCGTACGCCCGGCCCGACCGGTTGGGCCTCGAGTACGACCTGCCGAGCACCCCGGCCCGGCTGGCCGCGCTGCGCGCCGTGGCGGCGGAGACCGGCGCCACGGTCAACCAGGTGGTCCTGGCCTGGCTGATGGGCGGGGACATTCCGGCGATCGCCCTGGTCGGCGCGTCCTCGGTGGCGCAACTGGACGAGAGCCTCGCCGCGGTCGACCTGGCGCTGACCGCGGAGCAGCGGGCGAGGCTGGACGCGGCCCGGTGACGGATGCCCACCGATCCACCGTTCGGCCGGGCCAGCCCGGCCGTCCGCGCGGCCCGGCCACCCTCACCGGCACGCCAGGGTCCGCCACCTGTGTGGGGCCGGGGCCGTACCGCCGGGGAAGCCGGCGACATGGGTCTGGCTGACGGGACAGTCAGGCAGCGAGATTGGTTCGTATTGCCGTGGGGTGCGGATCGCGATCGCCGAATACTGTAAGCGGCCGGAGGGCCGGCGCCTCGCGGCGGTAGGCAGCGGCGCCGATGGCGCGCGCACCAACAGGAACGGATACCTCGCATCCCATGAGCACCTACCGGCGGACCCCGGTCGCGGTGGCGCTGCCCGCGTACAACGAGGTGGCCAGGGGGAGGGCACGGGTCGCCCAGACCCGGCCGGTGGACCGGCCCATCGTGACGCCGAACAACCGCTCCAACGACGCCGCCGCCATCGCCGGCCGCGCCGCAACAGAGGTGTGGCACCGGCCCCACCCGATCCCGCACCGCCAGGGCCGGCACCGCCGGCCTGCCCGGGAGCGCCATCGTGGCGCCGGGCGGCGCGACGCGGGGCAGTCGGTGAGGAGAAACGCGGCTGCGGCCCGTGGTAGCGCCAAGGTGCCTGGGCGGCTCATCGTGCTGGTTCCTGCGCACAACGAAGCCCAGGGGATCAGCCAGGCGGTCACCGCGCTGTTGCGGCAGACGTACCAGCCCACACAGGTTGTGGTCATCGCCGACAACTGTCGGGACGAAACGGCGAGACTGGCCGCACAGGCCGGTGCACGCGTCTTCACGACGTACGAGAACCGACACAAAAAAGCGGGCGCGCTGAATCAGGTTCTGGCCCAACTGCTACCGCGGCTGGCGAGTGACGACTTCGTGATGGTGGTGGACGCTGATTCGGTCCTGGACCCGCACTTCCTGACACACGCGGTGGCGAAGCTCAGCGCCGACCGACGGCTGGGTGCCGTAGGCGGCGTGTTCCGGGGCAGCAGCGGCAGCGGGTTCGTCGGCCACCTGCAACGCAACGAGTACATGCGGTACGCCCGGGACCTGGCCCGATTGAACGGAAAGTGCCTGGTGGTCACCGGGACCGCTGCGGTCTTCCGGGCAGGCACCCTGAAGGAAATCTCCGCGGCGAGACTCAGTGGCAAGCTCCCCACGGGCGACGGAGTGGGCGGCGTCTACGACACCACCGTCCTGACCGAGGACAATGAGATGACCTTCGCCCTGCGCCATCTCGGCTACACGGTCCTCTCCCCCAAGGAATGTTCACTGGTCACCGAGGTCATGGGCACCTGGGGCGACCTCTGGAGGCAGCGCCTGCGCTGGAAGCGGGGGGCCGTCGAGAACTGCTTTCAGTACGGGCTCACGCGCGTGACGTGGCGGTACTGGGGCAGGCAGTTGATGACGCTCCTCGGGGTGCTCGTCACGTTCGCGTATCTGGGATCCCTCGTGTACACCGTGGTCGCCTACGGGGGAATCCACATCCAGCCGTTCTGGCTGGCAATTTCCAGCATCTTTGTCGTCGAGCGGGTGGTGACCGTCCGCTATCGCGGCTGGAAGTACATGCTCGCTTCGGCAACGATGTACGAGTTGGTCCTTGACCTCTTTCTGCAATTCGTCCACGCCAAGGCATACGCAGATGCCATTCTGCGCCGAGAAAGGAACTGGTAACCAGAGATGTACAACAACGTGACTGCCCCTGCGGCTGCTGGTGCAGCTACTTCTGGTGGGCTCGCCGTCACCGGAGCCAGCACCGTCTGGGTCGTGCTGGCGGGGTTCGCCATGGTGGCTGTCGGATCCGCGCTGATGCGGATCGCTCCGAAGCTTCGCCGGTCTCGGTGAAGCTACCGCGACACTGACCCGACCGGTCCGGCCGACCCCGGCGGCGCAACGACGCGTCGCCGGGGTCGCCGTCTCTCAGCCGCCGGCGCCGTCACTTCTCGGTCTTGCCGGTCAGGTCGATGCGCCAGTCGTTGGAGCGGATCAGGTGCCCCGGCGGGTATTCGAACTCGGTCTCGCCGACTAGCGTGAAACCGGCCTTGCGGCAGACCGCGTTCGACGCCGGGTTCTCGACCGACGGGTAGGCGTGCGCCCAGCGCCGGCTCCCCGCGGCGCGGGCCGCGTCCAGCGTCGCGAGCACCGCCGCGGTGGCCAGCCCTCTTCCCTGGTACGCCGGCAGCACCGCCCAGCCCAACTCCCAGACCTGCTCGCCGCGCCAGGCGCGCTCCCAGTAACCGACGCTGCCCACCTTGGTCCCGTCCGGCAGCCCGATGGTGAACATGCAACCGGCACCGGTGCCGCTCGACCGCGCGTAGCGGGCGTTGCGGCTCACGACCTGCTCGTCGGTCTCCGGCCCGCCCGTGTGCCGCCGCACCTCCGGCGAGTTGAGCTGCCGCAACAGGTCCAGGTCGCCCTCGATCCACGGCTGGATGCGCACGTCGGCCATGCCGCCCCCTCGTCTCCGGCGCCATTGAAGCAGCCGCCACCGACACTCCGGGCCGCGTTCGGCGGCTCCGCCAGATCCGATCTGGCGGCTGCCGGCCGGCGTCTCGCGCCTGACGGGTGAGGCCCGACGGAGCCGGGGAGGAAGCATGGCGCCGCTACAGCTCGCCGTGATCATCGGCAGTACCCGCGAGGGGCGGATGGGCGACCGGATCGGTCGCTGGTTCGTCGACCAGGCGCGGCAGCGCGACGACGTGGCGGTGTCCGTCGTCGACCTCGCCACGTACGACTTCCCCGCCAGCTATCCGGCTGAGCCGACGGCCACCATGCGGTCGTTCGTCGAGGAGGTGAGCCGGGCGGAGGCGTTCGTCGTGGTCACCCCCGAGTACAACCACAGCTTCCCGGCCTCGTTGAAACAGGCGATCGACTACGCGTACGACGAGTGGCAGGCCAAGGCGGTCGGCTTCGTGTCGTACGGCTGCCGTTCGGTCGGCCTGCACGCGGTCGACCAGCTCCGGACGGTCTTCACCGCCCTGCACGCCGTGACGGTGCGCGACTTCGTCGGTGTCGACCTGCTCGGTGGTGAGTCGACGCCGCAGGTCGAGGACCAGTTGCGCCAGGACGCCCGGGTGCTGCTCGACGAGCTCTGCTGGTGGGGGCTGGCGCTGCGCGACGGCCGGGCGGCGCGCCCGTACGTCTCCTGATTGTCGAAGGAAGGTAGTGATCATGAGTAAACGGAACACCGGTCTGGCTGTCGAGGCCGACGGGCTGGTCCGCTCGTTCGGCGCGACCCGCGCGCTCGACGGTCTGGACCTTCAGGTCCCGGCCGGCACCGTCTACGGGCTGCTCGGCCCGAACGGTGCCGGCAAGACCACGGCGGTGCGGGTGCTGGCGACGCTGTTGCGCCCCGACGGCGGGCGGGCGCGGGTGTTCGGCCACGACGTGGTGACCGAGGCCGACGCGGTGCGCGCCCGGGTCAGCCTGACCGGCCAGTACGCCTCGCTGGACGAGGACCTGACCGGATCGGAGAACCTGGTCCTGCTGGGCCGCCTGCTCGGGCTGCCCAAGCCGGCCGCCCGGGCGCGAGCGGAGAGCCTGCTCGCCGCGTTCGGCCTGACGGAGGCGGCGGGCCGGCAGGTGAAGAAGTACTCGGGCGGGATGCGGCGGCGGATCGACATCGCGGCGAGCATCCTGAGCACCCCGGACCTGCTCTTCCTGGACGAGCCGACGACGGGGCTGGACCCGCGAAGCCGCAACCAGGTGTGGGAGATCGTCCGGGCGGTGGTGGCGCACGGCACGACGGTGCTGCTGACCACGCAATACCTGGACGAGGCCGACCAGCTCGCCGGTCGGATCGCGGTGATCGACCACGGCAAGGTGATCGCCGAGGGCACCCCGGGTGAGCTGAAGTCGTCGGTCGGCTCCGGCACCATCCATCTGCGGCTGCGCGACGCGGGCCAGCGGCCGGAGGCCGAGAAGGTGCTCCAGGCGGCGCTCGGCGTGCCGGTGCAGCTCGAAGCGGATCCGGTGGCCATGACGGCCCGGGTCGGTGAGGAGGGCAGCGACCTCGAGGCCAGCGAGCAGGCCGCCCGGGCGCTCGGGGAGCTGGCCCGCGCCGGCATCGTCGTCGACGACTTCTCCCTCGGCCAGCCGAGCCTGGACGAGGTGTTCCTTGCCCTCACCGACCACCCCGCCGTCGCGGCCGACGAGCGGGACGACCAGCTGGAGGCAGCCCGATGAGCGACACCGCGACCACCACCGGGCGGGCGCCGTCCGTCTACGTGCCGTCCGCCGAGGCGTTGTCGACGGTCCTCGCGCCGGCAGCCCGGCCACCGCGGCCGAATGCCTTGTCGGCGTCGCTCACGTTCGGCTGGCGGGCGCTGCTGAAGATCAAGCACGTGCCGGAGCAACTGTTCGACGTGACCGCGTTCCCGATCATCATGGTGCTGATGTTCACGTACCTGTTCGGCGGCGCCCTCGCCGGCAGCCCGCGGGACTACCTGCAGTTCTTCCTGCCCGGCATCATGGTGACCAGCGTCGTGATGATCACCATGTACACCGGGGTCGGCCTCAACAACGACATCGAGAAGGGCGTGTTCGACCGGATCCGGACGCTGCCGGTCTGGCGGCCGGCCGCGCTGGTCGGCATGATCTTCGGGGACGTGCTGCGCTACATCCTCGCCGCGGTGGTCATCCTCGGCGTCGGGCTGGCGCTCGGCTTCCGGCCCGGCGGCGGGCCGCTCGGCGTGCTGGCGGGCATCGGCCTGCTGGTGGTCTTCTCGTTCGCGTTCTCCTGGGTCTGGACGTTCTTCGGCCTGGTGCTGCGCAGCGAGAAGTCGGTGATGGGGGTCAGCATGATGGTGCTGTTCCCGCTGACCTTTTTGAGCAACGTCTTCGTCAACCCGAGCACCATGCCGGGCTGGCTGCAGGCGTTCGTCAAGGTCAACCCGATCACCCACCTGGTGGCGTCGGTGCGCGCGGCGATGGCCGGCTCGTCCGACGCGGCGAACACCATGTGGCTGCTGCTGTGGAGCGTCGGGTTCGTGGTGGTCTTCGGCTCGCTGACCATGTACCGCTACAACCGCCGCTGATCTTCCGCTCGACGACGGGCGCCCAGGCTTCGGCCGGGGCGCCCGTCGTCCGTCCTTTGGGGAGTGTTCCCGGGTAGCCACGTTTTTGTGGGTACTTGGCGGCGGTCGACGGTGAAGCCAAGCTGGTCATGGGCGGTCGAGGGACCGCCAGGAACCGGAACGGGGCGGAGGCGGCGATGGTTCAGGACGCCGGTTGGGCGTTGGTGAGCTTCGCCAGGCGGCGGTGGCCCCAGTCGGAGAGGGGCGCCAACGCCTCGGAGAGTTCGCGGCCGAAGGTGGTCAGGGTGTCTTCGGTCTTCAGCGGCAGCCCTTCGTGCACCTCCCGGTGCACCAGCCCGTCGGCCTCCATCTCCCGGAGGGCTTGAGTCAGCACCTTCTCGGTGAGGCCGGGCAGGCTCCGGCGTAGCTCTCCGGGGCGGCGCGGGCCGGATTCGAGCAGCCAGAGGAGAATCGTCTTCCACTTGCCGTCGATCACGGCGATCGCGGCGGTCACTCCGCACACGTTCGGGTCCTGGGCACGACTGCGCGTCATCTCCGCCCCATTCGTTACTAGTTATTGGCATTTGCCGATGAGGAGTTGAGGTATGTCCGTGGACGAAAAGTCTGTCACCGTGCTCGGCCTGGGCCCGATGGGACGCTCTCTGGCCGGCGCGTTCCTGGCCGCCGGCCTGCCGACCACGATCTGGAACCGGACCCCGGGCCGAGGCCAGGCGTTGGTCGAGCGGGGCGCGGTCGCCGCCCGATCGGCGCAGGAGGCGGTCGCCGCGAGTGGGCTGACCGTGATCTGCGTGGTGAACTACGACGCCAGCGACGCCATCCTGCGGCAGGAGGCGGTCACCGCTGCGCTCAACGGGCGCACGGTGGTGAACCTGACGGCCGACACGCCGGACCGGGCCCGGGACGCCGCCGACTGGGCGGCCACCCACGGCATCGGCTACCTGGACGGCGCGATCATGACACCAACCACGACCATCGGAACGCCGGCGGGGGTCTTCATCCACAGCGGACCAGAGGCGCTCTACCAGCAGCACCGTCCGGTGCTGGACGCGCTGGGCGGCACCCACACCCACCTCGGCGAGGAGATCGGTCGGGCAGCGGCGTACGACATCGCGCTGCTCGACATCTTCTGGACCGCGATGGCGGGCTACGCGCACGCCCTGGCGGTGGCGAAGGCGGAGGGCGTCACCGCACGTGAGCTGGCGCCGTTCGCCAAGGGCATCGGCGCGATCATCCCGCCGATCTTCGAGCAGTTCGCCGAGGACGTGGCGAACGGGACCTACTCCGGCGAGGGCAACCCGATCACCTCGGCCGCGTCGTCGATGGCCCACATCGTCCACGCCTCCGAGGCCCACGGCATCGACGCCGGTGTGATGCGTGCGGCGGAGGGGATGGCCCGCCGCACGATCGGGCTGGGCCACGGCACGGACGGGTTCAGCCGGATCGCCGAGGTCCTGGGACGCCGCTGACGCGGACCGGGCCCGGGCCGACGCCGACGCCGTCTGGATGGCGGCCGAGGCGGCCCGCGCCAGAGCGCGACATCCCAACCACCCCAGGTCCCGGTTGTGCCGGGCCGGCCCGGCGACCGGGCCTAGAGGCGCCACGGCAGCGGCTGCGGGGGCAGGTAGCGGCAGGAACTGCCGGTGGAGACCGTGTCGCGTAGGTGGGCAGCCAGCGCGGGATGCCGGTCGTCGAGCCGGCGCAGGGTGTCGCGGATCCGGGCGGTGACCGCCTTGCGGGCCCGTTCGGCCTCGTCGCCGAGCCGGCGGCTGCGGCCGGCCAGCCCGGCTGCGGCGCGCAGCTCGTCCAGCAGCGCCGCGCGCTCGGCGTCGAGGGCGGCCACCTTCGCCTCGTCGCCGCGTGCGGCGGACCGGTCGATCTCGTCGTCGAGCCGTTGCAGGTGGCGCCGGTAGCGGGCCTTGGCCTCGTCGTCGAGGACCGGGTCACCACCGAGGCGTCGGGCGGCCACCAGCTCCGGCCCGGCGGCGGGGTCGAGCAGCTCGACGGCGGGCACGTCGATGCCCGGGCGGCTCAGCAGCAGGCGCAGGTCGTGCAGGCCTTTGGCGTCGGGCAGGTGCACCACCGTGCCGGAGTACGCGAGCCGCCACACGGCGCCGTCACGCCGGAACTCGTAGTCGGGAACCGGAGCCGGGCCGGGCGCTGCCCGTGTGGCGGCAACCGTGGCGGATGGCTGGTCGGGGCCGGGTGCCGCCAGCGCGGCGGACCGGTGCTCGGGTCCGGGTGCCGCCGGCACCAGGGCCTGCTCACTGAGGGGCCGGACCTCGGCCGCCGTCACCGGGGCGACGAAGCCGCCCGCGGGTGCGGGCACCTGGCCCGGTCCGGCCGACGCCCGGCCGTCCAGCTCGACGGGTGCCGCCGCCGGGACGCCCAGCCGGTGCAGGACCTGCGCCATGCCGAGCGCTCGCGCCTCGGCCGCGGTGGCGGCGCGCAGCTCGGCGGCGGCCTCCGCGTCGCCCGCGCGACCCCGCCCGGTCAGGGCGTCCACCAGAGCGGCGCGGCTGATCAGCGACCACGGTCGGGCGCCCATCCGGTCGGCGGCGGCGCGGGCCGCCTCGAACCCGGCGATCGCGTCGTCCCAGCGCTCCTGCGCGGCGTCGATGACGGCCAGCCAGTGGTCGACCGGGCCGCTGATGTCGCAGCCGAACAGGGCGGCCATCCACTGGCCGCGGTGCGGCGCGAGCGCCTGCCGGGCCTGCGCGCAGCGGTGCGGGTCGCGGGTCGCGGCGGCGGCCTGCGCGCGCAGGCGCAGCCACAGCGGGGACATCGGCCGGGCGTACGTGGTGCCGGCGGCTTCGATGCTGGCGGTCAGCATCGCGGCTGTCTCGCCGTCGCCGCGCTCGGCGGCGGTGATCGCCCTGACCAGCTCCAGGTGGGAGCGGTCGGTCGGATTCACCCCGTCGAGCAGGGTGTCGATCTCGTCGAACCGGCCCTGCAGCAGCAGCCGCGACCAGCGCAGTTGGTGGTTCATGAACCCGTGGTCGGCGTGCTCCCGTTCACTGAGGTCGGCCAGCTCGGCGAGGAACTCGTCGGCCTGGGCGAAGTTGCCCCGGAAGCCGGCGATGATGCCGCCGTCGATGGCCGCCGCCATCTTGTGGCGGGCGACGTCGCCGTCCCGGCCGGCCGTGACGAAGGCGGTGAGCTCCTGGTGGTAGCGCGGGTCGTTGAGTTCGAGCAGCGCGACCCAGCGCAGCGAGGTCGCCCACAGCTCGGTCTCCCGGTCGCCGGTCCGGCGGGCCACGTCGCGGATCTCGGCGGTGAGCGCGGCCCGGTCGGCGGCAGTGCCGAGCCCCCAGGTGGTGTCGTGGCGGGCCCACAGGCTGAAGGTGAGCGCCTCGTCGTCCTGGCCCCACCGGGCGAGCGTCTCCGTAGCGGTGATGAGGTCGGCGACGACGGTGCTGAGCGGCATGCTGCCGTCGGGTTCGCCGATGAATCGCCGGTACGCCTCGCGCAGCAACTCCTCGGCGTCGGCCAGGCGGCCGGTGAAGGTCTGGTGCCGGTGGACGCTGAGCGCGACCCGGGCCAGCACCGCCGGCTCGTCGAGGGTGAGCGCGAGCGCCGCGGCGTCGGCGAGCAGCCGCCGGGCCTCGTCACCGACGACGTGCAGCAGCAGCTGGGCGAGCTCCACCATGATCTTGACCCGCTGCGCCGGCTGCTCGGTCACCTCCAGGGCGCGGCGGAAGTGCAGCGCCGACTCCTCCACCGCCAGCCGGCCGCCCGCGTCCCGGGCGGCGGCGACGAGCAGGTCGGCGGCCCGGGACGGGTCGAGGTCGGTGCCGGCGAGCCAGGCGTGGCGGGCCAGGTCGGCGGGGATGAGCCGCTCGGCGAGCGCCGCCGAGTGGTCGACGGCCCGGACGACGGTGGCGTGCCGGGCGCGCCGGTCGTCGTCGGGCAGCCCGTCGTAGAGGGTTTCCCGGACCAGGTCGTGGGCGAAGGCGAACCGGCCGCCGCCGCGGGAGATCACGAGCCGGGCGGTCACCGCGCGGTCGAGCAGCCGGTCGACCTGCGCCGCCGGGGTGGGCACGCAGGCGGCGAGGACCTGGCGGTGGAAGTGGCGGCCGAGCACGGCGGCGACGGTGAGCGCCTCGACCACCGGGGCGGGCAGTTGGGCCAGCCGCCGCCGCACGGCCTCCCGGACGCCGGGAGCGATGGTGCTGACCTGGCCGTCGGCGCGCCACAGCCGGGCGGTCTGCTCGACGAAGAACGGGTTGCCGCCGGTGCGCCGGTGCACCTCGTCGACGAGGTCGGCGTCGGGCTCGGAACCCGCCGTGCGGGTCATCAGCGCGGCCACCTCGTCGCGGGACAGGCCGGTGAGGGTGATGGTGGTGGCCTTCGCGGTCAGCGGCATCAGCAGCGGGCGCAGCCGGTGGTCGCCGGACTCGACCTCCGCGTCGCGGTAGGTGCCGATCAGCAGCAGCCGTTCGAACCAGGTGTGCTGGGTGGCGAACTGCAGCAGCCGCATCGACGCGGCATCGGCCCAGTGCAGGTCGTCGAGGACGACCACGACCGGCCGGCGCTGGGAGGCCGCGACCAGGGCGGTGGTCACCGCGTCGTGCAGTGCGAACTCCTCCTGGTCCCCGTCGTCCCCGACGTCGCCGCCACGACCGCCGGGTGTCTCGCCGAGCAGCACCGCGAGCCCGGGCTCCGCGGCCTCCCGGGCCAGGGCCCACTCGTCGGGCGAGCGGCGCAGGCCGCGCAGCACCTGCACCCACGGCCAGTAGCCGGGTGCGCTGTCGGAATCCCAGCAGGCGGCACCGAGCACGAGCGCGCCGCGCCGCCGCGCCTCCTCCGCCGTCGCGGTCACCAGCGTGGTCTTGCCGATGCCGGGCTCGCCGGTGACCAGGACGAGGCCGCCGTGGCTCGCGGTCACCCGGTCGACTTCGGCGCGCAGCAGCCCGGCGGGGTGCTCCCGCCCGATGATCTCCTCGCCGAACCGCGGCTCCATGACGTTCCGACGGTAGCGGAAGCCTCCGACACCGGGAGGACACCCGGAGGATGACCGGGCAGCTTCGCCGCGGCGAATTTTCGTCGGACGGGTGACCCCGCCGACCCGGATGGGGCCGACGGGGTCAGCGCACGTGGCGACTACCGGTGGCAGGACGCCGAGCCGGAGTCGGTGAAGCCGCTGGTGCTGCCGGCGATCGGCACGAATCGCCAGTCGTAGCCGGTGGGCTTGAGGGTCAGCTCCAGCGCCCCGAACGTGTCGCCCTGCGCGACCTCCAGGTTGGGGACCTGGTCAGGGGTGCCGTGGAAGCCGACGCCGCCGGTGCCGACGATGAACTCCCGCGGTGCGTCGGGCCGGGGATTGCCGGCGACGTCCTGCGGCGCGAACCGCTGGTAGCTGTGGTCGTGCCCGTTGAGGATCACGTCCACGGCGTACCGGTCGGCAAGCTCGTAGAGCGAATTGCTGTCGGGGTTGCCGTAGATCCCGCCGCGGAAGGTGCCGGTGTGCACCGGCTTGTGCCAGAGGGCCAGCACGCACATGTTGTGGTGCCGTTGGAGGTCCTGCTCAAGCCAGGCGTACTGGGCCGAGCCGGGAGCGCAGGACACCACGCCGCACTCGCTGTTGAGCGCCACCACGTGCCAGCGGCCGATGTCGTACGAGTAGTAGCCCTTCTCCCGGTCGCCGGCCCGACCGTCCGGCGCGCCCACGCCGTTGAAGTAGTCGAAGTAGCCGTCGGCGCGGGCCCCCGGGTAGTAGGCCTGCCCGTACTCGTGGTTGCCGACGACCGGGTAGGTGATGTCCTTGACCGCGCCCCACGACTTGTCGTAGGAGGCGAGGAACGCGGGGAGGGTGCCGACGTCGTACTGGTTGTCGGCGAGGGTGAGCACGGCGTCGGGGTTCAGCGACCGCACCGTGTCGGCGACGGCGGCCTGCTGGCAGGTCGTGGGGGTGGTGCGGCTGGTCGCCGCGCAGGCGATGTCGCCCGCGGCCACGACGCGGGCCACGTCGGGACCGGCCATGGGGCGGTCGGGCCGGATCTGGCCGCGGTCGTAGGCGCCGGGTGCGATGGTCGGCGGTGGGGTCCGGAACGTGACGTTCTTCGTACTCGCGTTGCCGGCAGCGTCCGTGGCGGTGACGGCAAGGGTGTGCTCGCCGGCCGGGATGTTGCCGGTCGGGAAGGAGTTGGGCACGGGGATGGTGCGACCGTCCAGCTTGGCGGTCACCGAGGCGACGGCAGAGACGCTGTCGGTCGCCGACACGGTGACCTCGATGCGGTCCCCGGTGACGGTAGTGCCGTCCGCGGGAGTGGTGGCGGTGACGACCGGCCCGCTGTTGTCGGTCAGGAACCGGACGACGGTGGCGGTGCCGGCCGAGGTCACGGTGAGGGCGTGCGGTCCGTCGGGCAACGGGCGGGTGTCCACGCTCGCGGCGACGCCGTGCGCCTGAGCGTCGTCAAGGATGATGGCGAAGTCGGCGGTCACCTGCTCCTCGGTCGCGTTGCCGCCCGGGTAGCCGTCGCCGAGGGAAACCTTGCGGGTTGGCGGGACGGCGGGATCAGCGATGTCCGTACCGTCGAGCGTGGTGATTCGCACGTTGCGGACGGTGAAGTCGTCGTGGTTCGCGGTGAGGTCGGTGGGCGAGATCGAGCTGCCGGCGCGGATGGTGAGGGTGTTGGTTCCGGCGGTCAGGTAGCCGGCGGGAATCGGGATCTCGGCCGTGGCGTAGCCCAGGTAGTCCTTGTTGATCAGGGTCACGATCTTGCCGTTCACCCAGACCGAGTTCAGCAGTTTCTGGGATCCGCTCTGGATGCCCTCCCCCTCGAAGCGCAGGGTGGCGGGCAGGCTCGACACCCCGGTGGTGCTGAGCGGGCTGCCGTCCAGGTGCAGCGAGGGCGGGGGTGAGCCGGTGGCGTAGACGGTGGTGACGCCGCGGATGACGTCGCCGTCGTGGACGGAGGTGGCGGGCGTCGTGCCCGCTGCGTACGCCGGTCCGCCTAACGCGCCGAGGAGCAGTCCGGTGATGGCGAAGGCCGCCAACGCCCGGCCGTGGGGGCGTTGCAGGATCATGTGTCCCTCCAAGCTTCGATCCGGCAGGCCGTGCGCGTACGGGCACAGCCCCGGGCCTGGTCAGGCTAGGAATCGTGGCGATCTTGGAGGTGAACTCGGCGACAACACCGGTGGACGACCTGGATGCACGTCATCGGCAGCGCGGAGCTCGCCGCCGCCTGCTCGCCGCAGACCTGGTGGACGAGCTGCGGTTGATGGTCGACCCGGTACGCCTCGGCGGCGGCAAGCGGATCTGGCCGTCCGACGGGACGTCGCAGTCGTACGCCCTGACCCGCTGCACCCCGACCAGCACCGGGTCGCTGCTGCTGCACTGCGAGCGCGCCGCGGGCGGGCAGGACTAGCGGCGGGCGGAGCGGGTACGCCGCCCGCATGGGTAGCCACAAGCAGAACAAGCATGATCCGGGCGGCGAGTCGGCGCGCGCCGGGCGGAATCCGGGCAGCGGGGCACGGGGCCGGCAGGGCTCTGAGGTGGAGCACTCGCCGGACCGGCGGCACCTGCGGGCCGCGACCGGAACATCGGGCACGGAACGCGACCACGGCCGGGCGAGGGTCGAGGGCGGCGAGCGGGTCCAACGCCAGGGGACGCGCTGAGGCGGTGGCCGTCGGCCGCTGCCCGCCACATCGGGGAGTTGATGTCGAGGTGCCCAAGTTCCTGTTGCAGTCGACCTTCACCGCCGACGGGATCAAGGGGTTGGTTCACGACGGTGGTACGGGGCGCGCCGAGGTCGCCCGGAACACGATCGAGGCCATGGGCGGGAAGGTGGACTCGATCCACTTCTCGTTCGGCAAGTACGACACCTACGCGGTGTGTGAGCTGCCGGACCACAAGACGGCCGCCGCGCTGGCCGTCGCCATCCGGGCGGCCGGCGGCCTGGACACGCGGGTGACGTCGCTGCTGACGCCGGACGAGGTCGACGAGGCGGTGCGGGTGCAGCCCACCTATCAGGCACCCGGCCGGGTAGCCTGATTCGGCCGTCTATTGAGGACACTGTCCGCCGTGGTTTGACCGCTATGCGGGACATCTCCAGCCGACGCACGCAGCGTCATCGGGCGGTCCACTAACGTAGTGGGTTCGCCGGCCGACTGGGGAGCGTGTTGGGTGTTGCGCATCAGCGTGCTCGGCCCGGTGCAGGTGACGCGCGGACACCAGCCCGTCCGGCTCGGCCCGAAGCTGGTCGAGCTGCTGGTGATCCTGACGGTCGACGCGGGTTCGACGGTGCCGGCCGCCCGGGTGGTCGAGCTGCTCTGGGCCGGCTCGCCGCCGTCCGGGGCGCAGGCCACGCTGCGCAGTCACGTGTCGCACCTGCGCCGCGCGCTCGCCTCGCCGGGCGCGCCGGACGATCCGGTGGTGGTGACCGTCGGGTCGGGCGCCGGTGGGGCGTACCGGCTCGATGTGCCGCACGACGCTGTCGACGCGCACCGGTTCGAACGGTGGTGCGCGGAGGGTCGCCGACTGCTCTCCGCCGGCGACAACGACCTGACCGAGCGGGCCGCCGCGGTGCTGGAGCGGGCGCTCGGGCTGTGGCGCGGTCCGGCCTTCGCCGACGTGGCGGACCGTTCCTTCGTCTTGCCGAGGGTCGCCCAGCTCGACGCCGTGCGGCGCGACGCGCGCCGTGGCTACGCGGAGGCGCTCACCGCGCTCGGTCGGCACGCCGAGGCGATCCCCCAGCTCTCCGGTGCGGTGGTCGACGACCCCTACGACGAGGGCGTCCGGCGGCTGCTCGCCCTGGCGCTCTACGCCGAGCAGCGGGTGGACGAGGCGGCCGAGGTCTGCCGCGCCGGCGTGCATCTGCTGCGCGACCGCGGGCTCGACGCCCCCGAGCTGCAGGAACTCCAGCGGGACATCCTGCAGCGGCGGCTGCCGCCGGGCCTGTTGCCGGCGGACCGCGGCAAGCCACTGCGCCCCTGCCTGCTGCCACCGGACCCACCGCAGTTCGTCGGCCGGGTCGACGAGCTGGCCACCGGCCGCGACCTGCTGTCCTCCGCGTCGGGCGGGCCGCCGCTCGTGCTGGTCGGCGGGCCGGCCGGCATCGGCAAGTCCCTGTTCGTGCTGCGGCTGGCGCACACGGTGCTGGGTCACTTCCCGGACGGGCAGCTGTTCGTCAACATGCGCGGGTTCGATCCGACCGGCGCACCGATGGCGGCGGGTGAGGCACTGCTGGGCTTCCTCGACGCGCTCGGCGTACCGCCTGAGCGGTTGCCGGCCACGGTGGAGGCACAGGCCGGGCTCTACCGCGACCTGCTGCGCGACCGGCGGATCCTGGTGGTGCTCGACAACGTCCGCGACGCCGAGCAGGTCCGGCCGCTGCTGCCCGGCGCGCCCGGCTGCGCCACGGTGGTCGCCAGCCGCAACCAGCTGCCCGGCCTGGTGGTGGCCGAGGACGCCCGCCCACTGCGGCTCGATCTGCTCAGTCGCGGCGAGTCGCGGGAGCTGCTCGTGCGCCGGGTG
Organism: Micromonospora sp. NPDC007230; assembly: GCF_042869115.1. Lineage (NCBI taxonomy): Bacteria > Bacillati > Actinomycetota > Actinomycetes > Micromonosporales > Micromonosporaceae > Micromonospora > Micromonospora sp. NPDC007230. Next base: position 84,923 of record NZ_JBIAFE010000004.1, on the reverse strand, counting down.
GGCGCCGGCCGCCTGGCCGGTGAGCCGGCAGCGGTGGACCGGATCATCGACTCGTGCGGTCGGCTTCCGCTGGCCCTGGCCATCGTGGCCGCCCGCGCCGCCACCCACCCCGAGTTCCCGCTCGACGCGCTGGTCGAGGAACTGCGCCCGGGGCTAGACGCGTTCGCGGGCGGCGACGCCAGCACCGACGTACGGGATGTCTTCTCCTGGTCGTACCGGAATCTGAACCCGGCGGCGGCCCGGCTGTTCCGGCTGCTGGCGGCGCACCCGGGCCCGGACCTCACCGCCGCCGCGACGGCCAGTCTCGCCGGCCTGCCCGCCGACCGGGTCCGCCCCGCGTTGCGGGAACTCGTCACGGCGCAGCTGGTCGGGGAGCATCGTCCCGGCCGGTACGCGCTGCACGACCTGCTCCGCCTGTACGCCGCCGAGCTGGGCCGCGACGACGAGCAGTCGGCGGCACAGCAGCGGCTCCTGGACCACTACCTGCACACCGCGCTGGCCGCCGACGGGCTGCTGTGGCCGCACCGGGATCCGCTGGCGGCGCCACCGGTCGCCGCCGGGGTGACCGCCGAGGTGTTCGAGGACCGGCCGGCGGCGCTGGCATGGTTCACCGCGGAGCACGCGGTCCTGCTCGCCGTGGTGGACCAGGCGGCGCGCGGCGGGTTCGACGGGCACGTGTGGCGGTTGGCGTGGGCGGCCACGAATTTCTTCGCCCGGCGCGGGCACTGGCCGGATTGGGTACGCACGGGCCGGGCCGCGGTCGCCGCCGCGCGGCGGCAGGGCGACCACGCCGCCGAGGCGGAGGCGCACCGGATTCTGGGTGGCGCGCACGTGCGGCTGCGCCAGTTCGCCGTCGCCCGGGAGCACTACGGGCAGGCGCTGGAGTTGTTCGGCGTCCTCGGCGACCTGGTCGGGCAGGGTTTCACCTGCCGCAGCCTCGGCTGGCTGTGCGAGCAGCAGGGCGACATCGGTGCGGCGCTGGGCCACGACCAGCGGGCGCTGGAGCTGTTCCACCGCGCCGGCCACGAGCGGGGCGAGGCGAACACGCTCAACTCGGTGGGCTGGTGTCACGCCCTGCTCGGCGACCACGAGCAGGCGATCGTGCACTGCCGGCGGTCGCTGGCCCTGCTGGAGCGCCTCGGTGACCCGGTCGGGATGGCCGGCGCGTGGGACAGCCTCGGCTACGCGTACCGGCATGTGGACCTCGCTGAGGCGATCTCCTGCTATCGGCAGGCGCTGCTGCTGTACCAGGGGCTCGGCGACCGGCCGAACGAGGCGGTGACGCTTCGCCATCTCGGCGAGAGCCAGCACGCGTACGGTGACGCCGATGCGGCCCGGCGGTCCTGGCGGCAGGCGTTGGACATCCTCACCGAGATCGAGCACCCGGACGCCGGGCGGGTCCGGGCGCTGCTGGCCGCGGACGGGTAGACCGTGGCGGTGCCGTACCCCCCGTCATCGGTATGGCACCGCCACGGTGGATCGCATGGTCACCCTCGGTCGGCGCCCTCGGCGTCGGTCTCGTCCGAGGTCGCCGCGACGCCCGTCTGCGGGTTGTGGCGCAGGCTTTCGCGGTGGTGCGAGTCGAACCGCCGCTGGAACGGTGTGCTGAGCAGGTGGTTGCGCAGCGACAGGAGGTTCTCCTCGTGGTGGCGCAGCGCCCGGTAGGGCAGGTTATGGCTGGCGGTGTGGAGGGTCGATTCGCCGCCCTGGCGGATGGTCAGGAACTTGTTGTGCATGGGAATCCCCGCGCCCGGATGGAAGTCTGCTGGTGCCAACTGTGGCGGCGGTCTGTGGAAGCGCTGTGGAAGAAGCGTGAAAGCTGCTGCTGGGCCGGCCCTCGTCGTCGCCGCTCGACCGGTCCGGCGCGGCCGTCCCCGGTGGCGCGTGTTGGCGCGGTCTCACTCACCGGCCGGAGCGTGCCGGTAGGCCAGCCAGCCCATGGCCACGAACCAGGCGTGCACCTGCAGCACCAGAAGCCGCTGCACGAGTCCCGCGATGCCGTGCTCGGCGCCGTCGGCGGTTGGCTGGAACGTCGCGAAGAAGGCGACCAGGAGCATCAGGGTCAGCGGGCTGCCGAGCAGCAGCAGGGTGCCGAATCGCCGCCACTCGGGGACGCCGCGGAGGTAGCGCCCGGCGACGAGGAAGGCGGCGATCGGGGTCCCGACGGCGAGGGTGAAGCCGAGCGAGTGCGGCATCGCGGCTTCGAGGTTGAAGATCCCGCACACGACCTGGCCGATCCCGGTGCAGGCGAGCAGCGCGACCGACCAGCGCCGCAGGGCCGGCCGGGTGGGCGGCAGGGCGCGGAACACGCCGACCACGCCGACGGCCAGGACCAGCCCGGTGACGACGAAGGCGATGTTCATGTACGGGGCGGTCACGCCGAGGCCCAGCCCGCTGATCGGCTGGCTGATCGGCGAGTAGTCGGTGAACCGGTGACCGAAGAAGGTGTATCCGGGGCTCAGGATGCCGAGGACGAGCCAGGCGAGGGTGAACAGCACTGGCCCGACAACGGCTCCGAGGGCGAGCCGTCGAGTCGAGCGGGCGGTGTGGTGGCGAGGGAGGTTCATCGTCATAGTCATGAAGTGACTATACATTTTATGACTATGGGAGTGTCAAGCGTTAAGCTCGGCCGGTGACCTCACCACGCCGCTCCGTGCTCGCGCTGGCCGTGCTGTCGATGCTCACCGAGGAGCCGATGCACGCGTACCGGATGCAGCAGCTGATCAAGGAACGGCGCAAGGACGACGTGGTCAACGTCAGCCAGCGCAACAGCGTCTACCAGACGATCCAGCGGCTGGTCCGGGACGGCCTGGTGGCGGTGGAGTCCACCGAACGCGCCGAGAACCGGCCGGAACGCACGACGTACCGCATCACCGACGCCGGACGGGCGACCCTGGGAGAGTGGCTGCGCGCCATGCTCTCCGCCCCGGCCCCCGAGTATCCCGAGTTCCCGGCTGCCCTGTCCTTCCTGCCGAACCTCGCCCCGGCCGACGCCCTCGCCGCGCTGAACACCCGCGCCGCTCGGCTCGCGGAGCGGCTGACCGCGCTCGACGAGGAGATCACCGAGGTCGGCCGGTTCCTGCCCCGGCTGTTCGCGATCGAGTCGGAATACCAACGCCAGGTCATCGCCGCGGAGCTGGCGTACGTCCGCACCCTGATCGAGGACCTGCGCGCCGAGCGGATCACCTGGCCGTTCGTCGACGGTGCGCCGGTCTGGCCGGGCTGAGCAAGGGCCCGGTCACGCGGGGCCGTGCGTCACCGTGGGCAGCGTCCGCGCCGGCTGTGCCGGGACGACCGCGCCCAGCGGTGGCAGGGTAACCGTCACGACCAGCCCGCCACCGTTTCTGGGGTACGCGTGTACAGCGCCGCCGTGCGCCTGGGCCACCGCCCGCACGATCGACAGGCCGAGCCCGAACCCGCGTCCCGCGCCGGCCCGGTCGTCGGCGCCGCTCCGACCGGCGCTCGCCCTCGGGCCGGCCAGGCGGTCGTGGCGCAGCCGCCGGAACGGCTGGAAGATGGTTTCGATCTCGTAGCTGGGCACCACGGGGCCGGTGTTGACGACCACCAGGGTGACCCAGCCGTTGACCAGGCCGGTGCTCACGTCGACCTCGCCGCCGGCCGGCAGGTTGTGCCGGACCGCGTTCTCCACCAGGTTCTGCGTGAGCCGCTCGAGCAGCACCGGGTCACCGGCCGTGGCGGCGGACGCGAGCTGGCGGCGTACGGTCAGCTCCGGCGTGCCGGCGGCCTGGTCGAGGACGTGCCGGGCGATCTCGGCGAGGTCCACCGGGGTGCGGTCGACGACCTGCTGCTCCGAGTCGGCCAGGGTGAGCAGCCCGTCGATGAGCCGTTCGTGGCGTTCGTTGATCGCCAACAGCGTCTCGCCGAGCTGCCGCAGCTCGGCGGAGGCGCCCGGCCGGGACATCGCCACCTCCAGCAGCGACCGGTTGAGCGCGAGCGGGGTACGTAACTCGTGCGACGCGTTCGCAACGAACCGCCGCTGGCCGTCGAAGGACCGGTCGAGCCGCTCCAGCATCAGGTCGAACGTGTCGGCCAGTTCCTGCACCTCGTCCCGGGGCCCCCGCAACGCGATCCGCTCGTGCAGGCCCCGCCCGGCTGCGCCGGCCGCGGCGATCCGGCGGGCGGTGCCGGTGATCTGGTGCAGCGGCTGCAACGCCCGCCCGGCGATCAACCAGCCGAAGCCGAGGGCGATCGCCGAGATCAGCAACAGCGCCACCCCGCCCTGGGTGAGCAGCGATTCCAGCGCGGTCCGTTTCGCCTCGTCCTGAGCCTCCTGGATCAGGACCCGCACCTGGTCGGCCTCGCCCGGGCCGGGCAGCTTGCTGAACGGGTTGACCGTGGTGATCTGGGTCTTGACGCCGGCCAGCGGCTGGCGCATCCGCTGGTCGACCAGCACGTAGGTGACGCCGAGCAGGACCACGCCGGCGAGCAGCAGAAGGCCGCCGTGCACCAGGGTCAGGCGGGCCCGGATGGTCAGTCGCTTCACCTGATCTGATACCCCACTCCCGGCACCGTCTCGACCACCTGCGGGTCGCCGAGCTTGCGGCGCAGCTTCATCACGGTCACCCGTACCACGTTGGTGAACGGGTCAATGTGCTCGTCCCACGCCCGCTCCAGCAGCTCCTCGGCGGAGACCACCGCCCCGCCGGCCCGGACCAATTCGGCCAGCACCGCGAACTCCTTGCGGGACAGCGCGACGTACCGGCCGTCGCGGTAGACCTCGCGCCGGGCCGGGTCGACCACGATGCCGGCCCGGCTCAGCTTCGGCGGGGCGGCCGGGCGGGCCCGCCGGGCCAGCGCGTGCACCCGGGCGGAGAGTTCGACCAGCGCGAACGGTTTGACCAGGTAGTCGTCGGCGCCGAGGGCCAGGCCGGCCACCCGTTCCCGAACGGCCGCGGCGGCGGTCAGCATCAGCACCCGCGTCTCGCCGCCGCTGTCCACCACCGCCCGGCACACGTCGTCGCCGTGCACCACCGGCAGGTCCCGGTCGAGCACCACCACGTCGTAGTCGGTGACGCCGAGCCGTTCCAACGCCGCGTCCCCGTCGTAGGCGACGTCCACCGCGAACGCTTCCCGGCGCAGCCACTCCGCGATGGAGTCGGCCAGCAGCGTCTCGTCCTCGACCACAAGCACTCGCACCGTCCCATGGTGACGCGGCCACGGATAACCACGGCGTTAACACCGACGGTTACGCCCGGGATACCGCCGCTGCGGTCGACTCGTCCGTATCGGCCGGCGATCCGCGCCGGCACGGAGGAAGGAGTTGTCCATGCGCCGACGAATGTCGGGCACACTGCTCGTCCTGCCCCTGCTGCTCGGGCTCGCGGTCGCCGGCTGTGCGAAGGCCGGTTCGGACGGGGAGCAGGTGGCCACGGCCGGCGGCGGTGCGGCCAGTGCCTCGCCCAGCGCCAGCGTCGTCCCGGTCAGCGACGAGGACCGGCAGCGCGAGTTCGCCAAGTGCATGCGGGAGAACGGGCTGCCGGACTTCCCGGACCCCGAGATGGCCGACGGCAAGGTCCGCATCCGCATGCCGGACGGAGCTGACCGGGCGAAGGGAGAGGCGGCCATGGAGAAGTGCCGCAGCCTGATGCCCAATGGCGGCAAGGAGATCAAGCTCGACCCGGAGCAGGTGGAGAAGGTGCGGCAGCTCGCCCGGTGCATGCGGGAGAACGGGGTGCCGGACTTCCCGGACCCGGGCCCGGACGGCGCCATCGAACTCAACGGGGATGGTTTCGACCCGAAGAACCCGACGGTGCAGGCCGCCATGGAGAAGTGCCGGCAGGACGGCGCGCCGCTACTGATGAAGAGGACCCAGTGAGCGCGAGGAGTGAGCCGGGTTTGCGAGCCCCGCAGTCGCGAACAGAGACAAACTCCGCGAGCGCGAGGAATGGGCCGGATTTGCGAGCCCCGCAGTCGCAAGCGGAGATCGTCCCGGTGAGCGCCACCGCCACCGCGCCGGCCGCCGCACCCGCCGGGGGCGGCCGTCGCCGCCGCCGCGCGCATACCCCGATCGTGGTCGCCTCCGCGGTGGTGGTCGCCGCCGCCGCGGGCGTCGCGGCCGCCGTCGGGGCCGAGGGCCGCACCGGGGGTACGCCGGCCAGCAGCGGGCTGCCGCCAGCGACTGCCCAGGTCACCCGGCAGACCCTGGTGGACTCGGAGAGCTTCGACGGGGAACTCGGCTACGGCGCCGGTCACACCGCGACGCTGCGCACCGGCGGCACGATCACCTCGCTGGCCGCCACCGGCAGCCAGGTCAGCCGGGGCAAGCCGCTGTTCGCGGTCGACAACGCCAAGGTGCTGCTGCTGTACGGGCGGCTGCCGGCGTACCGGACGCTCGGGCCCGGCGTGTCCGGCGCCGACGTGCGGCAGTTCGAGGAGAACCTCAAGGCGCTCGGCTACTCCGGGTTCACCGTCGACGACGACTACACCTCGGCGACCGCGGACGCGGTGCGGCGGTGGCAGGACGACCTGGGCCTGCCCGAGACCGGCCGGGTCGAGTTGGGCCGGGTCGTCTACGCCGACGGCGCGGTGCGGGTGGACAGCCACGAGGCGGATCTCGGCGACCCGGCCCAGCCCGGCCAGGCGGTGCTGACCTACACCGGCACCGCCCGGGTGGTGACGGTGTCCCTCGACGTCGACGACGAGCGGCTGGCGAAGCGGGGCACCAAGGTGAGCGTCACCCTGCCCAACGGCAAGGACGTCACCGGCACGGTCGCGGCCACGGAGACGGTGATCGACACCGGCACCGGCGGCGGGGCGGGCGGCCAGGGCGACCCGGAGACCAAGATCGAGGTCACCGTGACCGTGGCCGACCCGAAGGCGCTGACCGGTTTCGAGCAGGCCTCGGCCAAGGTCGGGTTCACCGCCGCCGAGCGCCGGGACGTGCTGACCGTGCCGGTCGCCGCGCTGCTGGCGCTGGCCGAGGGCGGCTACGGCGTGCAACTGGTCGAGGGTGCCACCACGCGGATCGTCGCCGTGGAGACCGGGTTGTTCGCGTCCGGCCGGGTGGAGGTCTCCGGCGCGGGGCTCGCCGAGGGGGCGACCGTGGGGATGCCGACGTGACCGGCGACGCGGTCGTGGAGCTGGCCGAGGTGACCAAGGTGTACCCGGGCGGCGTACGGGCCCTCGACGGGGTGTCGCTGACCATCCGGTACGGCGAACTGGTGGCCATCGTCGGCCCCTCGGGGTCGGGCAAGTCCACCATGCTGCACCTGATCGGCACCCTGGACCGCCCCTCCACCGGCCGGGTCCGCATCGACGGGTACGACGTGGCCGCCCTCGCCGACCGGCAGCTCTCCGCCCTCCGGTCGTCCCGGATCGGCTTCGTCTTCCAGCAGTTCCACCTGGCGCCGAACGTGCCGGTGCGGGACAACGTCGCCGACGGGCTGCTCTACGCGGGCGTACCCCTGCGGGAGCGACGGCGGCGTGCGGAGGCCGCGCTGGACCGGGTGGGGCTGGGGCACCGGCTCGACCACCGGCCGCACGAGCTGTCCGGCGGCGAGCGGCAGCGGGTGGCGATCGCCCGCGCGGTGGTGGGTGCACCCAGGCTGCTGCTCGCGGACGAACCGACCGGCAACCTGGACTCCGCGTCCGGCGCCGGGGTGCTGGCGCTGCTGCGCGACCTGCACGCGGCCGGGACCACCATCGTGGTGATCACTCACGACCTGGAGATCGCGGCCGGCCTGCCCCGCCGGGTGCAGATGCGCGACGGCCTGATCGTCGCCGACCACCGTCCCGTGGCGGTGCCCGCATGAGCGAGCGCAGCGAGCGAATCAGCCAGCTCAGCGTAGTGGTGCCTCATGGCGTCGCCGAGCGAAGCGAGGCGACGACATGAGCGAACGCGTACGGCTGGCACCCGCCCGGCTGCGCCCACGGGACGTCCTGCGGGTCGGCGGGGTCGGGCTGCGCACCCGGCCGCTGCGGGCCTTCCTGTCCGCGCTGGGCATCGCGATCGGGATCGCCGCCATGGTCGCGGTGGTCGGGATCTCCGCGTCGTCCCGGGCGGAGCTGGACCGCACGCTCGCCCAGCTCGGCACCAACCTGCTCACCGTCAGCCCGGGCAACACCCTCTTCGGGGACGACGCCCAGCTGCCGACCGAATCGGTGGCGATGATCGGGCGGATCGGGCCGGTGCAGGCGGTGGCCGCCACCGCGCTGCTGGCCGACGCGAAGGTGTACCGGTCGGATCTGATCGCTCGGGGCGAGAGCGGCGGGATCGCCACCCGGGCGGCCAGCCTGGAGCTGCGGGACACGGTCGGGCTGGCGGTGGCGAGTGGCACCTGGCTGAACGCCGCCACCGCCCACTATCCGGCGGTGGTGCTCGGCGCCATTACGGCGCGGCGGCTCGGGATCGGCGCCGCCGGGCCGGACGTGCAGGTCCAGCTCGGTGGGCGCTGGTTCACCGTGGTGGGCATTCTGGCGCCCGCGCCGCTGGCCCCGGAGCTGGACCTGTCCGCGCTGGTCGGCTGGGACGCGGCGAAGTCCTATCTCGACTTCGACGGGCACCCGACCACCGTCTACACCCGCACCGCCGACACCGCTGTCGAGGCGGTACGCGCGGTGCTCGGCGCCACCGCGAACCCGGAGGCGCCGAACGAGGTGAAGGTGGCGCGGCCGTCCGACGCGCTCGCCGCGAAGCAGGCCACCGACGAGGCGTTCACCGGGCTGCTGCTCGGACTCGGCGCGGTCGCCCTCCTGGTGGGCGGCGTCGGGGTGGCGAACACGATGGTCATCTCGGTGCTGGAACGGCGCCCGGAGATCGGCCTGCGCCGTTCGCTCGGCGCCACCCGCGGCCAGGTACGCACCCAGTTCCTGGCCGAATCGCTGCTGCTGTCCGCCCTCGGCGGGGTCGGCGGGGTGCTGCTGGGCGCCGGGGTAACCGCCGGTTACGCCCTCTCCCAGGCGTGGCCGACGGTGGTGCCGGTCTGGGCGGTGGCCGGCGGGGTCGGTGCGACCCTGCTGATCGGCGCTCTCGCCGGGCTGTACCCGGCGATCCGCGCTGCCCGGCTCGCCCCGACCGAGGCGCTCGCCACCCCGTAACGGCGATCAGGGAGGAGTCCTGGCGGGTTGTGGTCGATTGCGGCCGCAACCCGCCAGGATCGTGCTCGTCGTCCACACCCTTGTCGCCGGCTCGTCCGCTGGGCCCGGGAGGAATTCTGTACACCTCCCACGTAGCTGTAGCGGATTTCTCCCGCATGGCGACCGGCGGCAATGCCTCAGCAGTTGGCCATGATGCCGGTCTGGGTCGTGGCCGACGGGCGACGCTGCTGCAGGTCCGCCTTCTCCTCGGCCCATCTGCTGGTACCGGCGGTGGTGGCGGTCGCCGCGATCGGCCTGCGCCGTGCACCCGACCGACGGCGAGCCGGCCCACGAGCTGTTTCTCATGTGCGACGACGTCGAGGCGACCATGGCCGAACTGACGGCGAAGGGCGTCGAGTTCACGATCCCGATCACCGAGGAGCGGTGGGGGCTGCGCACCGCGCTGCGGCTGCCCGGCGGCGGCGAACTCGGCCTCTACGAGCCGCGCCACCCGGTGACGATCTGAGGCCCCGGCATCCGCGCGGCGGCGGGTGCGGCGCCGTGTAGCAAGCGACCGCACCCGTGCTCGCGCAGGCCCACCCACCGGCCCGCAGCCGGTCAGCCGTGTCGCCGACCGCTGGTGGGGCACCGACCGTCAGGACCCGACGGTCTGGGGCTTGCGGGTCAGGCCCCGCCCCTTCATGACGTGCTGGAGCAGGGTGATGAGGACCTCCTTGCTGGACTCCCGCTTGCGGGCGTCGCACAGCATGACCGGCACGTCCGGGTCGAGGTTCAACGCCATCTGCACCTCTTCCAGGCTGTACTGCCGAGCGCCGTCAAAGCAGTTCACGGCGACGATGAACGGCAGGCCCTGGCCCTCGAAGTAGTCGATGGACGGGAAGCAGTCGGCCAGGCGGCGGGTGTCGGCGAGCACCACCGCGCCGAGGGCGCCGAGGGCCAACTCGTCCCAGAGGAACCAGAAGCGGTCCTGCCCCGGGGTCCCGAACAGGTAGAGCACGAGGTCTTCACCGAAGGTGATTCGGCCGAAGTCCATCGCCACCGTGGTGGTGGACTTCGCTTCGACCCCGGTGAGGTCGTCGACGCCGACGCCCCGCTCGGAGAGCACCTCCTCGGTGCGCAGCGGCTGGGTCTCGCTGACCGCTGCGACGAGGGTGGTCTTGCCGACGCCGAAGCCCCCCGCAATGAGGATCTTGAGGGCGGTGGGCAGGATCGTCCGATCCTCCCCGTCAGAGTTCTCGTAGTCCATGAATGAGCGCCTCGAATACGCTGTCGTCGGGAAGAGTGGCGGGCGGACGGGGTTCGGAGACCTGCACAAGCTGGCGGACGACCAGGTCGTCGAGCAGTACGCGGACCGTGCCGAGCGGCAGGTGGAGGTGCGCGGCGACCTCCGCCAACGCGAGAGGCCGCTGGCACAGCTCGATGATCCGGGCGTGCTCCGGCACCAGTCCGACGTCGAGGGGCGGTGCCGCCCGGGTTGCGGTCACGAGTGAGATCACGTTGAAGCCGTTCCTCGGTCTGGCTCGCCCGCGGGTCATGGCGTAGGGCCGGACCACCGGTCCGGCCTCGTCATCGACCCACATCGGCTCGGCGTCAGGCCTCGTCATGGGCGCCTCTACTTCCCGGACAGCTGGACGGTGGCTCGGGCGGGGGCGGCCAGGAACTTGCCGGCCCTCTGAACGATCATGGCCATCTCGTAGGCCACGAGACCGACGTCGGCGTCCTCGGCCGCGAGGACGGCCAGGCACGCGCCGTGACCGGCCGCCGTGACGAACAGGAACGATGACTGCATCTCGATGACGGTCTGCCGCACCGGTCCGCCGCCGAAGCGGCGTCCGGCACCCTTGGCGAGGCTCTGGATTCCGGAGGCGATCGCGGCCAGTTGCTCCGCGTCGTCCCGGCTGAGTCCGGCGGAGGACGCCATCAGCAGGCCGTCCACCGAGAGCACGACGGCATGCTGGGTCTGCTTGACACGTCCGACCAGGTCGTCGAGCAGCCAGGCCAGATCGGACCTCGAAGAGTTCTGATGCTGCACGTGCTGGTTCCTCTTTCTACCGATCGGTCCCGGCCGCCGGTGAATCGTCGGCGGCTGGGGGCTGTTCGTCTTCGTCGCCGAGCAGACGCGCGTCGTCGCGTCCACGGCGGGTGCCGCTCTGGTAGCGGCTCATCAGTTGGCGGATCTGTTCCGGCGACCTGCCCGGGTCCGCCTCGGCGGGCGCCTCGACGGCCGGTTCGGCGTCGGCCCGCAACTGCGGTGCGAGGCTCGCCTGCCGGACCCGCACCGGCAGGCCTTGCGGGGTCCGATCCGCGGCGGGCCGCGGGCGCGGCACGAGCGGGGCGCTCCCGCTGCCCGGCTCGGCAACGGGCGCGGCGTCCGCGACGGGCGCGGCCTTCTCAACAGGCGTGGCGTCCGCAACGGCCGGGCGCACCGGCTCCCGCATGCCGACGGCCGGCAGCTCCAGGGTGGGCTGGCGGGCCGGCGGGGCCTCGGTCAGCGCGACGGATCCCCGTCGTTCCACGGTGGGCAGGCCGTCGCGGAGGGACGCGGTGGGCTCGCCGGCGGACGGACCGCCGGCCTGGCCGGCCGCGGCAGTGAGGGCTTCGGCGCTGGTCACCAGCTCCATCGGGATGAGCACGACGGCGGTGGTGCCGCCGTACGGCGAGGTCTTGAGGTTGACGCTGAGGTCGTGCCGCTGGGCGAGGTGGCTCACCACGAACAGGCCCAGCTGGTTGGCATTGGCCAGGTTGAACTCGGTCGGGTTGGCGATGCGGTCGTTGGCTGCGGCGAGTTCCTCCTCGCTCATGCCCAGACCGCGGTCCTCGACCTCGATGACGAAGCCGCGCGCCACCAGCTGTCCCCGCACCTCCACCTCGGTGTTCGGCGGCGAGAAGGACAGTGCGTTCTCGACGAGCTCGGCGAGCAGGTGGATGACGTCACCGGCGGCCCGGCCGGTCAGGCCCACGGAGCCGAACGGCAGCACGTTCACCCGCGTGTAGTCCTCCACCTCCTGGGTCGCCGCGCGGGCCACGTCGATCATGGGCACGTCCCGGCGCCAGGCGCGGCCGGGCGCCGCGCCGGACAGAACGATGAGGTTCTCCGCGTTGCGCCGCATGCGGGTGGCGAGGTGGTCGACGCGGAACAGGTCCTCGAGCTCGTCGGCGTCGTGCTCACGGCGCTCCATCGCGTCGAGCAGGGTCACCTGGCGGTGGACGAGGCCCTGCGTACGCCGGGCGAGGCTGAGGAAGACGTCGCGCACGTTGCGCCGCAGCTCCGCCTGCTCGACTGCGGTGCGGATGGCCGTCTCCTGGACCCGGTTGAAGGCCTCACCGACCTGCCCGATCTCGTCGGAGCCGAAGTCCAGTGGCGGTGCTTCGACGGCGACGTCCACCTGCTCACCGTGGCCGAGCCGTTCGACCACATTGGGCAACCGCTCGTCAGCGAGGTCGTGGGCGGCCTTCCGCAGCCGCTCCAGCTGGGACACCAAGGCGCGGGCGGTCGTGATCGAGAGGATGATCGAGGCGATAACGGCGATCGTGCCGAGGCCGGCCGCGAGGAGAAGCCGGACGATGACCATGATGGCCACACCCGTGGCACCGCTCACGATCCCGTTGCCACCGGCAGTCACGACGCCTTGCAGCTCGCCCTGGGCGTCGTCCACCGCGCGGCGCCATTGGGCCGCCTCGACCGGAACCTTGGAGCGCGTGTTGGCGCTCTGGACAACCTGGTCTTCGATTGACCGGAGGCGGCTGAACGCGTCGCCGGCGAGCAGCTGTTCGTATCGGGCGCGGTCGTCGGGTGACAGCTTGGTCGAGGTCTCGGCCCCCGCGAATCGCTGGGCGCCGACGAGCTGTGCAAACTGTGCGTATTCGGCGCTGGTGAGCCGACCGCTGGCGAGGATGCCGTTCATCAGGGCGTCCTCTTGTGAGATCAGTTCCGACATCCGGTTGAGCTGGATGAGCGCTGCGGCGTAGCCCGCGATTTCCTTGTCGTCAAGGCTCGCGGTGGCGTGGTAGATGCTGAAGATCGAGTCGATTGCGTCGGCGAAAGACCGTCCCGCGCTGGTGCGGTCGATCGTCCGTGCGTTGACCGACTCGCGGGTAGCGGCGAGACCATCCAGGCTGGCGTAGGTGGCGTCGAGCCGTTGGCCCAGCTTGTCGCTGCCGGCAAGGTCGGTCTGCCAGCCCTGTGCGGACTCCTTGAAGCTCGCCGCGAGCTGCTCGGACTCTCGTCGTTGGGCCTCCAGGGCCGCTCGCGCCTGGCTGTCGTTCCCCGGCCCGCCCAGGTAGGCCAGCGTGAGTCGGCGCTCGTTCTGCAGTGCCTTCAGCAGCGGCGCGCTCGGCTCGTAGACGGTGCTGTTCAGCGTATTCACCCAGAGCAGGTTCAGGCCGTCCCGCAGGGTCACCCACGCCGCGAACGCCCACAGGGCGGTTAGCGACACGAGCATCGCGACCACTTTGGTACGTACATTGGTACTGCGAGAACGCATTACACCGTCCCAGTCAGCCGTTGAAGCATCTGGCATACAGCTTGGTGAATTGAGGTACCTGGGTGCGTGCGAGCCGTCGGCGCGCGACAACGGGGCACGCTAGCAGTGCCCGAACAATCCCTCAAGCGTCCCTGATCACCGGCTTGCCGGCAGCCTGTCCGGGTTTGGACGCGATTGCACTGGCCTCCACTGTGGCCAGGCTCGGGTGCTGCCGCGCGAGATGCAGTGCGGCGAGCACCGCGGCCCGGACGATCGCCCTCGGGTGGTAGAGCTCTTTGCCGTACCAGAGGGGAGGATCAGCGCTGCGGCCGGTTGCGTCGCGCAGGTACGCGTAGCCGCGCTGCACGGCCGTGCCAACTCCAGCAGCCTGCGGGCGGGTGGACAGCAGCACCTGCAGCGCGTACGCGGTCTCCTCGACGGTGCCGCCCCATCGTCCCCACGAGCCGTCGGACCGTTGGGTGGCCAGGACCCAGTCGACGGCCTTCACCACCGACTCGGCCGCCGTGGGCCCGCGGCCGAAGTCGTTGAGCGCCTGGGTGCAGCACGCGGTGGCGTAATACGGCGAGGCGTGCCATCGGTCGCGCCACTGTCCGTCGAGCTGCTGGTGTTCGCGCAGCAGGACCGTGAGCCGATCGATGGCCGTCACGTACCGTGGAGAGGGATTGCTGCCGTGCACGTACTGGCCGAAGGCGTCCAGGACGTGCGCGTTGGTGGTGACGGAAAAGCCGTCCTCACCCGGCCAGGTGCAGAAACCGTCCGCGGTTTCGTACGTCCACAGACCTCGGGGATCTGCCGGCTGGCCAAGCTTCCCGAGCGCATACAGCGCCACGGACGTGGTGTCCGCGTCAGCGGGAAGTCCGGGCCCGGTGGGGGTGCCGACTGGACCCATCGCGGCGGCGAGGCTCGCCAGCACGCCTGGACGCACCGCGGGCCTTATTCCGGCACGTGCCAGTCCGCTCACCACCCACGCCTGTTCGAAGACGGTGATGGGAAGCGGGCACGGTACGGGTCCACCGTCGGCTACGGTCGCCAGGTATACCCAGGCGGGGTCGTCGGGGGTGGCGGGGCCGCCGAACCAGGCAGCGGTCGCCGCCGGTGAGGCGCCGACCGTGCCGGGCAGCGTCGGGCGGATGCCCGCGGCGCGGCGTGCGGCGGGGCCCAGGACCTCCAGGAAATGCAGCAGCTTGCCGGGCAGCTCAGCACCGGCCGCCAAAGCGTGTCGGACCCGGGCGAGGCGGTTGTTGTCCATTCCCGCCGGCAGGCCCAGGCGCACGCCGCGCCAGCGTTCGATGCCCGTGGCTGGCGCGTCCTCAAGTCGGTCGAGGTGCTGATTGATCTCCGCCACGAGCGAGGGCACGATGACGTCCGCTGCCGGCGTGTCCGGCACCAGCAGATCCCCCCGTAGCCAATTGGTGAGCGCCTGGAGGCCGTGGCTGGCGGCGGCGGCCAACCGTGCCTGCCCATGATCCCGTTGCGCTCCGGATCCGATCGCCCGGATGGTCGCGAGCAGCGCCTCGGTGGCGCTCAGCGTGGGTACCAGCGCATAACCCTCTGGCGGGCCCCACGCGCCGTCCACCCGCTGGCTCTCGAGCAGGTACGCGATGCGCTCACCATGCCCGCCGAGCCACGGAGACAGCGCCACGAGCCGGGCGGTCTCGTACACCGATGGAGCAACCTGACCCCACGGCTCCGCCTCCAGACTGGAGATCAGATCACGTACGGCGAGGTCAAGGTTGTCCACAGCGGGGGTGGGCGTGGGGATGCCGTGGCTGGTCACAGGCTGCCCCAGAAGTCTGAGACCTGGTAGAAGCCGCTGGTGAACGCGATCTGGCGTTTCAGGTAGGTGGCCTGCCGGGGGCACGTTGGCTCCAGCGGCCGGATCAGGTCGTGGCAGCCCTCGATGAGCGTGGTGAGCCTGGCGGTCACCTCGGTCGAGTCGTTGACGAGCATGAGCGCGTTGAGGTCCCCCCATTGGAGGTCGCGCCGATACGTAGCGAGGTCGTTGACCAGCCGCAGTGCGCGCTGCACCGCGCGGCTGGCGACTCTGAGTTCGGCGATGTGGTCGAGGCAGTCCTGGTCGCCGACGTAGGTCCAGTGCGCCATGTTGACCAGCACACAGGCGAGGTTGTCGGCGTTGCCGAGGTATTCATCGAGCGTCGGAGCAGCAGTGCTCGGCTCCGACGCGGCCTCGGGCGTGGTCTTCCAGGTCCATTCCTGCTCGACCGCCGCGAACATCCGCCCGAGTTCTTCCCGCCACATCGGCTGCATGACCGCGAA
This sequence comes from Micromonospora sp. NPDC007230, assembly GCF_042869115.1. Classification (NCBI taxonomy): domain Bacteria; kingdom Bacillati; phylum Actinomycetota; class Actinomycetes; order Micromonosporales; family Micromonosporaceae; genus Micromonospora; species Micromonospora sp. NPDC007230. The sequence goes on along the minus strand of NZ_JBIAFE010000004.1, from coordinate 69,105 downwards.
AGCAGGCGCCGCCGCCAGATCGTCGCCGATCTCGGCCAACAGCCGGGCCAGTGGGTGCCTGCCGGGGGGCGGGCTGCCGTCCGCGACCGCGAGGCAGTCGGCGACGACCGCCCGCACGTCGTCGGCAGTCCTCGCCAGATAGTCGATCTGCCAGTCGGCCGCGAATACCCACAGCAGGGTCCGAGCCGTCACCCGCAGTTGCTCGGCCGGGTATTCGGGTGCGGTGACGGCAATCGACATCGCGATGCTGCTGACCAGGGCTGGGTCGAACGGCCGGCCGGTAAACAGATCCTGGTGGCGGGATACCACCTCGTGCAGGTCACGTTCGAGTCGGACGGCCAGCGCGCAGATCCGTCCGTGCTCCGCCACGGTGAGCAGGTCGGCTGCGGTGAGCGGCACGTGCGGGCCCGACGTCACGAGACCGAGGCGCGTTCGCGCGGTAGCAGAGTGACCGTGTTCGGCCGGGGCCGCAGCGAGGCGCCGAGCCGCGGCTTGAGATCGGCCGGCTGCCCGAGCCGGAACCGGAACCGGCTCAGGAGCGTGGCCATGATGATGGGCGCTTCGAGCAGGAACAGGTACTGGCCGATGCACTGGTGCGGGCCGCCCCCGAACGGGAAATAGCTGTAGCGGTACTGCCGCTTCGGCCGGTCGGCAGCGAACCGCTCCGGGTCGAACTCGTCCGGGCGATCCCAGAACGCCTCCATCCGCTGGGTCGCGTACGGGCTCACCAGGATCGTCGCCCCGGCCTCGATCCGGACGCCGCCCAGGATCTGCTCCCCTACCGCCGTACGCGGGATGGTCCAGCCCGCGGGCCAGAGCCGCAGCATCTCGTCCAGGACCATCCGGGTGTAGCGCAGCTGCGGGATGTGCGTCCGCTGCACCGACCCATGCCCGACAACCTCGTCGATCTCGGCGTAGAGCCGGGCGGCCACCTCGGGATGCGTCTCGAGGACCGGCCACAGCCAGGACAGGACGCCGATCGTGGTCTCGTTGGCCGTGGAGAACATGGCGACCACATCGCTGCGGATCTGCTCCTCGCTGGCCTGCGACCCGTCAGCCCGTGGACGGCACAGCGTCGCGATGATGTCGTCGCCGTCGCCCGGGGCTGCCCGCTCCTTCCGGATGATCGGCAGGACCAACGAGTCGATGCCTGCCACTGCGTTACGGAAGGCGCGGTCGCCTGGCAGGGGAATCCAGTAGGGCATCCCGGGGGCGATCAGGCGAGACACCATCGTCCGCGTGATCGTGTCCAGGTGCGCGTAGATCTGGAGCGCGTCAGGCAACGGGATCTTCTTGCCGAAGAGCACCCGCGTGGTGGCCTGGCATACAACCCGCGACATCAGGGTGATGGCGTCGACGGCCTGGCCCGCTCGTGCGGGCTCGTCCAGAGCGTCGACCGCCTCGCGGATCGCCACCGCCATCCGGTCGATCAGCATCTCGGCGCGCTTGGCGGTGAACAACGGTTGCAAGGTGTCCCGGCTGGACTCCCACAGCTCGCCCTCGGTGACGAGGATCGCGTCGCCGACCACCCGCCGGACCCCCCGCCAGAGCATGCTCTCGGGGTCGCGGATGTAGTTGGTCCGGTCGCGCAGGATCTGCTGCAGGTGCTCTGGATGAGTGACCAGGTACGGCCGGAAGGTGCCGAGGTTGAGCCGCACGACCTCGCCACCGGCCTGGTTGCCGAAGTGGACAAGCGCCCCCAACGGGTCCCGGACCAGGTGCGGCAGTGCGCGGCGCAGGGGAACGGGTCTGGCCTGGCCGGCGGCGACCTGCGCCTCGGACATGAGCACCTCCACGATCTGTCGTACAACCGAGCCCATGGCGGCGGCCAGGTAGGTCTCGTGAAAGCAGGGCCCTTGATGATCATCGCACGCATCGCCCCGCAAGGCCAGATATGTCCACCGTCCTCACCGGACTTTCGGGCGATGGGGGTGCGTCCATCAGGTTGACTGAGCGGTCAACCCGTGGGGTGGCATGTTGCCTGACCGGTCAACCCGTGCGGCGGCCTGGACGCATCCACGCCGGAGCCGGTCACCCACGCTCCGCCGGCACCGTCACCGGCCCCTTCGACCAGGCGCTCCCTGGCCGAGTCGAGGCGCCGCAGCGGACATCACCTTGCCGTTACCACTCCTGTCGCTGGGAGCCCCTCATATGTAACATCCCTCGACTGGACCGATGGCAGGGTGGAGGTGACCGGGTGCTCCCTACCGAGATTCTCGATACGTCCCTACTTCCGCCAGCTGACCGCTTTGCCTGTTGGTACGAGATCGTCTCGCAGGAGGCCGCCCCGACCCACGTCAGATGCCCGCACATCGAGAACTTCACGGCCGTGGCCAAGCGAGTGGACCTGGGCAGCGTCCGGCTGGCGGAGCTGCACTACCCAACCCTGGAAACCATCCGATCGCCGCGCCTGGTGCGCAGATCGCAACCCGACACGTACCAGTTGGTGCTGATGACTACCGGGTCGAGCGTCGCCATCCAGGACCGCACCGAGTCGCCCCTGGAGCCGTCGTCGTTCACCCTGCTTGACAACAGCCGGCCGTTCACCGGCTCGCACTTCTCGGACGGGCCGGTGCTCGCGGGCTCCATCTCCCTTCTCATCTCGCGTCGGTCGTTGCCCCTGCATCCCGACCGGGTGCGCCGATTGCTCGCCACCTCGATCCCCTCCGATACAGGTATGGCGGCCCTGCTCGCTCAGTTCGTTCAGCGCCTGGTGACGTACCCCGAGCAGTTTGCCGCGAGTGATGCGCCGCGGCTCGGCATGATGGCGCTGGACCTCGCCGCCGGCGCCCTGGCGCAGCAGCTGGAGGTGCAAGGGACACTCCCGGTCGACGTCCGGGAACGCACGCTGCGTGCGGAGATCCGCGCTTTCATCGAGAAGAACCTTGGCGACAGTGAACTCAACCCCAGCTCGGTCGCCGCGGCCCACCACATCTCGCTGCGCACCCTGCACCGCCTCTTCGAGCAGGAGGACCGCACCGTGGCGGGATTGATCCGCCAACGACGCCTGGACCGGTGCCAACGAGATCTGATCGATCCCCGGTTGGCCCACCAAGCGATCCAGAGAATCGCCGCCCGCTGGGGGTTCGCCGACAAGGCGCACTTCAGTCGGCTCTTCAAGGCGTGTTACGGCATGTCGCCACAGGAGTACCGCGACCAGCACCGCCAGCCTTGAGCTCCCATTGGCGCTCCCGGTCGTCAGCCGTGCGTCGAGGAGGACCGGGCGATGGCGGCCAGTTGGGCTCGGGAGGTGACACCGAGTTTGGGGAACGCCTTGTAGAGGTGGTAGCCGACGGTGCGCGGGCTGAGGAAGAGCTGCGCGGCGATGTCGCGGTTGGAGGCACCACCGGCGGCCAGCCGTACGACCTGCCGTTCCTGGGGAGTGAGCACGCTGAGCGGATCGCCCGCCTGGCGCGGCGCCGCCGGCACGTCCCCGGTCGCGCGCAGCTCGGCGCGAGCGCGGTCTGCCCACAGCTGCGAACCGAGTCGGTCGAAGATCTCCAGCGCGCCGCGCAACTGTGCGCGGGCGTCCGACCGCCGCCGCGCCCGGCGCAGCCACTCGCCGTAGGCGAGCCGCGTCCTCGCCAGCTCGTACGGCTGCGCGTCGTCATGGCGCTGCACGGCCCGCGCGAAGTGCGCTTCGTTCTCCTCGACGAGCGCCTGGCAGCGCATCGCGATCGCGTCCGCCGACGGCTGACGGACGTGCCGCGCCCAGGCCAGGTAGCGGGCGAGCGGCTCCGCTGCCTGCCCCGGCTGGCCGCTGCGGACAGCTGCCTCGACCTGGTCCGGGGCGGACAGGACGGCGATGCTGCTGACGGGGATGGCCTGCAGCTGCTGGAGGGCGGCGTCCGGGCGGCCCAGGCCGAGGTCGAGCAGGCCCAGGGCCCAACGCCCGATGGCCGCCGCGAGCACCATGCCCTGCTGGTCGGCTCGCGCCACGCCCGCTTCGGCCTTCGCCCGGCACTCCTGCGCGTCGGCGAGGTGCGCGAGCACCCAGGCGAGCGAGCACGTGAGGTGGCTGACCGGGTGCTCGTGGCCCAGGTCCGTCGCCAGCCGTAACCCCGCGTTGAGGGTCGCGGTGGCCTCGCCGTACCGGCCGCGCCAACCCTGCGCGAGTCCGTGGTCGAGGAGCGCGTTGGCGAGCCAGCCGATCATCCCGTTCCGCTGGCAGTCCGCCACGACTCCGGCGGTGATCTCCTCGCCGAGGGCGGCTCGGCCCAGCGCGAAACACAGCGAGGCGGTGAAGGTCAGTCCGGGCACCCCCAGCCCGGTGCGGTGGGGTTCGTCCACCGCCTGACCCATGAGGGTGATCCCATCGCCGATGTCACCGCCCATCAGGCGGGTCAGCCCGAGCGCACCGGTGACCAGCGGCGGGTCGATCGCGGGGAGCGCGCGGAGGCTGGCGGCCGCCTCCTCCGCCAGTTGGGTGTCGCCGGCGAACCACGCACAGCGGATGGCCTCCACCAGCAGCCAGGTGGCCCGCTCGGTGGACCGGGCTGCCAGCCGCGGGACGCCGGCCATGATGATCCGGCCCGCCGCGAGCGGTGCGCCCAGCTCGAATTCGCGATGGGCGCGTACCTGGATCAGCGCAGCGATCATGTCCGGGTCGTCCACATCGGGTGTGGCGCGGTCGGCGAGGGCGGCGGCTCGATCCATCAGTCCGGCGTCACTCGCCGCCAGCGCGGCGGCCGCGAGTCGTCCGGATCGTCGTACCGGATCGGCGGTGAGTTCGGCGGCCCGCTCGTAGGCCGCGGCGATCGCGGCGTGGCCGCCGCGGGTGCGTGCCCGTTCCGCGGCTTCCGCCAACTCCCGGGCGATTTCCTCGTCGGGACCGAGCGCGGCGGCGGCCAGGTGCCACGCTCGCCGGTCGGCCGCGTCGACGGCCGGCGAGCGGGTGAGGGCGTCGGCAAGGGCACGGTGTACGGCGAGGCGGCGGGTGGCCGGCGCGCCCTGGTAGGCGGCAGCCCGGATCAGGGGGTGGCGGAAACCGACGATGGTCCCCTTGACCTCGATCAGCCGGCTCCGCTCGGCCGCGCCCAGCGCGTCGAGGGTGGCGCCCGCGGCTACCAGCGTCCCCAGCTCACCGGAGCCGTCCGCCGCCGCGATCAGCAGCGCGGTTCGCGCGGTCTCGGGCAGCGCGGCTATCTGTGCCTGGAACGCTTCCTGGACCCGATCGGCGACGGGCATGGCACCCACCGGTGAGAGTCGTCCCGCCCGCTGCTCGGCGCTGAGTGCGGCGGGCAGTTCGATGAGCGCCAGCGGGTTGCCGTCCGATTCGTCGATGAGGCGCTGTCGTACCTGCGGTGGGAGGTCGGCCGGGAGCAGGGCGGCGGCGGCTGCCCGGTCCAGCCCGCCGAGCCGGAGCTCGGGCAGCCCCACGGCGGGAAAGCCAGCGCGGGCGGCGAAGAGGATGACGACGCCTTCCGCCTCGAGGCGGCGGGCAGCGAACATCAGTGCGTCGATGGACGCCTGGTCGAACCACTGCGCGTCGTCGACGAGGCAGAGCAGCGCGCCGTCCCCGGCCAGCTCGGTGAGCAGGCTCAGCGTGGCCAGCCCGACCAGGAACCGGCTCTCCGGAGCGGTGTCGCCCAGTCCCAGAGCGGCGTTGAGCGCGGTGGCCTGCGCGGCGGGCAGCGTGTGGATCCGGTCGAGCCCGGTGCGCAGGAGCAGGTGGAGTGCGGCGAACGGCAACATCGCCTCGGACTCGACACCGACTCCGCGCAACACCCGCATGCCCTCGGCCCGCCCGGCGGCGTGCTCCAGGAGCGCGGACTTGCCGATCCCCACCGGGCCCCGGATGACCAGGCTTCCGCTCCGGCCGCTCCTGGCCGCGGCCAGGAGCCGCTCGATCGTCGCCTGCTCCCCCACTCGTCCGTGCAGCACGGTCAGGAAGCTACCGTCACGATGACTGATTCGGCGTGGCCTGGCCCTCCGTAGCTTCGTGATCATCCGCACGGACGTACTACGAAGGGACCCCGGGATGACCACCGTCGCCAGCACCGTCCACCCCGCCGCCGACACCAAGCTGCTCCGCTTCGCCCTCAAGCAGGACGCGCTGGGCTCGGGCGCCAACGGAGTCGTCTACGTCGTCGTCGCGGCGATCTTCGGGGAGCTGTTCGGCCTGCCCGCCGCCCTCCTCTACCCGATCGGTGTCTTCCTGGTCGCGTGGGCCGCCGCGCTGTTCTTCCTCGCCGCGCGGCCGACGGTGAGCCGGGCCGCGGTGGGTGTGGTGATGGCGGTCAACATCGTCTGGGTGGTCGCGAGCGTCGAACTGCTCGTCGCGGGTTGGTTCCCGTTGACCGGCCTCGGCACCGCATTGGTGATCGTTCAGGCGGTGGCGGTCGCCGGCTTCACCGTCCTGCAGTTCGCCGGCCTCCGCAAGGCCGGGTGAGCCGCGAGCCCTCGGCGCCCGCCCTGGTAGGGGCGGGCGCCGAGGCACGTCGGCCGCGCTCACGACGATTCACCAGGTGCCGGGGTCGGCGATCGTGGCGGCCGGCCGGTAGCCGCCCAGGACGCTCAATCCATCCGGCTCCGTATAGCCGTGGCCCCACCCGTCGAGGAACAGTTCCACCTGGCAGGGCTTGACCCACATCTCCAGCGCGTCGCTGCCCTGTCGGCGTACGCGGTAGGGCCCGGCTGTCAGCTCACCGGCCTCGGTGCCGACGGGCACCGCCGGGCGTTGAGCTCGAACGGTGAGCCAGCGACCGGAGGGGTCACCCACCACTAGTGATCCTTCGGAGAAGGGATCCGAGCGGTCCAGGCTCAGCTGGACGGAACATTCCAGCAGGCGGGCACCGGCGGGCAGCGATTGCAGGCGGAACGGCACCGCGCAGCGGCGGGCGCCGTCGAAACGCACGCGGCCTGCCGCGCCAACCGCCTCGTCGCGGTCGTCCGCGTGGATCTCGAGTCGAGCCCAGAGGCCGTCGACCGGTTGCCAGCGCACGAACCACAGACCCGGCCCGCCCGACGGTGCCGGATCCATCCAGGCGGTTCCCGGCCGCTCGCCGACGCGAACGTCCGCCGGTGGCCGGGGCCGGCCCGACGACGACAACGTCTGCCGGACACCGTCCAGCGTCGCCGCGCTGCCTGCCAGCACGAATCGTGCCGGGCCGGTCCCGCCCTGGAACTCGACGCTTTCGACGCCACGGCCCGTGGTCCAGGTGGCGTACCGAGCGCCGGAGACCAGGTTGTCGGCCGTGAAATGAACGACGGCAGGATCGGTGCCGACGAGGTCGGGCCGCTCGGCGGCGCCGGGCTGGTTCGGCGACGCCGGCAGCAGAAGCGCTGTCTGCCGGGCGGTCTGGCCGAGCGGCACCACCATAAATACGGCTGCCACCACCGCACAGGCTGCCGCCACGCACGAGCTGACCAGCCCCCGACGCCGTCGCCGCAGGTGGCGCCCGCGAAGAACGGCCTGTGCCACGATCGGCGCCGGGTCGACGTCGGCTCCCGCATGGGCGTCGAGCATCACGGCGAGGCGCTGGTCGAGGTCGGACGACATCAGAACACTCCCATCGGTTCGGCGGCGTCTCGGCCCAGCCGCTCGCGCAGTGCCGCCAGGGCGCGCTTCGCGTGCGTACGGACCGTGCCCGTGGAGCAGTCCAGGATCTCGGCGATCGTCCAGTCGTCGAGATCTTCGTAGTACCGCAGGACGATCACGGTGCGTTGTCGCGCAGGCAGGGCGCGGACAAGCTGCCACAGGGCGTCCCGCTCGGCGACCTCCGCGGTCTCGTCGCTCGTACCCGGGCGCTCGGTCACCGCGGTGACCAGGACCTCCCGGCTGCTGCGCCGACGCCACCACGAGTGGTGGGCGTTGACCAGCATCCGGCGTACGTACAGGTCAGGTTGCTCCATCCGGGAGATGCGCCCCCACCGGGCGTACGCCCTGGCGAGGGTGTCCTGAAGGAGGTCTCGGCCCGGTGCTCGTCACCGGTGAGCAGGCGGGCGAGTCGCAGAAGCGCCGAAGCCCGGGCGAAGGCGTACTCCTCGAACGTCACGCCCTATTGAACGCAGTGGGACTCCCGTTCCGTAGACAATGGCCCGGCACTTCGTACCCGTCCGGTAGCGACAGACCATGCTCGTCTGGCGGCCGCAGACGCCGTCGGGCAGTGTCGAGCGTCGTGGATGCCATGACAATCGCCGCCGCTCAACCGTTGGTGACCTGCGATCCGGTCGAGAACGGAGGCGTGGTGCGCGCGCTCATGCGCGAGGCGCATGAGCGGGGAGCACGCCTGGTGCAGTTTCCCGAGGGAGCTCTCACCGGCTATGTCGGACAGGCGAAGCGGCACTTCGCCGGCTGGAACATCGACTGGGCGCCGGTCCGGGCGCAACTCGACGAGACCGCCGCGCTCGCGGGCGAGCTCGACCTGTGGGTGGTGCTGGGCGGCAACCACCGCCTGACCGGCCCCCACCGGCCGCACAACAGCTTGTACGTGATCTCCAATCGGGGTGAGATCGTCGACCGGTACGACAAGCGGTACCTCTCCCACACGGAGGTGACCGGCTACTACTCGCCCGGCTTCGAGCCGGTGGTGGTCGACGTGTCCGGATTCCGTTTCGGCCTGGCCCTCTGCATCGAAATCAACTTTGCGGAGGTGTTCCTCGACTACCTGCACCACGGCGTGGATTGCGTGCTGTTCTCGTCCTTTTCCCAGGACCCGGTGTTCGGTGTGATCGCCCAGGGCTATGCCGCCGCCAACTGCCAGTGGTTCAGCGTTTCGGTTCCCGCCCAGTGCAGCCCAGCAATGCCGAGCGGAGTGATCGGCCCACACGGCGCCTGGCTGGGGCGGTGTGCCACCGACGGCCACAGTGGACTGGTGTGCGTCGACCTCGACCGGCAGGCCTCGGAGCTGAAGATGGCTCTGCACGTCGCCCGGCCGTGGCGCGCCACCGCCCGTGCCGGCACGATCTACACACAACGCAGCGTGGAGGATCCTCGCAGCAGCGATCGCATGGCGCCGTAATTGCTGGACCGCTACACCCCGCCCCGTTGCATATCCCGGCCGGCGCAGGCGAGCCGGCGTGCGAGGTAGTCGCCGAGCGACGTGGCTTCCGGCACCTCGGGGTCGCCGGTCGGGCCGGCGGGGGCGTAGCGGGTGTGCCGCAGTTCCGCCACGAACTCGGACACGGGCGCGCCAGCGTGTAGTCCGGTGGTGATCGCGGTCGACAGGGCGTCGGTCAGGCCGGCCAGGGTGGAGCCGTGCTTGCCGACGTGCAGCTCGACGTGGGTGAGCCGGTCAGCTGCGGCAGCGGTGACGAGGTGACCGGGGGTGCCATCCAGAACGAACTCGGCCGTGGTGCCTGCCGTCCGGCGAGGTACCGGAATGCGAGTTCGCCCAAGGTCCGTCATCGTCGGGTGCTCCTTCGCGCTCGCGCCTCGCCCGTGCCGTCGAGGACCTCGACACGGTAGGCAGCCGGACGGGCCGGCACCAGCGCGACACGCTACCCATTCGCACAGGTGAACGAAGACGAGCTCAGGAAGGCAGACAGCACCGCGTAAGCCGGTGTTGCCCGTCCACGGGAGCGGCCAGCGTCCGGGTGGAGGTGGCCAGTCCGTGCACTGCCCGCCACGGGGTCGCGCGTATCGCGTATCGGGTGATAAGCACACTTCATGACCTGGTCCAAGGCGCGGCCAACCCACCCGTCGGCCTCAACCTCGCACGTCATCACCGGCACCGCTGTCATGCTGGCGTGGTTCGCTGCTGCCGCGGCCGGGACGGTCTATTGGGTGGCGCACCAGTCGAACAGGGCAGGCGCCTGCGACAGCTTCTGTGTGTCGGACCGGGTCGAGGCCTTCGTCGTGGCGTTCTTCGTCGGCATCCCAGTCGGCGTTGTCGGCCTGTTCGCCGGTGCGGTCCTCCTCGCGTTACTCGGACGGCGGATCCGTTCAGGGTGGCTCGTTGGCAGTCTCGCCGGCGTTGGTGGCCTGGTCATCGGTCTGGTCGTCGTGGTCGGCGGGCTGCAGGTCTGGACCCGGGTCACCGAGGCCGCCGGATGGTGACGGGTCGGGCACGGAACGGCGAGCCCCAAACATGCCCTCCACCATGCCGGCTGTAACGGCGGACAACGGATCGACGCTCACCTACAAGGGACGGCCGCAAAGCATGGCCAGACCCTTCGCCGGGCGGGGCGGTCGGCCCACACCTCCCCCGCAGTCCCGTCCGGCCTCCACAGTCCGACCCGCAACAGCGACCCCTGACGCTGCCGGAGGCCCCGTGATCGTCGAATCAACCACCCGCACACCGCCGCCCCGTTGGCCGGCCATCAACAGCCGGTCGGCGCCCGCCGTGCGGAATCAGCCAACTCAGCCGGTACCGGAGCCGCGCGACTGGTTGCCGTACGTGGCGTTGGCCGTCACGACCGTGATGATCGGATGCTTCGCCACAATCGTGGTTGTGCTGGCTCGATAGCCGGCCCTGCCTCAGCTGAACCACGAACGCCCCCACCGCCTCGCGTGGGGGCGCTTCGTGTCCGCCCGGCTGTCAGCGGCGGTGTCGGCGGCTACCGGTAACGCCGCCGGCGGGCTTCGCTATCGGGTGCCAGTCGGGAGAGTGCGGAAGGAACCCGCCGGCGGTGTTACCGTCTTCGGCGTGATGTCCGGGTGGACCCCGGCGCTGCGTCGGTCGCACGAGACCAGGGAGGACTGCGACGCGCACCGTCGCCGCCCCGAATCACCCCGATGATCGAGAGGGGGTGAGACTCTATGACCACCCCGATGCAAGCCGGCGATGTCGTCGCCGTAACCGTGACCAAGGTCCTGCCGTTCGGCGTGCTCGTCGAGACTCCGGCAGGCGTGCCCGGGCTCGTGCGCAGCGCCAAGGCCGAGGTCGGCACGGTCGTAAACGTTCGCGTCCGCGAGTTCGACGGCCAGCGGTTCGGCGCCAGCCTGGTGTGAGTGAGGTGGCCGGGTGCGGCATGGAAAGCGCACCCGGCCCCGACATTCCCCGCGGAACGGTCGCCGCCCGTCACGACGAAGCCACAGGACCAGAGCGACGGCTTATCGCCTTCGGCTACCAGCACCAGCGGGGACGGTCAGGAGGACCAGGCCCAGGGCGAGGACGACCATCCCGGACCACGATGCGGCCGGCAGGCGTTCATCGAGGACGGCGACACCCAGGACCGCTGCCACGGCAGGCTCGGCCAGGGTCAGCGACGTGGCCGCCGACGCGGGAGTACGGCGCAGCCCGTGCCCGAAGAGCCGGTAGGCCAGGTAGACGGTGAACAGGGCAAGGTACAGCGCCACCGCCGCGCCGCGGGTGGTGGCGAGCCAGTGCGGGTTGGTGAACAGCACGAGCGGCAGGACGAGCAGCCCGGCTGCGCCGAACAGCACGCCCATCACCGCATCGGATGGGTGTTCGCGGGTGATCAGTTTCCCGCCGATCAGCGAGTAGGCGGCGTACGACAGGCCGGCGCACCCGGCGAGTGCGACGCCGGTCAGGTCCATGGGCGCGGCATGTCCGGTGAGCCCGGGGCCGAGCACCAGAAGGGTGCAACCCAGCACGGCGGCCGCGGTGGCGCCGCTCCAGCGTGCGGTCGGCCGGGCCTGCGAGGTGATCCAGGACAGCAGGCCGGCGAAGACCGGCGCGCTGCCCAGGGCAACCACGGTGGCCACCGCCACGCCGGTCCGGGCAACGGCGGGGTAGAAGGTGACCGGATACCCGGCCACCGCCAGCGCACCCAGGACGAGCAGCCACCGCTCGGGGCGGGTGCAGCTGGCGGGCAGCGAGCGGGCGCGGCGTGAGGTGAGGAACAGCAGGGTGCCGCCGAGGGTGAGACCGGCGCCGCCGATCGCCGCCGCCGGTGCACCGGCGGGTGCCAGGGAGCTGGCGGTCCCGGTCGTACCCCAGAGAACGGCTGCGGTGAGGATGGGCGCGGGGCCGCCCAGGGAACCGGTGCGGGAGGGGCGTTGGCCGGTGGCCGGGTAGGTGGGAGCTTGAGGTGAAATGTGGTTCGGCACAGTAGTGGTCTTCCGTCGTCGAATGCGTCTGGGACTCGATCCGAAACGGGCGCACCACAGGAACCTGAACCGCCGCAGTCGACGGGGTCAGGGGTTCACACCATCAGTGTCTGCGCCCGATCAGGCGCAGAGCGGCGGCAGAACGACGTGCCAGTAGGAGTTCACCCGGCGATGGTAGCTGCCTGGGACCGGTGGCTGAGGAAAGGCTCTGTCCCGGCTGGTGATGAAGTGGCCAAGATCGATCAGGAATCAAGAAGTGCAGGCCACGGAGCCGCGCCTAGCATGATCGTCATGGACATCACCATTCACACGAGCTTCCTTCCGCATGTCGACCCGGACGCCTCCGTGGCCTTCTACCGGGACGTCCTCGGCTTCGAGGTCCGCACCGACGTCGGCCAGGGCAAGATGCGTTGGATCACCGTCGGCCCGGTCAACCAGCCCGACACGTCCATTCTCCTGGCGCCGGCGGCCGCCGACCCCGGGATCACCGAGGACGAACGCCGCACCATCGCCGAAATGATGGCCAAGGGCACCTATGGCTGGATCCTGCTGGCCACCCGGGACCTCGACGGCACCTTCGAGAAGGTGCAGGCCGGCGACGCCGAGGTCGTCCAGGAGCCGACCGAGCAGCCGTACGGCATCCGCGACTGCGCCTTCCGCGATCCCGCCGGCAACCTGGTCCGCATCCAGGAGCTTCGCTGAACCGACCGGTCACTCGGCCGTGCTGGCCGGTGCCACGACCACCCGCGGGAACGGAGCGGTCGGCCCTTCCCGGCCGCCGCCCTCGCCCACACCCCTCGGCGGGCCGCTCCATGCTCGCGGGCATCGATGAAAGGAGCTCTCTCATGTGTCACCCCTCGTGGGGGCGCGCGCTCACCGCGGCGCACCGCCTCACCGACCTCGCTCGACTGCGCCGCGTCCGCGACCGGATCGACCGGGAGTACGCGCAGCCGCTGAACGTCGAGGCGCTGGCCCGTGGCGTGAACATGTCGGCCGGGCACCTCAGCCGCCAGTTCCGGCTGGCCTACGGCGAGTCGCCGTACGCGTACCTGATGACGCGGCGCATCGAGCGGGCGGCGGCGCTGCTGCGGCGTGGCGACCTCAACGTCACCGAGGTCTGCTTCGCGGTCGGGTGCTCCTCGCTGGGCACCTTCAGCACCCGCTTCACCGAGCTGGTCGGCATGTCGCCCAGCGCCTACCGGCGCCGCGCGACCAGCGCTGCGGCGGGGATGCCGTCGTGTGTGGCGAAGCAGGTGACCAGACCGGTCAGGAATCGAGAAGCCCTGGTCGCCGAGCCGCAACTAGCGTGATTGTCATGACATCCATCGAATCCGTCACCCTCGACGTGGCCGACCCGGCGGCCGCCAGCCGCTTCTACACCGCCGCCTTCGGTTTGGACACGCAGATCCGCCTGCGGGCCTCGGAGGCACCGACGACCGGTTTCCGTGGGTTCACGCTGGCGCTCACGGTGTCCCAGCCGGCCACCGTCAACGGCTTCATCGGCGCCGCCCTGGACGCCGGTGCCACGACGCTGAAGCCGGCCGCGAAGTCGCTCTGGGGCTACGGCGGTGTCGTGCAGGCCCCGGACGGGACGATCTGGAAGGTTGCGACCTCGGCGAAGAAGGACACCGGCCCGGCGACCCGGCAGATCGACGAGTTGGTGCTCCTGCTGGGTGTCGCGGACGTGGCAGCGAGCAAGCGGTTCTACGTCGAGCGCGGCCTGGCCGTGGCGAGGAGCTTCGGCCGCATGTACGTCGAGTTCGCCGCTGGGTCGAGCCCGGTCAAGCTGGCGCTGTACCGGCGCCGTGCGCTTGCCAAGGACGTCGGCGTCGCTCCCGAGGGCACCGGCTCGCACCGGCTCATGATCGGCGGCGATGTCGGGGCTTTCACCGACCCGGACGGGTTTGCCTGGGAGGCCGCCTCGCTGGCCCCCACGTCCTGATTCAGGGGTGCTCGCTCGGCCCTTGCCCGGCGAGCCCTGGTCACGGCACTACTTCGGGGTCGGGTCGGCGGGGAACTGCTCGTGTCCGAGCACGGCAAGCAGTTGCAGCTTCTCGTAACCCTCGCTGCGCGGTGGCGCGGTGAGCACGAGCAGTGCCTGGGACTGGTCCTCGGTGATCAGCGCCTGGCAGTCCAGTTCGATCGCGCCGAGCTGGGGGTGGATGAGCGTCTTGTGGTCCTCGAAGCGCTTGGCCACCTCGTGTCGTTCCCACAGCTCGGCAAACTCCGCGCTCGCCTTCTGCAGGGCCCGCACGATCTCGCCGGCCCGTGACTGCGGGCCCATCGACCCGTACGCGGCGCGCAGGTTGGCGACCTGGGCGCGACTCTGCCGGTCGCGGTCCTCCTCGGGGTAGCGCAGCCGCTCCGCGGGCTCGATGAACCACCGGTAGATCTCGCTGCGGGCGAGGCCGGTGTGGCCCGATCTGTCGCCGAACAGGGCTTCGGCCATCCGGTTCTGCACGAGGGTCTCGCCGAGGTTGGACAGGATGAGCGCCGGGGTGTCGTCGAGCCGGTCCAGCACGCGCAGCAGCGCCGGGGCGACGTGCGTCGCCGCGGACACCGAGGCCGGGGCGTTCTGCCCCGCCACCCGGAAGAGGTAGTCGCGTTCGTCGCCGGTCAGCCGCAGCGCCCGGGCGAGCGACGCCAGCATCTGCGGGCTCGGCTGCGGGCCGCGCTGCTGTTCCAGTCGGGTGTAGTAGTCGGTCGACATGGCGGCGAGGGCAGCGACCTCCTCACGCCGCAGGCCGGGTGCGCGCCGGCGGGCGCCGGCAGCCAGCCCGACGTCCCCGGGCTGCAGTGCCTCTCTGCGGCGGCGCAGGAAGTCGGCCAGGGCTGCACGGTCCATGATCCCAGTATCCGCAGGCGGCGGGAGCCAACCAGGGATTGCCGATCCCCCGATAACCGGTCTCTTAATCCGCCCTCGAGGAACGGCGAGGCTCGGGGCATGAACATCTCCGGAAACACGATCTTCATTCCCGGCGCCACGAGCGGTATCGGCCTGGCCCTCGCCGTCGAGTTGCGGGCCAGGGGCAACACGGTCGTCGTCGGCGGCCGGCGTATCGACCTGCTCGACAAGATCGCCGCGGAACATCCGGGCATCGACACCGTACGGATCGACACGACGGACCCGGCGAGCATCACCGCCGCCGCGAAGGAGGTGCTGGCGAAGCACCCGGACCTCAACGTCCTCGTCACGATGGCCGGCATCATGCGCGTCGAGGACTGGCACCAGCCCGAATCGTTCCTCGCCTCGGCCGAGGCGGTGGTGACGACCAACGTGCTCGGCCCGATCCGGCTCATCGCCGCGTTCATCGAGCACCTGCGGGCGCAGCCGGACGCCACCATCGTCACCGTCTCCTCGGGCCTGGCGTTCGCGCCGCTGAAGGTCACCCCGAGCTACAACGCGTCGAAGGCCGCGATCCACATGCTCAGCGAGTCGATCCGGCTGCAGCTCGCCGACACGACCGTGAAGGTGGTGGAGCTCGAACCGCCGGCCGTCCGTACCTCGTTGCTGCCCGGGCAGGAGGACAGCGAGTTCGCGATGCCGCTGGACGAGTTCGTGGCGGAGGTCGTCGCGCTGCTGGAGTCACAGACCGAGGCCAGGGAGATCCAGGTCGAGCGCGTGAAGTTCCTCCGGTACGGCGAAGCGCGCGGCGACTACGACCAGGTCGTCGCGACGCTCAACGCGTCCGACCCGCACGGAAAATAGGGCTCAGAATCCCGCCGGGAAGCTTCCCGGCAATGCGTAACGGTGGTCACGATCATGGCGCTCCATCTATGGGACGCCGACGATCCCGAGGACCGGGCGACCGGCCCGGCCGATCCCTCCGACGTTAGGACCTGATGTCCGTTCACTCCCGCTCCACCCGTCATCACCTGCTCCGAAGCGGCCTCGCAGTCGGCACATTGGCCGCGCTCTGCACCGCCCTGCTGCCCGCCGCCCCGGCCGGCGCCGCTCCCGCCCGAGCCGACCTCGTCGTTACCACCTCAGTCGACCCCGTCGAGGTCCCCGCCAGCGGCGGCTGGTCGACCCTCACCGTCGACGTGCGGAACTCCGGCACGAAGGCCAGCCAGGACGTGACCGTGGCGTTCACGCTTCCGACGGACGCCTGGTTCGCCGCCGACGGATTCGTGGTACCGCCGAGCTGGCACTGTGACCTCCTGGGCACCGCGACCTGCACCCGCGCCCCGCTGGCCGCTGGCGAGGTCGCCGACACGCTGGCCATCCCGTTCGGGCTCTCGGCCGGGACCGCCGGCGACGTGCTGACGATCAGCGCCACAGCGAGGACCGGTGCGGAATCGTCGACCGCCAACAACACCGGCCAGGCAAGTGTGCGCTACATCCCCAGCACGGTGGATCTCGACGTCGTACCCGCCGCCACGACCCAGCAGCTGCTCACGAATGAGTATGTGAATGCTTCCACGTCGGTCCGGAACACCGGAAACACGCCCTCGGGCGAGGTGACCGTCACCATCCCCGTGCCGGCCGGGATGCGGGGCGCGGAGACGTCGAGCGAGGGGTGGGACTGCGCGTTCGGCGACGGCGTGGCCGACGGCCAGACCGGCTGGCGGTGCCTCCACCGCACGCTGCGGCCGGGCGAGACGAGCGAGCCGCTGTACTACGGCGGGATCCTCACCGCCACCACGGTCGGCGACGTCGTGACGCTGGAGGCGACCGCGGCGACGACGTCGCCGGAAACGACCCTGGAGAACAACACGGCGCGGCACACCATCACGGTCGAGCAGGGCGCGATCGTCCGCGGCACCGTCTGGGTGGACGGCAACAACAACCGCGTGTGGGACTCGTGCGAGGTGGGCGCCCCGGTCGGCAGCGAGGGGATCGACCGCATCGACGTGGTGCCGGCCCCTGGCCAGGGCTCCGGCGGGCTGACCACCGTCAACCCCGACGGCACCTTCACCGCGTACGTCCGCTCGGGCACCTACCGCGTGCAGTTCCACGTGCACTACCCGCACGACTTCATCGACTCGGTCGACTCGGATCTGATCTACTACTGGAACGAGACCGGTGGCGCCAACTACGGCTACACCGACTGGGTCACCGTAGCTGCGGGTGACGAGGTGACGCTGGACGCGGGCGTGCGGTCCCGCTTCATCCAGTCCTGTTGACACTCCTCGGCGCCATGCCGGCAACACCCGGGCGGTCCGGCCTCCGCGGCCGGGCCGCCCGATTCGTTCGCGGGCACCGAGTGGCTCCCGGCGCGGCCACGCCGCACTCCGGGCGCTGATCTCGGCTACGAAAGTCCCCGACCTTGCCATGGTCGGGGGCTTTTCCGCGCTCGTCCCTCACGACCTCCGCGGGTCGGGTGCCGTCTATCGCAGGACGACGACGCCGTCGATGATGACGGTGCGGCTACTGGTGGACTTTATGACCATGGTGCCGGACATTCGGGCTCGTGTGGGAAGCCAGAACAGGGCCTGACCCGTGGTGGATCGCCTGAGGTTGACCTTACCGATTGTCGCGCTGCCAACGGATACGGTGACCTCACCGCAGTCGGGACAGGTACGGGCGACGATGCCGAATCGACTTCCAGTCACCGCATGCGAGGCTGTGCCGTTGGGCGCCAGCTTCGTGTAGGTGCCGCGGTAGTAGGAGCTGCCAGTGCCGCGGACGCTGCCGGCCGATACGGCGAGCCACCGGTCGTCGTAGGGGGTCGCGGTGCAGGTTTCAGCTGACCAGGCAGAGATCCGGTTGGCGTGGTCCCGAGCCCGGGCCGAGAAACAGTACTGGACGCCGGCCGTGGCAGCGAGGGTCGTCCGCATCGCTGATGTGCGCTGAAGTGCCGCCGGGTAGACGTATCCACTCGATCCGCTGCTGGCGGAGCTGGTGCGGTAGCGCACGTCGTAGCTGGCCACCGCGACGTTGTCGACCCCGGTCCAGGACACACCGACCGAGTTCGCCAGTTGCACGGCAGCGGGCACGCTCACGGACGCCACGGTGGTTGCGGTGAAGTCGACCACGAAGCGCACGTCGGGCGGCACGATCGTCCGGCCCCGCACCGTGGCGGTGACCCGGAGCGTGTGCAACCCCGGAGGCACCTCGCCGGAAGCGAGGTTGCCCCACCACAGCGACCTGGTGCCGCTGACCTTGAGGGGGCTGCTGAACCGAACCGGTATCTGGTTGTCGACGGTCGCAGTCACGGCATCGACCGGACCGGGGTTGTCCACGGTGACGCCGAACGACATGACCGACCCCGAGTCGAAAACCTGCCCGGCTGTCGGGGTGGTCACCTGAACCGAGGGAGTCAGGGCGACCTGGATGTCCACCGTCGCAAGCCCCGGGGGACAGTCCACCGTCATCATGCAGTCCGGGCCTACGGCGATCCGGTGCGATCCGTTGGACAGATGACGCGTGGGGATTGAAAAACTGAACTTGCCGTCCTCGCCCACACGAGCGACCGACAGGCTGATGCCCCCGTCGATGTTGGCCATCAGGTAGGTGCCGGGCTGCAGTGATCGGCCGACGCCTGGGACGTGACCGGTGAACTGGACCCCCTCCGTACCCGGGGCGCTGATGGTGGCGCCGCTGGCTGGGGTGTCGATGACGATGTCGTCGGCCACCTGGTCGACGTAGACCACCCTCAACGCCGTGGCCTGGCCGCCGAAGCTGCTCGGCACGGTGGCGGAGAACTGGTAGAGGCCGTCAGGCAACCCTGCGGTGTCGACGCTGACCGACCAGCGCCCGTCCGGGCCGGGGGACGCAGTCCACTCCTGACCGGGGCGGCCGGTGAAGGACACCGACACCTTGTCACCCGGATCCATGCGTTCGAGCCGCCCAGCCACCAGCACCGGGCCAGGAGCTATGCGGGCACCCAGGACCGGCGAGTCGAGCCAGATGACCTCGGCGGCCGCCGCCGGCATCGAGGTCGCGGTCAGAAGACCCAACACCATCGCCAATGCGGCGATCGCACCCACCATTCGTCGGCCTGCACGCACCGCCCGCTCCCCCGTGATCAAGGGCGGGCAGGAAACCCGCCGCACAATTCGAACTACTGTGCGCGACAGCGGCAACAATGTCCACCACCGAACGGATGGACCGAGTCCCCGACTTGCCGGCGAGAGAACCTTCCAAATGACTGCCATTGCTGGCTGTGCCTACGTCCTCGGCGAAGGCGCAGCGCCGACCGCATCTCGGCGGGCTCTCCTTGGTCGTGCCGGCATGCGATCCTGTTCGCGGGTGAGCAACGGCACCTGTCCATCATGGGGGAGACTGCATGGGTACACCTTCGCGCGCTCGTCAGCGGACGATCGCGCTGCTCACGGTGTCGGCGCTCGGCGCCGGAGCTGCGATAGGGCTCACGGCCGCCCCGGCCGCGGCAGCCGTGGCGGCACCGACTGATCTCAAGACTGCGGGCCAGCCGTGTGCCACCAGCGAGCCCGGGCCGTATCTGAGCCCGACCAGGCTCAACGATGCACACGCCGTCGTGCTGCGGGGCACCTTCGACCGGACGGGGCAGGGCACCGGGCTGCAGGCTGACTTCCAGGTATGGGACGTCGCCGACCCGGAGCACCCGCAGCAGTGGCTCCGTGGCATCGGCGAGCAGAGCAACGAGGTGTACGTCCAGCTCGAGGACGAGGCAAAGCAGCTCGACGGCGTCACGTACGCCTGGCGGGTGCGGGTCCTCGACGGCGCTGATGCCTCCCGTTGGAGCGGCACGTGCTATTTCACCGTGGACCGCAGCGGCGGCCCGGCACCGACCGTCACATCCCCCGAATATCCCGCCGGCAGCTGGGACAACGCCAACGGCGCGATTGGCGTCCCCGGCGTGTTCACGCTGACCTCGGCCTCCGACGACACCGTCAGCTACCGCTACCGGTTCTACTCCAGCGAGTTGTACAACGAGTATGTGGAGTCGATGGTGGACGCGTCGGAGCTCGGCGGTCCGGCGACCGTCGGGTGGACTCCTCGCGCGGCCGGATACCACTCACTCACCGTTTACGCCGTCGACCGCGCGGGAAACTCGTCCCAGGCTGTTCACTATGAGTTCCACGTCAAGGAAACCCGGCCGTCGATCTTCTCGTCCGCGTACCCGGACTGGGACTCGAACCTGGCCTACAACGTCGGCGTACCCGGCGCGTTCGAGTTCAGGGCCAGCGTCGCTGACACGGCGTCGTTCGCGTGGCGCATCGACGGGGACGGGCCGTCGGGTTCAGTTCCGGCGGGCGTCGACGGGAAGGCAACCGCGATGATCGCCCCAATCCGCGCCGGCCGACAGACCCTTTACGTCCACAGCGTCACCCGCGACGGCGCGACGCACCCCGACCGCGCCTACACATTTGTCGTCGACAACGGCCCCAAGCTCACCGGTGACACGGACCGGGGCGTTGTGATCGGGTCCTCTCTCACGTTCCACCTAGCGCCCCGAGCGCCGGGCGTCGAGGCTTACCTTTATTGGCCGAGGTATCTCGGCCTGGAGGAAAGGCCGATCGAGAAGACTGCTCTCCCGGCTCGCGCGGACGGCACCGCCGACCTCACCTGGACGGCCACCGACACCCGCGTCGACGGCCTGTGGGTGCAGAGCCGAAGTGCCGACGGCACCCTGTCCGAGCCACGCTTCACCTCCGTCTGGGTCGATGGGGCGAGCCCGACCGTGACCCGCACCGGCGGCGTCGACCTGGGCACACCGGCGACCTTCACGGCCCGTACCCGGATGGTGAACGCGGTGGAGTACGTGGCCGTGTTCAACGGGGACGAGGCGACGAAGCAGGTGCTCAAGGCGGCGGCGGACGGCAGTGTCACCTTCGGTTTCACCTCGACGAAGCGCGGCCAGAACTACGTGGTCGTCGTCGCACGTAACGTCGCCGGGGTGGCGACGGAAGGGGGTGTCGCGGGGTGGACCGTCACCGACCGTCCCCGCGTCACCTCTACTGAGTTTCCTGAGGACGGCACCGGCACGCTCGCCCCGGGCACCTTCACCTTCACCCCGCGCCTGCCCCGCACGGCCGCATACGAGTACTCGGTCAACGATTCGACGTACACCACCATCGCCGCCCGGGCCGACGGCACCGCGACGCTCACCTGGACGCCGCCGGCCACCGGGATGTACCTGCTGAACGTCCGCGGCGTCACGGCCGACGGCATCCGGTCCATAAGCACCTCGTACGGCTTTAAGGTCGAGGACCTTGGCCCGCCGGCAGTGTCGAACTTCAAGGCGACTGGTGGTGTCGGCTCGGCCGCGCTGTCGTGGACCTTGCCCGCGATCACCGATCTGGACCAGGTCATCGTGCGAAGGGCCATGGGTACGGCGCCGCCTTCGTCGCCCACCGCGGGTACGGCGGTGTATGCGGGAACCGGTAGCAGTGCCACGGCGACGGGATTGGAGTCGGGTACGCCGTACACCTTCCGGGTGTGGGTCAAGGACCGCAGCGGCAGGTACAGCGCCACCGCGCCGGCGGTTACGCTGATCGGCAGCGAAACCACGATCAGCAGCAACCTGACCGCGCTCACCTACGGCTCGGCGGTGACGGTCACGGGGACGGTGGTGCGCGCCGACACCCGCGCCGCGATCACCGGCGCACCGGTGCTCCTGTATGGCCGGCGCGCCGGCACCACGACCTGGACGCTGATCGCCACTGCGACCAGCGACAGCTCCGGCAAACTGTCCTACAGTCACACGCCGTCGTGGAGCCTCGACTACAAGTGGATTTACGGCAACTCCACCGCCTACGGGGGCTCGGAGAGCAGCCTCCACGCGCTGGGGGTCAGGACCAACGTCTCGGCCAAGTTGTCGAAGACGTCCTTCACCCTCGGCGGGTCGGTCACGCTAGTGGGCAACGTCTCCCCGACCCACGCCGGGAAAACCGTGCACCTGCAGCGCTACGTCAACGGCAGCTGGTCCACAGTGACCAGCAAGGCTTTGTCGCCGAGCAGCACCTACCGGTTCATCATCCAGCCCTCCTCGAAGGGCACCTACTCCTACCGCATCTACCAGCCCGCCGACACCGACCACCTGGCCGGCTACAGCGGCACCCACAGCTTCAAGGTCAACTGACCAACGCGGCCCCTCTGCTTTCAACAAGCAAGAGGGGCCGCGCCGCAGTCTGTGGCAGTCCTGTTGGTGCTCGCCTCTTCGCCAGCTGACCGCAGTCGCAGGCCAGGTGCAGCTTGGTCCAGCCACCCCGCGACCGACCCAGAGCGTGATCAGCCGGCTCGTCCTCGACCCCGCCCGGTGGTTCCTTCTGCAGCTCGGCCTGGGGCAAATCCGGCCCATTCCCGCAGGTCAGGAAGTCATCTCCGTCACACCCAACCGCGGCGGCCGGCGTGGACGCCGGCCTGGAATCGACTGGCTGCGCCCAGCCGCTCGGTCAGGGATGTCATCATGCGCTGGACGCTCCGCAGAGAGATCGCGAGCTTGCGGGCCGCCGATTCGTCGGTGTGGCCGGACGAGAGTAGTAGTAACAGCTCCCGTTCCTGGGGAGTGAGACCATGCGTGTCGGGCGCGGTCTGCTCGCCGAAGGGTGTCGCGGCGCGCCAGACCTGCTCGAACAGCGCGACGAGTCCGGCGATGACCCCGGGGCTGTGTAGTTCCAGCGCTCCCTGCCCGGAGTTGTCGGGGTCGATGGGTACGAGCGCGGTTTCCCGATCGACGATGACCAGGCGCATCGGCAGGGTGGGTGTGGTGCGCGACTGGCCGCCCAGGCTTGCCATCCAGCGGGCGTGCGCGAGGGTGGCGGGGTCGTTGCGGAAGCTGTCCTGATACACGTTGCGAATGCGGATACCTCGCTGCAGCGCGACCTGGTTGAGCGGTCGCTCGGCCTCCATCGTGTCCGAGGTCTGCGCGCCGCCGGTGGTGAAGGAAAGGCACTCGGTACGGGTGGTGTGCGCAAGCTCGGCCAATCGTTCCCGGACGCTGTCGACACCTTCGAGGATCCTGCCCTCCGCTGCCTGGTGGCGGTCGTCGTGGGCGGTGGCGATGGCGGCGATGGCAGCCCTGGTCGCCTCGACCTGTCGTTGTCGGACAGCGACGTCCGCCTCCACCTTCGCCAGGAGCGCCATCAGCCCGGCCTGAGGACGCACTACCCGGGCATGCTCGCCTTGCGGATCCAGCCGGATCAGGGCGAGGTCGGCCAGCACGTCCAGCGCTTCGCGTACCTGGTCACCGGATACGGCCAGATGTTCGGCCAAGCCGGCGATGTTCAGGTCGGGACGTTGCAGCATGGCCCGGTAGATCATCTCGTGCTGCGTTGACAGGCCCAGCAGGTCGAACATAGCCCCTCCCCCGAGTAAGAGCCCTGCGCCCAGCATTCTGCCCTGCAGTGATCGTCTTCGTTGCCCCGCTCGCCGCTGGCGTGATCCCGCCGGGCGGGCTCACGCCAGGTCAGAACCGGTGACATCGCCGGTCGTGCCCGCGATGCTTTTCTCAGCGCGGCGAAAGTTACTACAAGGCCCCGCAAAACCCATCAAAACCGTGTATAGGCTTTCGCGAGGGAGATGATCGATATGTTTACCTACATCAATGTTAATCGCCGTCTGGTGATGATTGCGTCTCTCGCCCTGGTTCTCGCGGCAACACTGGTCGCCGGCCAGGACGCCCTGGCGGCGCTTGCCGAGGGGTACGGCTGGGGTGCCCCGCCGCCCGCTTCTCCGGTGACCCAGGTTGTGGCCGACGGATACGGCTGGGGCGCCCCGCTGCCGGCGAGTCCGCACACGGGGGCGTAATGGTCGCCACACACATCCGCATCGCACCGCTGGCTGCGACGACCACCGTCGACTCGTCGGTGCTGCGGGACCTGATCTACGCGCAGGCCGCGCCAGGGCACGGGGTGGAGCACATACGCGTCCGCGCCGGTCCGCATGGCGCCGACATCCTGGCATTCATCGACAGCGACGACCCGAAGGAGGCCGCCGACACCCTGCACCGGATCGTCGACAAAGCGATCAGCAGCAATCCGCTGCTTCAGCCGTGGCGAATCATCTAGCACCCGGCATCGGCTCCTGAGAATCCCCGCCCGATCCGCCGCCGCACATGGCCCGGCGGCCGGACCAACCTGTCCCGAAACAGTCAAGGATCGTGAAAGGAAAACCAATGGAAAACAGTGCGATTCGACGCCTGACCACGATGGCGCTCGGTGTGGCCCTCGCTGCCGGCGTCGGCCTCTCCGGTGGCGTCGCCACCGTTGTCACCAGCGCCCCGCAGGCCGCCTACGCCGCCTCCAGCGTGGGCGGACAGATCACGCCGGACGAAGTGCTCAGCCGCGCCAAGTATTGGTATGACAACCGCGCGAATATCGATTACAGCCAGTCGGGTTACTACCCCGACCAGGACGGCAGGCCCTACCGCAGAGACTGCTCCGGCTTCGTCTCCATGGCGTGGCACCTTTCGACTTCGAAGACGACCCGCAACCTCTACACGGTGTCGGCTCAGATCAGCAAGAGCGCCCTTCAGCCGGGCGACGTCCTGAACTCGGCGGACGAACACGTCATCCTTTTCAAGCGCTGGATCGACCAGTCGACGGGCACGTTCGAGTACTACGCCTTCGGCTCGAAGCCGGTGAAGATGGCGACGGAAACCCTCACCGGCGGCTCCGACGGCCTCATCGACTCGCACCCGGCGAGCAACTACGTCGCACGCCGCTACAACAACATCACGACCACCGGACTGCCCCCGGTGAAGGATCCCGGGATCGCCGACGTGACCGGTGACGGTTACCACGACGTGGTGGCCACCAAGACCGACGGCACGATGTGGCTGTACTCCAACAACTTCGAACGCGACAACGGTATGCCGTACGGCGACGTGCGTCAGATCGGCAGTGGCTGGGGCGACTTCACCCATGTCATCAACGCCGATGCCACCGGCGACGGCTTCGCCGACCTGCTCGGCGTGAAGCCGGACGGCACCATGCTGCTGTACTCGAACAACATCGGCCGCGACAACGGCAAGCCGTACGGCGACGTGCGTGAGATCGGCCATGGCTGGAACAGCTTCGTCAAGATCATCCCGGCGGACGCCACCGGGGACGGCTTCACCGACCTGCTCGGCGTGAAGGCCGACGGCACGATGTGGCTGTACTCGAACAACTTTGTCCGCGACAACGGTATGCCGTACGGAGACGTGCGCCAGGTCGGCAGCGGGTGGAACAACTTCGCCAGCATCATCCCGGCGGACGCCACCGGAGACGGCTTCACCGACCTGCTCGGCGTGAAGGCCGACGGCACGATGTGGCTGTACTCGAACAACTTCGTCCGCGACAACGGCAAGCCGTACGGAGACGTGCGCCAGGTCGGCAGCGGGTGGAACAACTTCGCCAGCATCATCCCGGCGGACGCCACCGGAGACGGCTTCACCGACCTGCT